>DDSQ01000163.1 GCA_002343845.1 Planctomycetes bacterium UBA2386 | reverse complement strand
CGGGCAGCCGGCGTGGTAGAAGATCGCTTTCTGTTTCATGGCTCGTGCTCTTGGTGAAGGCGCGGCGACGTGCCGCGCACGAAGAACTCTGGAGCACGCCTCCACGCGAACGAAGATGGCACCTTTCGGTGCCCTGGGTTGCTGTCGATGAGCACGCCTCGCCGCCCGAGCGTCGCCGAGATGGTCGAGAGCATCGTCGGCTGCAAGTGGTCGCTGCGCCTGCTCGGCGTGCTCGCGCAAGGGCCACAACGACCGAGCGCCCTGCGCCGGGCCTGTCCCGGGCTCTCCGCCAAGGTCATGAACGAGCGCCTGCGCAAGTTCCAGCGGTTCGCCCTGACCTCGCGCACCGCGCACGGCGTCAAACCGCCGATCGAGGTCGTCTACGCGTTGACGCCGCTCGGCGCGCGCTTCTGCGGGCTTCTCGCCGAGATCGACGCCCTGCAGCGCCAGATCGAAGCGCGCTGACGGCTCAGCCGGAAGCCGCCGCGCGATCGAGCAGCACGAGCGCGTTCGGATGCCGCCGCAACAGGCTCGCCGGGCAGCTCGGGTCGATCGGCCCGTGCCGCATCGCCGCGACCGCGGGCGCCTTCGCCGCGCCGAAGGCGCACAGCACCAGGCGCTTCGCTGCCAGGATCGTGGCCAATCCCGAAGTCACCGCATGCGTTGGCGGCTCGGTCGGCGCAAAACGCGCGCGGGCGTCGTCGCGCGTGCTCGCCGCCAACGCCGTGACGTGGAAGCCGCGGTCGAACGGAGTGCCCGGCTCGTTGAACGCGAGGTGCCCGTTCCGGCCGATGCCGAGGAACTGCACGCCGACGCCGCCCGCACGCGCCAGCCGTTCCTCGTGCGCCCGCACCGAGGCCGGGTCGCCGTCGTGCGGCACCGGGAAGAACGTGCCGCGCGCGAGCATGCCCTGCAGCGCCGGGCACGCGGTCGTCAGTTCGTGCACCATGCCGCCGGCGCGATCGGGCGCGAAGCCGAGGTACTCGTCGAGGTGCGTCGCCAGCAGGCGGTCGGCGCCCGCGAGCCGGCCGCCGGCGAGTTCGGCGCCGAGCGCCTGCAGGAAAGCGGTGAAGGTGCCGCCGGTCGCGAAGCCGAGCAGCGGCCGCGCCTCGCGGGCGAGCAGCGCCCGCACTTCGTCGAGCAGCATCGGCACCGCGGCAACGGCGTTCGGCAGCACGCGGACTTCGACGGGAGCAACGGCCATGGCGGACGCGGCACTGTGCAGAAGTGCCTGCCCGCCGGCAAGCGCGTGCACCCCTCGACGACTCTGGCATGCTGTGACCATGCCGCTACGCCGCGACCAGCTCGAACGCATCCAGCGGCTGCGGGAGCTGTTCCTCGACGACGACCGCGGCGCGCGCGCCCTGCCCGACTACTGGCGCGACGCCAACGACCTCGCCGCCTACGACGCGCTGCTCGGCGCCCGCATCGGCTGGAAGTGGGATGCGGTGCTCGGCGAATGCCGCGACCGCGGCCTGCCCCGCGCCGACGACGCCGTGGTGCTCGACTTCGGCTGCGGCACCGGGATCGCGGCGCGCCGGTTCGTTGCAGCCTTCGGCGCGCGCGAAGTGCGCTGCCACGACCGCTCGGCGGCGGCGCGCACGTTCGCCGTGCGGCGGCTGCGCGCGGAGCAACCCGGTGTGCGCGCCGAGCCGATCGCCACGACCACGGGGCAGTCGCCCGACATCCTGCTGGTCAGCCACGTGCTCGGCGAACTCGACGCCGCCGGCCACGCGGCCCTGCGTGCGTTGATCGCGACGAGCCGCACCGTGCTGCTGGTCGAACCCGGTCGCCCGACCGAAGCGCGCGCGCTCGCCGCGCTGCGCGACGAGCTGCTGCCGTCGTTCCAGGTGGTCGCCCCGTGTCCGCACGCGCAGAGTTGCCCGACGCTCGCAAGCGAACGCGACTGGTGCCACTTCTTCGCCACCCCGCCGCCGGAGGTGTTCACCGACGGCGCCTGGGTCACTGCCGCCCGCGAGGTCGGCATCGACCTGCGCGCGCTGCCGTACTCGTTCGTCGCGCTGTCGCGCACGCCGGTCGGCGCCAGCCCCGACCACCGCCTGCTCGGCCGGGCCGACGTCGGCAAGCACGAAGCCCGCGTGCAGGCGTGCACGGCGCGTGGCCTCGAGGTGCGCACCGTGACCAAACGCGCCGAGGCCGCGTTGTGGCGGCAGCTGCGCAAGGACCCGGGCGGCCACCGCACCCTGCCGCCACCCACCGTTGCCGATGGCGGCGGGACCTCGCCGGGCCGCGGTTCGCCGGACTAACGCCCCGCCTTCTCGGTGGCGGGCGCGACCGGTCGCTCCGGCATCGCCGCCGCCGTCGTGCGCGTCGGGATCGCGTACACCGAAGTGCGCGCGGTGACGAACAGGGTCGTGCCGTCCTCGCCGCCGAACGCGCAGTTGGCCGGTTGCTCGGGCAGCGTGACCGTCGCCAGGTGCACGCCGTCGGGCCCGTAGACGCGCACGCCGTCGCGCGCGGTGGTGAACAGGTTGCCGTGCCGGTCGCAGCGCATGCCGTCACTGCCGCCCTCGAGCCACATCGTCGCCGGGCCCAGCCCGCCGTCGGCGAGGACCGGGAAGGCGCCGACACGCTGCTTCTTGCCGCTGTCGGCGATCCACAGCCGCGCGTGGTCGGGTGCGAAGCACAGGCCGTTCGGCTGGTCGAAGTCGCGCTGCACGACCGTCGTCGCCTTGCTCGCCGGATCGAAGCGGTAGACGAAGTTGCCGGGCTGCTCCCGCTCGCGCTTGCCGAGACCGTAGGTCGGATCGGTGAACCACAGCGTGCCGTCGCTGCGCACCACGGCGTCGTTCGGCGAGTTCAGCGGCTTGCCGTCGTGCCGATCGACCAGCACGGTCTGCGCGCCGTCGGCCTCGTGCCGCACGATGTTGCGCGCCTCGTGCTGGCAGGACAGCACGCGGCCTTCGACGTCGAGCGTGTTGCCATTCGCGGCAGCACTCGCCTGCCAGGGTTTGCAGCCCGCCGCGGCCGACCACTTGAGCCACGTCTTCGCCGGGATGTCGGAGAACAACAGCGCCTGTTCGCGCGGCAGCCAGACCGGGCCCTCGGTGAACTGCCGCTCGGCGACGATGCGCTCGATCTTGGCGTCGCTGGCGAGCAGTTCGCGACCACGTTCGTGGTGGAACGCGACCTGGGCAGGAAGAACGGTCGGCAGCAGGCCGAGGACGAGCACGCACGGTCGGATGGTCATGATGGGCCTCACACCCGCCAGACGATGCCGCGCCGGAACAGCCACGCCAGCACCGAATACCAGCCGCACAGCCACAGCACGCCGAACGCCAGCGAAGCGAGCTTCGGCTCACCGATCGGCCCGAGCAGGCAGTTCGTGAAGAACCACGACTGCACCGACACGGTGCCCTCGCCCGCGGGCACGTGCACGAGCCGACCCAGCGTCTTCGCGAGCAGCGAACTGCCGACGAACACCAGCAGCGCGTTGCGTCCGTAGACGACCAGCGGGTGCGCGAAGCCGGTCCAGCCCCGCTGCTCGAACGCCCACACGCACAGGCCGAGACCGCAGGTCGCGATGCCGGCGGTCCACACCGCGTAGCTGCTGGTCCAGATCGGCTTGTTGAGCGGCAGGAACCACGCGAACACCGCCCCCGCGAGCATCCACAGCACGCCGAGGCGCAGCAGCGACGCGACGCGCGCCGCCGCGTCCGACTCGCGGCGCAGAACCCGGCCCGCCTCGACGCCGAACAAGGCCGTCGCGACGGCGGGGATCGTGCTGAGCAGTCCCTCGGGGTCGTAGGACCCTTTCACCCAGATGTGGTCGCCGAAGACCACCCGGTCGAGCCAGCCTTGCAGCGTGCCGGCCGGGTCGTCGAGGTTGGGCATGCCGACACCCGGTACCGGCACCCAGGTGATGAGCGCCCAGTAGCCGAACAGGCAGCCGAGCAGGACCCGCCGCTGCACTCGCACGGGCGTGAACAGGAACAGCAGCGCGGCGATGCCGTAGCAGACGCCGATGCGCTGCAGCACGCCGGGAAAGCGCGTCGCCAGCAGCGGATCGAACAGTCCCTTGCCGTCGGCGAACGTCAGCAGCGGGAACGCCGACAGCAGCATGCCCAGCACGACGAGCGACAGGACGCGCAGGCCGATGCCGCGCACGAGCGGTGCGGTCGCTGCCCCCCGTTCCACCTTGCCGCCGAGTGCCGGCACGATCGCGACCCCGGCGCAGAACAGGAACGTCGGGAAGACGAGGTCCGTGAACGTGCAGCCGTGCCAGGCCGCGTGCCGCAGCGGGTCGTACTGGTACTTGGCCCCCCAGGCGCCGGGGTTGTTGACCAGGATCATCGCCGCGATCGAGAGTCCACGCAGCGCGTCGAGGCCGAGCCACCGCGCTGCGGCGGGCGCCACGGTTGCCGTCGGCGTCACGGCGCCGCCAGCGCCTGCCGAACGCTGCCGTCGTGCGTGAACAGCAGCGTGCGCGCCACGTGCGGCGCCACGTGCTTCCGGGCGGCGACGATCGCGGCCTTCACTTCGCCGTCACAACTCGCGAGCACTTCGGCAGCGCGCGCTTCGTCGCAGCCGGCCGCCTGTCCGACGATGCGCACCGCGCGCGCCTTCAGCTTGGCGTTCGTCGCCTGCAGATCGACCATCAGGTTGCCGTAGACCTTGTGCAGCCGCACGAAGGCGCCGGTGCTCAACATGTTCAGCACCAGCTTGGTCGCGGTACCGGCCTTGAGCCGGGTGCTGCCGGTCAGCACCTCCGGGCCGGTGACCACCTCGATCGGCAACTCGGCGGCCGCGGCAACGGCACTCGCGCGATTGCAGACCACGGCGACGGTCAACGCGTGCGCGGCCCGCGCCGCGCGCAGGGCGCCGAGCACGTACGGTGTGCGGCCACTGGCGGCGATGCCGACGACGACGTCCTTTGGGCCGATCGTGAGCGCGCGCAGGTCGGCGGCGGCGAGCGCTTCGTCGTCCTCGGCGCCTTCGACCGCGTGCAGGATCGCCGCGGGACCACCGGCGATCAGGCCGACCACCTGCCCGGCTGTCGACGAGAACGTCGGCGGGCACTCGGCGGCGTCGAGCACGCCGAGCCGTCCCGAGGTGCCCGCGCCGGCGTAGACCAGCCGACCGCCCTTGTGCATGCGGGCAGCGATCGCGTCGACGGCCGCGGCGATGCGCGGCAGTTCGGCGCGCACCGCTTCGGCGACGTGGCGATCCTCGTCGTTCATCGCCGTCACCAGTTCGATCGTCGACAGGGCGTCGAGATCCTGGGTGCGAGGGTTGCGGGCCTCGGTCGTCAGCGCGGCCAGATCGATGCGCGTCATGGCGGCAATGTTGGCCGCCGCGCGCCCGCGACGCGAGGGGCGTTCTCTTCCGGTCGCCGGCCAGCGCCGGTATAGCAGCCCGCCGATGGCGATCGCTCCGCTCGACCTCGTGCTGCTGGTCGTCTACCTCGGCGGCACGATCGCGTTCGGGCTGTGGATGGGGCGCGGCCCGACGTCGGCGCAGGACTACCTGCTCGGCGGTCGCAACCTGCCGTGGTGGGCGCTGCTGCTCTCGATCGTCGCGACCGAGACCAGCACGGCGACGTTCCTGTCGGTGCCCGGCATCGCCTACTCGGCGCAGTTCGGCACCGGCGACCTGCGGTTCCTCCAGCTCCCGCTCGGCTACCTGGTCGGGCGCACGATCGCGGCCTTCCTGCTGGTGCCGCTGTACTTCCGCGGCGAACTGTTCACCGCCTACGAGGTGCTGCGCGTGCGCAGCGGACCGGCCGTGCGAACGCTCGCCAGCGGGCTGTTCCTGGTCACGCGCACGCTCGCCGACGGCCTGCGGCTCTACCTGACGGCGGTCGTGCTGCAGTTGATGTTCGGCTGGTCGTTGCCGCTCAGCGTCGTCGTCACCGGGGCCTGCACCGTGGCCTACACCGCCCTCGGTGGCATCAAGGCGGTGGTCTGGACCGACGTCGTGCAGTTCGTCGTCTACATGCTCGGGGCCGGCACCGCGCTGCTGATGATCGGCGCGGGCGTCGACGGCGGGCTGCCCGGCGTGTTCACGCAGGCCGCGGACGCCGGTCGGCTGCGCGTGTTCGACCTCGGCTGGGATTTCAGCACGCCCTACACGCTGTGGGCCGGCGTGCTCGGCGGTGCGGTGCTGTCGATCGGCAGCCACGGCGTCGACCAACTCATCGTGCAGCGCTTCCTGTCGGCGCGTTCCCAGCGCGACGCGCAGAAGGCGCTGCTGTGGAGCGGCCCGTTGGTTCTAGCGCAGTTCACGCTGTTCCTGGCGATCGGGCTCGGGCTGTCGGCGCTGTTCGCCAAGAACCCGCCGCCGACGCCGTTCGCCAAGGGCGACCACGTGTTCGCGCACTTCATCGTGCACCACCTGCCGACCGGGCTGGTCGGCATCGTGCTCGGCGCGCTGTTCTCGGCGGCGATGTCGACGCTGTCGAGTTCGCTGTCGGCGTCGGCGAGTGCGCTGGTGAACGACTTCCTGCTGCCGGCCACGGGCCACCGCCCGGACAGCCGCTTCGCGCTGCGCGCCGCCAAGCTCGCCACGGTGCTGTTCTGCGCGCTGCAGGTCGTGGTCGGCGTCATCGACTACGGCGACGGCAGTGCGGTGGTCACCAAGGTCCTGGCGATCGCGACGGTCACCACCGGCGTGATCCTCGGCCTGTTCGTGCTGGCGCTGCTGCCGGGCCGCTCGCCGACGGCGTCGCTGCTCGGCCTGTGCGGCGGCATCGCCGCGATCGTCGGCGTCGTGTTCGTCCTGCCGGCGCAGGACGTCAAGCTCGCCTGGCCCTGGCACGGGCTCGCCAGCTGCGGTGCGACGGTGCTGGTCGGCTGGCTCGCCTCGCGGCTGCCGCTGCGCACATAGCTCTGGCTCGGCCCGACGCCCAACCTAGGATCCGCGCATGCGTTCGTCGTTCCTGCTGCGCACATCCCTCGCCCTCGCCGCCACGGCGTTCCCCGCGTTGGCGCAGGCGGCGGCGGCATCGACGCGCACGGGCATCGACGTGCTCGCCGGCGACGGCAGCGACGTGCTGCGCGGCCGCAAAGTCGGCCTGATCACCAACCACACCGGGCGCACCGCCACCGGAGCGCGCACGGTCGACGTGATCGCGGCCGCCGACGGCGTGCGGCTCGTCGCCCTGTTCTCGCCCGAGCACGGCTGGGAAGGCAAGGTCGACGAGAAGGTCGGCGACAGCCGCGACGCCGCGACCGGGCTGCCGGTGTACTCGCTCTACGGCGAGACGCGGGAGCCGACCGACACGATGCTCGCGGGCATCGACACGCTGGTGTTCGACATCCAGGACATCGGCTGCCGCTTCTACACCTACGTGTCGACGATGCGGAACTGCCTCGAGGCGGCCGCTCGCAAGGGGCTGCGCTTCGTGGTGCTCGACCGACCCAATCCGATCGGCGGGCTGCGCATGGAAGGGCCCGTGCTCGCGGCCGCGCGCCAGGACTTCGTCGGCAGCCACCGCATTCCCCTGCGCCACGGCATGACCGCCGGCGAACTCGCGCGCATGATCGTGGGCGAGGACGGCCTGAAGGTCGACCTGCAGGTCGTGCCGTGCGTCGGCTGGCAGCGGGCGGATCTCTGGGACGCCACCGGGCTGCCCTGGATCAACCCGTCGCCGAACATGCGGTCGCTGACGCAAGCACTGCTCTATCCGGGCATCGGTCTGCTCGAAGGCACCAACCTGTCGGTCGGCCGCGGCACCGACACACCGTTCGAGGTGCTCGGCGCGCCGTGGTGCGACGGCGTGCGCCTCGCGCAGCGACTGCGCGCCGCCAACCTGCCCGGCGTCACGTTCGTGCCGATCGCATTCACCCCGAACGCGAGCAAGTTCCGCGGCGAAGCGTGCTCGGGCATCAACATCGTCGTCACCGATTGGCGCACGTTCGAACCGGTGCGCACCGGCATCCACGTCGCCTGCGCGCTGCGCGCGCTGTTCGCCGACGGTTGGGACCACAAGAAGCTCGACTGGCTGCTCAAGCACGAGGCCACGCGCGACGCCATCGTGGGCGGAAGCGCCGCCGACACGATCGTCGCGACCTGGCAACGCGACCTCGACCTCTTCCGCATGCGGCGCCAACCGTTCCTGCTCTACGAGTGAACGCTCCCTCGCCCGTCCTGTTCGGTCTCGAAGTCGCGAGCCAGACGCCGCCCGACGTGCTGCGCAGCGCGCGGCGTTTCGGTCTGCTGGCCAACCAGGCGTCGGTCGATCGTGGCTTCCGCCACGCGGCCGATGTGCTGGCGACCCGGTTTCCGGGTCGGCTCGCGGCGCTGTTCGCGCCACAACACGGCGCCTGGTCGACGGAGCAGGACAACATGATCGAGACCGCGCACGGCCGTCATGCGCGCCTCGACGTGCCGGTGTGGAGCCTCTACAGCGAGACCCGCAAGCCGTCGCAGCAGATGCTCGAAGGCCTCGACCTCCTGGTCGTCGACCTGCAGGACGTCGGCACGCGCGTCTACACCTACGCCTGGACGCTGACCTACTGCCTCGAAGCGTGCGCGCAGAAGGGCATCCCGGTGCTCGTGCTCGACCGCCCGAACCCGCTCGGCGGCGAACGGGCCGAGGGCCAGGCGCTCGACCTCGCGTTCGCCAGCTTCGTCGGCCGCGCGCCGATGCCGATGCGCCACGGACTCACGCTCGGCGAGCTGGCGCGATGGTGCAACGACCGACTCGCGCTCGGCTGCGACCTGCGCGTGCTGCCGATGCAGGGCTGGCGGCGTTCGATGCTCTGGCCCGACACCGGCCGCGCCTGGATCCCGCCGTCGCCGAACCTGCCGCGCCACGAAGGTGCGCTGGTCTATCCGGGGCAGGTGCTGCTCGAGGGCACGAACCTCAGCGAAGGTCGGGGCACGACGACGCCGTTCGAGCAGTTCGGGGCGCCGTTCATCGATCCGTGGCAGCTGCTGGCGCTGGCGAGCACGCACGACCTGCGCGGCGTCGCCCTGCGCCCGGTGCACTTCGAGCCGACGTTCCAGAAGTGGCACGGGCGCGCGTGCGGCGGGTTGTTCCTGCACGCCACCGACGCCGCCGCGTACCGCCCGTACCGCACCACGCTGGCGCTGCTGCGCGGCGTGCGCGAGCTGTGGCCGCACCATTTCGAGTGGAAGCAGCCGCCGTACGAGTACGAAGCCGTGCGCCTGCCGATCGAGATCCTCACCGGCGGGACCGCCGTGCGTGAGTTCGTCGACGGCGAACGGCCGCTCGCCGATCTCGACGCCCTGGCCGCCCCGCCCGCGGACTGGTGGCAGCGCGTGCGCCGGTTCCTGCTCTACTGATCTCGGTCCATCGGCCCACCGCGCGGCGGCCCGGCGCCATCGCATCCACCGCGCTCGATCCGTTGCTCCGTATGTGAGGCGCCGCCGAAGCCGCGGCCAAGCGTCCGGACGACGTCGACAGGGGCCTCGTGATGCTGTTCATTGCCCGCCTTCCACACCGGCGCGACCCCTTCCCCTGCCCATGCTGCGATCCCTCACCACCCTCCTCGTTCTCACCGGCTCGGCACTGTGCCAAGGCCTCACCTTCGGCAACCTCTACGTGGTCCGCGTCGGTGATGGCAGCGCCACCTTGACCAGCGCCTCGACGCCCACGTTCGTCGACGAGTACACGAAGACCGGCACGTTCGTGCAGACGATCGCGATGCCGATCACCCAGAGCGGCGCCAACTACCCGCTGACGAACGCCGGCTCGTCGACGTCGGAGGGCTTCCTGAACCAGTCCACGAACGGCCTCTACCTGACCCTCGCCGGCTACGCCACGGCGCCCGGCCTGGCCGCGGTGCCGACGACGGCAGCGTCGGCGACGCCGCGATGCGTCGGCAGCATCTTCCTGTCCGGCGCCGTCGACACGTCGACGACCCTGACCGACGCCTACGGCGGCGGCGGCGCGGGCAACAACGGCAACATCCGATCGGCGGTCAGCGACGACGGCCTGCAGTTCTGGACCTCGGGCAATAGCCTCAATTCCGCGGGCATCCGCTACGTCACGCTCGGCGGTACGACCTCGGTCGGCATCAACGCCGGGGCGCCGCAGAACACGCGCGTGGCCGGCATCCACAACGGCCAGCTCTACACGAGCAGTTCCTCGCAGAGCAACTACGGCGTGATCCAGGTCGGCACCGGCCTGCCGACCGTCGGTCCAGCGACGCTGTCGCTGCTGCCCGGCATGGCGACGATGAGCGGCCCGTCGATCTACGACTTCTGGTTCGCCGACGCGGTGACCCTCTACTGCGCCGACGACAGCGCGGGCCAGGGCGGCATCAAGAAGTTCGCGCTGATCGCGGGCATCTGGACGCTGCAGTACACGCTGGCCGCCGGCCAGCCCTGCCGCGGCCTGACCGGCACGCGCGCCGCAGGCGTGACGACGCTGTGGGCCACGACCGGCGGCAGCATCATCCGCGTCGCCGACACCGGCCCGAGCGCGACGTTCTCGGCGATCGCGACGGCGGCCCCCAACACGGCGTTCCGCGGCCTCCGCCTGCTCAAGCGCCCGTCGACCGTGCAGCGCATCCCCGCTTCGTGCTCGCCGGTCGAAATCGACATGGCCGGCAACGCCGAAGTCGGCACCGACATCGTCGTCACGATGATCAACCCGGTCGGCACGCCGCTGATCAGCTACGGCCTCAACCTGCTGATGGCCCCGATCTGCGGCACCTGCACGCTGGTGCACGACCTCACGTTCACGGTCGTCGGCGGCCAGCACGTCTTCTCGATCCCGCCGAACCCGTCCCTCGCGGGCATCGCGGTCTACGCGCAGGGCGTCGACTACCTGGCGCCCGGCGGCTGCACGACTCCGTTCCTGGTCACTGGCACCGACGGCTTCGTGTTCACGATCCAGTGACCCGAGGAACCTGAGCCCAAGGCGTCCGCGCCTGGGCGAAGGCTCGTGTCCTGGATAGTCTGGCCGGCGGGCCTCGAGCGGCCCGACGATGCCGAGACCGCCTTCGCGCTTCAGCCACCGCCACCTGCTCGCGCTCGGCGCCTACCTGGTGCCGCTCGCGTTCCTCGCCGCTCTCGGCTGGAACGAGCTGCAGCGCACCAGCGCCACGGCCCAGCAAGCCCTCGCCGGCGAGGCGCGCCAGTTCCTGGCCGCCGCCCGCCAGGCCGTCGACCAGCAGATCGAGCGGCATGTGCCCGCCCTGCTGGAAGAGAGCAAACGTTGGCTTGCGCAACACGGCGTCGTGCGCACCACGATCACGTTGGCCGCCGAAGAACGGTTCGCGGCCCTGCGCGGCATCGTGCTGCTCGACGACTTAGCGACGGTGATCTGGCCGGCCTTGCCGCTGTTGCCGATCAGCCTGCCGCTCGCCAGCGAGGAGTTCCTCAGCGCCGACAGTCCGCTGCGTGGCGAAATGCAGCGAGCCGACCACCACCTGAGCCTCGGCCAGCACGCCGAGGCGATCCTGGTCCTCGAGCAGACGCTGGCGAAGCTCGACAAGGCCTGGTCGTCGGACGACGATCGGCGCCCCGACCTCCAGCAGATCGAGGCCGTCGCGCGCTTCCGCCTGGCCACGGCGCACCGCGCGCTCCGCGAGGTCGGGCAGGCCCTCGAGGAATGGAAGCACTGCAAGCGGCTGGTCGACGGCATGCGCATCCGTCGCGACAGCCCGCTGCCCGCACTCGGCCTGTTGTCGGAGTTCGCGATCGCGCTGGCGGGCCCCACCGACGAACGCCTGCGGCTGCTCCGCGCAATCGCCGAGGGTCGGCGCGACCAGCACCCCGATGGCCTGCTGACCGCGCTCGCGCAACGCCTCGGCGAGTCGATCGACGCCAGTGACGCCCTGCGCGAGCAGGCCGACACGCTGCTGCGCGAAGAACGGCAACGCGCCGCGATCCGGTCGTTCGCCGCGGAGTACGAGAACAACGTCAAGCCCTGGGTGCGCCGCTCACAGCGCTCGGCCCCGGGCAGTGACGACGGGCCGTTCGAAACCCGACTCGTCGCGCCGGTCAGCGACGGCAGTTGGCTCGTCAGCATCCGGCCCGCGACCGCCGACGAGGCGCAGCAGTGGAACTGCGCCAGCGTCGCCATCCAGGTCGATCCTCGCGCTCTGCTGGCCGCCACGTTCGCGAGCCTGAACGAGACCGGCGGGCGCTTCGTGCTCGCCGTGCACGACGCCGACGACCAGCCGCTGGTCCCCGCCCCCCGCGCGGCGCCCGCCGACTACGAGCCGCCGTCGGTGCGCACCGACGACCTGCTGCTGCGCGCCTGGCCGGCGGACCCGCAGCGACTGGTCGCCGAGGCCGAGGCCTCCAAGAACATGCGCACGCTGCTGGTCGTCGCGTTGTTCGCGGCAGCGCTCGGCGGTGCGCTGTGGTCGTGGCGCTCGGTGTCGCGCGAGACCGAGCTCGCAGCGCTCAAGGTCGACCTGGTGTCGCGCGTGTCGCACGAGCTGAAGACGCCGTTGGCGCTGGTGCGCATGTACGGCGAGACGCTCGGCATGGGCCGCGCGCGCGACGCCGGCCAGGCGGCGGAGTTCGGTTCGATCATCGCCCGCGAAGCCGAACGGCTGACGGCGATGATCCAGCGCATCCTCGACTTCTCGCGCCAACAGGCCGGCACGCTCGACTACCACAAGGAACCGCTCGACCTCGGTGAACTGCTGCGCGAGATCACGGCCACCTACACGCCGCACCTCGAGTCGCGCGGCGCGATCCTGATCGACTCGCTGCCGCTCGGCATCCGCGTGCAGTGCGATCGCAACGGCTGCGAGAACGCGATCGTCAACCTGCTCGAGAACGCCGCCAAGTACGCGCGCGAGGGCGACGACGAGCACGAGATCGAACTCGTGCTCGAACGCCACGGCGAGTCCGCGGTGGTCGAGGTCCGCGACCGCGGCCGCGGCATTCCGCCAGGCGAGCACACGCGCGTGTTCGACGGCTTCTACCGGGCCAGCAACGCTGGCGAGGTCCGCGGCGCCGGACTCGGCCTGGGCCTCGTTCGCCACTTCGCGCGCGCCCACGGCGGCGAGATCCTCGCGCTGCCGCGCGAGGGCGGCGGCACCGTGATGCGGCTCGAGCTGCCGCTCGCCGGGACGCCACCACCCGCTTCTGGCCCGCCGCCGCGGGCGACCGATCCATGAGCAACCTCTCCGAGACCCACATCCTCGTCGTCGAAGACGAGCC
>DDSQ01000037.1:3714-5170 GCA_002343845.1 Planctomycetes bacterium UBA2386 | reverse complement strand
GGCATGATCAGCGGCAGCACGCCCAGCGTCTGGATCAGGATGGCGCCACGGAAGTCGAAGCGAACCGTGAAGTAGGCCAGCGGCACGGCGATCAGCGACGCGAACACCGTCGACATCACGGCGACGTAGAGGCTGTTGACGAAGGCCTCGGTCATCAGCCGCTGGCCGAAGAAGGCCGCGAAGTGGCCGAGCGTCGGCCGGCCGTCGGCCTGCACGAACGCGGTCACGAAGACCTGCGCGACCGGCAGCACGAAGAACAGCAGCAGGAACGCGAGCACCAGCGCGGCGGCCAGCCACGCGCCCGGCCGCACGTCGCGCAGGACCGGCACGGCTCAGCGGGCCAGCGCGAGCGCCTGCTCGGCCAGCGCGCGGGCGCGCTCGTAGTTGGCGCGCGCGCTGCGGTTCCAGTGGTCCTCCAGGCCGGTGACGCGCTTGTTGACCGCGGCGTCCTTCTTGTCGGCGGCGAAGATCGCGAGGAAGTCCTTGTCGGCCGCCTTCGCGGCATCGACCACCGGCGTGAACGCGATGTCACGCGCCTCCTTGAGCATCGCGGCGGCCTTCGGGTTCGGCTTCCTCGCCAGCGCGGCCTCGGCCGCGTGGATCGCCCCGGTCGCCGCCTGCAGCTCCTTCAGCCGGAAGGTGACGGTCTGGTCGAACAGCGAGGCCACCACGTTGTAGCGCGACTCGGACAGGTCGGAGTCGAAGTGCACCTTCGCCCGGCGGGCGATCTCGAAGGCGTTCGGGTAGCCCTGCGGGACCTTGCCGCCCATCGCCTCGGGCGGCAGGATCGGCAGGCGCGAGATCTTCGGGTCGACCAGCAGCTGCTGGCCTTCCAGCGACAGCGTGTAGGCGATGAACCGGCGCGCCTCGTCGCTGTTCCTCGCCCCGGCCACCAGCGCGATGTTGGCCGGCACGACGGCGGTGACGTCGGGGTAGACGAAGTCCACGGGGAAGCCGCTGTACTTGCCGGCCAGGCCGAAGAAGTCGATCACCAGCCCGATGCCGAACTGCCCGTTGTTGACGCCGTCGGGCACGCCGAAGCTGCGCTCGGTGACGGCGGCGCAATTGCCCGCGATCTGCAGCAGCTGGTTCCAGCCCTTGTTCCACCCTTCGCCTTGCAGCATCGTCTCGACCGTCAGGTGCGTCGTGCCCGAGCGCGACGGCGAGCTGACCGCGACGTGGCCGAAGTAGACCGGCTTGACGAGATCGGCCCACTGGCGCGGCGCGGGGAGCTTGTGCGCCGCGAGGTAGCGCGTGTTCCACATCAGCCCGTAGCCGGCCAGCGCCTGGCCCAGGTACAGGCCCTTCGGGTCGTTGATCGGGTAGTTGCCGACCTTGGCCGGCGCGGCCTTGTTCGCCAGCGCGGCAACGTTCTGCAGCAGGCCCTGGCCGGCCATGACCTCGAAGGCGTCGGGTGCGGAGGCCCAGAACACGTCGGGCCGCTGGCCGGCGGGCA
>DDSQ01000037.1:201-3707 GCA_002343845.1 Planctomycetes bacterium UBA2386 | reverse complement strand
TCCTTCGGGAACGAGGTCACGACGGTCACGGTGCCGGCCGCGGCCCACGGTGACACGAGGACAGCCAGCGCGGCGGCAAGGGTCGGAATCCAGCGGGACGGGGTCCGCGTCGTCATCGGGGTTCTCCTGTCGGTGGTCGCTCCGGGTGCAACGATACCCCCGGTGCAGGCGTGGCGGCCATCGGCACTTGTCGGGACTCGGCGCGGCGAGCCGCACCGCGCGGACGGCCCGTCGCGTGCCCCGCCGACGAGGCTGCCGACCTCGCTGCCCGGCCGTAGACTGAGGGCCGGATGTCGTCTGGGGGAGTCCGGCATGAGGGGTTCGACGGGGCGTTCGTGGGGTGTCGCGCTGGCGGCGCTGCTGCTCACGGGACTGCTGCAGGCCGCCGACGGCGCGGCGGCCGGCGTCAAGGGTCTTGGCGGTGACGAGTACGTCTTCGGCGGTGCGGTGCGCATCGACCAGCCCGTCGGCGGCGACCTGATCGCCGTCGGCGGCAACGTCGACGTCCAGGCGCCGGTCGACGGCGACGTGGTGCTCGCCGGCGGCCAGGTGCGGCTCACGGCACCGGTGGGCGGCAGCGTGCTCGGCGGCGGCGGCCGGCTCGTCCTCGACGCCCCGGTCGGCCGCAACGTGCGGGTGGCCGGCGGCCAGGTCGAGCTGAACCCGAAAGGCGTCGTCGCCGGCAACCTGACGGCCGGCGGCGGTCAGGTGACGGTGCGCGGCGAGGTCAAGGGATCGGTGACGGTCGGTGGCGGTCGGGTGACCATCGACGGGCCGGTGGGGGGTGACGTCGAATCGGCTGCCGGCAGCCTGACGCTCGGACCGGGGGCGCGCATCGCCGGCAAGCTGCGCCTGCGCAGCGGCAGCGAGCTCGAGCGCGATCCCGCGGCGCAGGTCGGCGCCCTCGAACAACTCGGGCCAGCGGGTGAGCGGCGTGCCGAGGGCGCGGAGGGCGCGAGGCCGCGCGGCGAGCCGCCGCACCCGGGGTGGTCCGGCCCGGGCTGGCTGTGGACTGTCGGCATGATGCTGCTGGCCGTCGGGCTGGCTGCCGCGATGCCGGTCCTCGCGCAGCGCGTCGCGACCACCTGGCGCGTTCGCTTCGGCTGGAGCCTGCTGTGGGGCTTCGTCGTGATCGTCTGCGTACCAGTGGCCGCGCTGATCGTCGCGGTCACCGTGATCGGCATCCCGCTCGCACTGCTCGGCTTCCTGCTGTACGCAGCGGCCCTGCCCGTCGCTTACGCCGCGAGCGGCTTGGCCCTCGGGCAGTGGGCACTGCAGCGCTCGCGCGGCGCCGATGCGCAGTCGCGCGCGTGGCGCCTGGCTGCGGCCGCGCTCGGGGTTTTCGCCATCGCCCTGCTGGGCAGCCTGCCGTTCATCGGCGGGCTGGTGACGCTGCTCGCCGTCTGCGTCGGCCTCGGCGCGATGGTGCAGCTCGTGCGCCGACCGCCGGCCGGGCCGGCTTCGCCTTGAGTCAGGCCTCGGCCGGCACCAGCACCCACAGCAGCAGGTAGGCCAGCACGCCGGCGCCGCCGAACAGCGCGACGACGACGAACAGCAGGCGCCACACCCACGACTCGACTGCGGTCAGCTTCGCCAACCCGCCGCAGACACCGCCGAGCCAGCGGTCGCCGGTGCTGCGGCGCAGACGGTTCAACTCGGCCATCGGCTGCGGTGGCGAGTCTCCCGCCAGCAAGCGTGCCTTGGCCTTCGCGAACTCCTGCTCGTCGAGCACGCCGCGGTCACGCAGCTCGGCCAGCTTGCCCAGTTCGTCGCTCAGCATCGTGTTGTCCTCCTGGGCCCCAACATGCCGGCAGCATGCGCCGCAGGTGCGGCAGCGGGTTGCGCCAGGTCAAGCCGGTGGTGGGCCTCGGCGCCGCGGCCCACCCCACCGGCGGCGGGCCCTGGCAGCGATGAGCCACAGCGTCAGCACCGTCACCGCGACCGCGACCGGCATCAGTGCCGGCGCGCCGAAGACCGGCAGCAGCAGCGTGGCGAGGCCGAGCGCGGCGGCTCAGGCGCCGTGCACCGCGGGTGCCCCGCGCGGCGTGGAGCCGAGCGCCGTCAGCGCCTCGCGCAGCGCCTGCCGCGGCGGTGTCGACGGCAGCGGCCCCACGCGCCGCTCCAGCCGCTGGCCATCCAGCGCGTGGGGCACGCGCCACAAGTAGCTCATCGCGACCACCTCACGCAGCATCGGCACGAACCAGCCGCCGACGCGCAGCAGGCCCCAGGGCATCGTGCCGCGGCGAAAACCGCCCGGCGGCCGCAGCCCGAGCTCATCGGCCGCCGCCTCGACGGCATCGAGCATCTCGCGCCCGGTCAGCGTGTGCCCGGCGAAGTGAAGCGTCTCGAAGCCCGGCGCGTCGCCCCGGGAGGCCACCGCGACGAAGGCGCGCGCGAGGTCCGGCAGGTAGGCCCAGGCGTGCGGCACGTCCAGGGGGCCGGGATAGACCAGCTTGCCCGACTTCAGCGACTTGACGACCGCCAAGTCGAGCCACGACCCCTGGCCGCTGCCGTAGAAGTCGCCGGCACGGATCACCACGCCGCTCATCCGGCCGCCCCGCGTGCGCTCGCGCAGCTCGGTCTCGAGCTGCACGCGCAGCCGACCCTTCTCGTTCGTCGGGTGCGCCGGCGTGTCCTCGTCCAGGCGCGGGGGCATCGCCTCGCCGTAGCCGTAGACGTTGCCCGGCAGCATGAACCGCGCGCCGAGTCGCTCGGCCACGTCGAAGCCCTGGCGCGCCAGCGGCAACAGCTGCGAGCCCCAGTCCGTGTAGGGCGGGCTGACGGCGTGCACGACGACCCTCGCGCCGCCTGCGGCCTCGGCCAGTCGCCCGGCGTCGTCGAGCGGCACATCGACGGCGACGACGCCGTGGGGCAGGTCGGCCTGGGGACGGCGGGCCTGCGCGAGCACGCGCCAGCCGGCAGCGGCAAAGGCCTCGACGGCGGCGCGGCCGAAGCGGCCTTGCGCGCCGAGGATCAGAACGGACCGGTTCGTCGACATCGCGGGTTCCTCGGGGGGTGCGGTCAATGCGGTGACGACAGTCTGAACCGGCCGCCGCCGACGGGCAATCGCCGACGGCCGCATGCGAGCCATGCACGCCTGCATGGCCACGGTGCGCGCCGACGAGGCCCGCCCGCGCCCTTTCGAAGCCCCCGGCATCGCCACATCGCCAAGGCGGCCGACTCGGCGTAACCTCTGCAACCCGACAGACCCGTACCAAGGAGACCCCGTGAAGCAGACCGAGCTCTCGTCGGCCGAGCAGGCGCTGCGTGATGCGGCGCTCGAGTACCACCGGTCGCCGACGCGCGGCAAGATCGCCGTGGTGCCGACGAAGCCGCTGTCCAACCAGCGCGATCTGTCGCTGGCGTACTCGCCCGGGGTGGCCTATGCGTGCCTGGCCATCGAGGAGGACCCGTCCCTCGCGGCCGAGTACACCTCGCGCGCCAACCTCGTCGGCGTGGTCACCAACGGCACGGCCGTGCTCGGGCTGGGCGACATCGGCCCGCTG
>DDSQ01000037.1:0-179 GCA_002343845.1 Planctomycetes bacterium UBA2386 | reverse complement strand
CATCGACGTCTTCGACATCGAGCTGGCCGAGCGCGACCCGGACAAGCTCGTCGAGATCATCGCCGCGCTGGAGCCCACGCTGGGAGGCGTGAACCTCGAGGACATCAAGGCGCCCGAGTGCTTCACCATCGAGCGCCAGCTGCGCGAGCGCATGAACATCCCGGTGTTCCACGACGACC
>DDSQ01000202.1 GCA_002343845.1 Planctomycetes bacterium UBA2386 | reverse complement strand
TTGCCGACGACCGGCACTGGCCGGGGCGCAGTCACGTCGATTACCGCGCCGATTGCCGCGCCTTGCGCCTGGCCAGCGAGCGCAGTTTATCGAGCGCGCCGGCGGAGGCCGCGGTGATTGCGGCGGCGGCGCTGGAGCGCCTGCCGCGCTCGGTCGACCGGCACGGCGCCAGCGCGCGCTGGGACGAGGCGGTGATGGCCATCGTCGTTGTCAGTCATCTACCGGCGGTGGCCACCTTGCTGCCGCTCAGCGAGCGACCACTGGACTTTGCCGTCGGCTTTGACGACGTGCTTTATGTGGCGCTCACCGAACGCGTCCTGCTGCATGACCTGCGCGGGCGCTGGCCCGATACTGTCCTGCCGACACCCGACTTCCAGGCCTGGCGCATGGCCGCCGATCCGCGGGCCGGGGTGTGGCTGCTGGAACGGGCCAGCGGTCGCCTCGGTCGTCTCAGCGGCTGCGTTCAGCCAGAGCGCCCAGCCGCTGATTATGCGCCGGGTACTTTCCGCCCCGATCCCGAGAATCCCAGCCCGCCGACGCTTAAGCTGTTCAGCGGCGTCGCCTGGCCGGCCGGCGAGCGGCCGCAGTCGTTGGCGCTTGCTCCTGACGGCACGCTGGCGTTGTTGTCATGGTTCGGCGATGGCGAGTGCCGCCTGCGCTTGCTCGATCGGCAGCTCGGCACGCTCGGGCCGGCGCAGACCCTGGCGGGTGCGGTCTTCGCCTATTCGATCGACTGGCTGGGCGGAGTGGGCGGAATCGCGGTGCGCGTGCCGGGCCGTCGCGACGCGCCAGTGTGGGTGCCGCGACTGTCGGCAGCCGCCGCGCTCACTTTGCAGCCGGCCGGCGATATCTATCCGCTGGCGGCTGATGCCGAGGAAGCGCCTTTTGCCCATCGCCTCGACGATCCGCCACGTTACCCGCTGGCCGGCGGCACGGTCGAACCGCTCCACCGGCTGTCGCTGGCCAACCTTGCCCGCCGCGGCGAGGCAGCGAATTTCAGCGACGCGGCGATGCACCTCATCGATAGCGGCGAGCAGCAGACCGTCTGGCACCGGCTCTACGCCGAAGCCCGTCTGCCGGCCGGCTGCGGTCTGCTGGTATGGCTGGCGGCCAGCGCCGAGCCGAGCGTTGCTGCTGTCGATGAATGGCACGCCCATCTCTTCGGTGAACTGCCCGACGACTCGCTGCCCACCGCTCCCGTGCCGCGCGCGGCCTGGGAGCGGCAGCCTTCCGAGCTGCCCGGCCATCCCGGCCTGGGTGCCTGGGGCGCGCCCGAGCCCGGCCGCGCCGGGCTGTGGACGGCGATGATTCAGCGCGCCGCACATCGGGTGCGGGCGCTCAGCGGCCGCTATCTTTGGGTGCGCGTGGTCTTCTTCGGCGAGGGACGCGATTCGCCCGAACTGGCCGCCCTCCGCGCCTATGGTTCACGCTTCTCCTACCGTGACCAATATCTGCCGCGCTTGTATCGCGAAAGCGAGTTCGGTGCCGCGGCCGAAAGCCCTGGCCTGGCGACGCCGGCGGATTTCCTCGAACGCCTGCTGGGTAACGTCGAGGGCGTCCTTACCCCGCTCGAAGATCGTGTTGCCGCCGCGCATCTGGCGAGCGACCCGGCAGTGGTGCCGGAGGAGTCGCTCGACTGGCTTGCTGCTTGGCTCGGCGTCGCTTTCGATGCCGCCCTCCCCGAGGCGCGGCGACGCGAGTGGCTGCTGCGTTCGAGCCAGCTGGCGCGCTATCACGGCAGTCGCCGCGGTCTGCGGCTGGCCCTCGACATTGCCAGCGATGGCGGCGTGCGCGGCGGNNCGCATGCGCCGGCTGATGAGTACGCTGCTCGGCGTGGATCTCAATGTCGAGGATGATCCGCTTCTGCCGGGCCTGGTCATCAGCGGCAATTCGGTGGTTGGCGACACGCTGATCCTTGGCGAGGCCGAACGCGTCGAACTGTTGGCGCTGTTTCGTGACGAGCTGATTTCGAGCGCCGAGCGCGATGCCGTTCTGGCCTTCTACGACCAGCTCGCTTTCCGCGCGCTGGTGCTGGTGCACCAGTCGGTAGAGCCGCAGGACCTGGGCCTGATCCGGCGCATCGTCGAGCTCGAATCGCCCGCCCACGTCGAGGTTCAGGTGGCGACTGCCAGCTGGCCGCTGCTGGTCGGCGTCGCCAGCCTGGTCGGTGTCGATACCTACCTGGGCCCGCCGCGCGAGCGCATTCCGGCGCGGGCCAGCGTCAGCAGCCTCGGCAATGGTGACTTCGTCCTCGGTGTCGGCAGCCTCGATCCGCGTTTGTCGGGTGCCGCCTCGCCGCTGCCGCTTGCACCGCCGGTGGCGGACGCCGGCCCGGACATGAGTGTCGTGCACGGCCGTAGTTTCGTGCTCGACGGGAGCGCTTCGAGCGCCGCGCCCGGCGGGCGCATTACCGAGTATCGATGGCGCCTGACCGACTAGGCGCGCACACAAGGGCAACAGCGCTGGCAAGACCGCCGGCGACGATACACGTAACTCAACCCGACACAAGGAGCCCAAAATGGCCGAGTTCATCATCAACCAGGAAGTCAGGACCGAGACTCCCACCGTCGAAGTCACCCTGAGCGCCAACAATGCGCTGCCGCTGGGGCGCCACACTTTTCGTCTGGTGGTCGTGGACGACTCCGGCAACAGCTCGATTCCCGACGACGTGATCGTCATCGTCGCCGATACCGAGAACCCGACCGCGGTACTGAACGCTCCACGCAGCGTGAACTTCGCGACCAGCTTCAATCTCGACGGCAGCCGATCCTTCGACGCCGGCGGTGGCCGCGTGGTGGCCTATCAATGGACCTACATGGGTCAGCTCTGAGCCGCCAAGCGGAGTCGATGCCATGACCACTTTCGTCAGGGGCCGCACCGTCGAGACCACGGCCGCAGTGGTAGAGGTCGATGCCGGCCTGGCAGTCGGCACGCACCGCTTCCAGCTGGTGGTGGTTCGCGACGACGGACGGCGCAGTGCGCCTCAGGTAGTCGATGTGGTCGTTCGTCGGCAGGTCGTTGTGATCGAGCCGCAGCCGCAGCCGCAGCCACCGCTGACGCGGCCGCCGCTGACCGGTGTGACACCGATTGTCACTCCGGTGGTCAGGCCGGGGATCACCCCCGTTGTTCGGCCGACCCGTGCTCCCGCCGAAGCACGCAAGACGCGGGCGCGCAAGCCTGCCAAATCCGCCAAACCCAGGAGCGAAACATGAACAGCATCCTTCGCCCGCCTTCCGACGACCCGCTCTACGCCTTGCCTGACGCGGCGCGCCCGCACTACGCGACGGGAATGCTGCTCGATGCCGGCGACTTTGCCGATGAGCAGACCTACCACCGCAGTCGGCTTGCCCGGGCCCTGGCTTTTGTCAGTGGCGCCGGGGCGCGGCGTCTGGCCGAGGGTCTCGATGCCGAGACCGCCAGCGCCGCGGGCCTTTTCGCGGGCGGTACGCTGGCCGGGCTGCGGGTGCGCCAGGTGCCGGCGGCCGGCGAGGCGGTCGAGGAAGTGCGCATCGCCCCCGGCTTGGCGGTAGATCGCCTCGGTCGCCTCGTCGAACTGCCGCGACCGGTGTGCCTGCGCCTGACGCGCTGGTTCGACGGTGAACTGGTACGCGACGGCGGTGACGGTCTGCGCCTCGCCGCGCTTGACAATCCGCAGCGCTTTGCCAGCGCGCGGCTCGTCGCCGACGGGCCGGCGTTGCCCGCACGGGCAGTGATTGCCGACGTTTTCCTGCGCTTCGTCACCTGTCGTCAGGCACTCACGCCGGCTTTCGCCAGCGGGCCTTTCGACGCTCTCGACGCGGTGCAGACCTCGCGCCTGCGCGATGCTTTCGAGGTTCATCTGGTGCTGCGCGGTGACGGCCTCGACGACGATTTCAACGGCCTGCCACAGCAGGACCGCGACCTCTCCGCGCTCGCTCCGGCAGCGCGCCGCGACGCGCTGCACGACGCCGTCCTTGACGGCTGGCCGGATATCGAGGGCAACAGCGACGCTGCCGGCGAACTGGCGGCGCCGCCGGGGCATCCGCCGGGCCTGGACCCGACCGCGGTGTTCCTGGCGCGGGTCTTCGTTCCGGTGGCGGCAGGTGATCCGCCGGCACGCAGCGGCGATGCCATCGTCGATAACGGCGGCCGTCGCGTCCTGCCGCACCTGGGTATGCTCGCCGGTGCACTCGGGCTGGGCGCATGAACAGCAAGATCAATGGCGCGCCAAGCGGCGCTCTGGAGGATGAGTCATGAACCTGACTACTGGCGAAACTCGCGTCACTCTCGGCTCTGCGGAGGTGGCGCTGCTCAAGCAGGCCGGGACGCTGATCGAAGATCCGCGCCGCGAGCGCCCACGCTACTTCGACGGCCGCTTCCTGGCCGCTCGCGATCTGATTCGCGACCAGCAATACATCCTCACCCGCGAGGCCGACCTCGGTCAGGCCGCCGGCAGCGGTGTGGCCAGCGGACTCGATGTCGAGCGCGGTAGCGCCGGCGACCGGGTGAATGTGGCGGCCGGCCATGGCGTCACTGCCGCCGGCGAACTGGTGTTGTTGTCACGGGCCATCGAACTGCGGCTCGCCGACATTCCGCGCGCCGAGCAGTTGTCGGCACGCTTCGGGCTAGGCCGGGTGCCGCAGCCGCCGCTGCGCAATCGCAGCGGCCTGTTCGTGCTGGCCCTGCGTCCGGTCGAATACACCGACAATCCGATCGGTGCCTACCCGACTTCGATCACCGGTCAGCGCAGCGTCGAGGACGGCGACGTTGTCGAGGCGACGGCCATCGTCCTCGTACCGTGGCCGGACGATGGCGCCGCCGATGCGCTCACTGCCCGACGCGGCCGCGCGGCGGCGGCGATCTTCGCCGGCGACGGCGCGCGCGGCCTGTCGGCGAACGTGCTGCCGCTGGCCATGCTGGCGCTGTCCAACAACGTCGTGGTGTGGGTGGACGAGGCCATGGTGCGCCGCGAACTGGGCGCCGACCGTGCCGACCTGCCGGGCCTCGGTTACGCGCCGCGCGCGCTGCGCCTGGCGCATCTGATCCAGCATCAGGTGCATCTCGCCGACCTCCTGCTGGCCAGTGGCGGGCGCGGCTTTGCCGCTCGGGAGAACTTTCCCTTGCTGCCGTCGGCCGGGCCGGTACCCGCCGGCATGATCGACAGCCGTGATTTCACGCAGCGCTACTTCCCGCCCGAAATGGCGGTCGATTTCTCGATCGTCCCCGAGGACGAGTTGCCGGCGCTGGTCGAGGAGGCGCTGTCGCTGCCGCCGATCGACCTCGAAGCCCCGTCGGCGACGCTCGAGTCGACCTCGATATTGTTGCTGGCGCCGATTCCGCGCAACGAATGGCGGGCGGTGAGCAGCCGCCTGACGACGCGTACGCGCAGTCTGCGCCCGGCAGCGATCAATCTGGTTGCCACTCGCAAGCCGCTCGAAATCCTCCAGCAGCTGCGCATTCCGCGGCTGCCGCCGGTCGAGCCAAGCGATCCGTCAACTGCCGAATGGGCCCGGCTGGCGGCGCTGCCCGAGCTGTGGTTCGTGCGTCGGCGCAATCTTGCCTATCGTGACGATCTGGCCGGGGAAGCCATCCGCCTGGCCGGTCGTGAAGCGCTCGAGACGATCAGCAGCGATTCGCCACGGCTTACCGCGCTGGGTCTCGATGTCGCCAGCAACCGGGTCTTCGAGCGTGCCACGCCGCGCGCCGCGCTGGAAGTCCAGAGCCTGCTGGCNNACCGCTGCGGCGCTGGGCGAACTCGGCCGCGCCGAAACACTCGATCAGGCGGCCGTGCTACGCGTCGCGGCGGATCTTGCGGCGCCCGGTGTCGGCGAAGGGCTGATCCGCCTCGAACGCGCGCGGCCGGACACCGTGCCGAGCACGGCGGCGCTGACCGCGATTGCCGATGGCGGCGACTGGCGCAGCGCCGACAGCGCCGCGGCCACGCTGCGCACTGCCGAGCTGTCGGGCATGGCGGCTACGGTCCTGCGTCCGCAGCCGCGTATTTCATCCGAGGCCGCAGTCACATCGACGCCGACGCTCAATCCAGCAGCAATTGCAACACCCGTTTCGACACCAATTGCGAGGCCACGGGCGCCGACGAGCAAGCGTAGCGCCAGGGCTCGGGAGCTGCCC
>DDSQ01000092.1:6845-18118 GCA_002343845.1 Planctomycetes bacterium UBA2386 | reverse complement strand
GCCTCGATCGCGGCGCGCCCGAGCCGCTGGATCGCGTCGCGGAAGTCGAGGTAGACCCCGAGCCCGGTGTCGCCGACGCCGCGCCCCTCGTCGCACACCTGCATCGCAGCACGCGAGGCGATGTCGCGCGGCGCGAGGTTGCCGAAGCTCGGGTACTTGCGCTCGAGGTAGTAGTCGCGCTCGGTCTCGGGGATCGCCGACGGCGCGCGCTGGTCGCCCTTCTGCTTGCTCACCCACACGCGCCCGTCGTTGCGCAGCGACTCCGACATCAGAGTCAGCTTGCTCTGGTGGTCGCCGCTGACCGGGATGCAGGTCGGATGGATCTGCGTGTAGCACGGGTTGGCGAAACCGGCCCCGCGCTTGTGCGCGCGCCAGGTCGCCGTCACGTTGCAGCCCTTGGCGTTGGTGCTCAGGTAGAAGACCGGGCCGTAGCCGCCGGTCGCGAGCACGACCGCATCGCCGGCGTGCGTGCGGATCGCACCGCTCTCGAGGTCGCGCACGACGATGCCCTTGGCGTGGCCGTCGACGACCACGAGGTCGAGCATCTCGGTGCGCGGGAACATCTTCACCGTCTTCAGCCCGATCTGCCGCGACAACGCCGCGTAGGCGCCGAGCAGCAACTGCTGGCCGGTCTGGCCGCGTGCGTAGAACGTGCGCGACACCTGCGCGCCGCCGAACGAACGGTTGTCGAGCAAGCCGCTGTACTCGCGCGCGAACGGCACGCCCTGCGCGACGGCCTGGTCGATGATGTTCACCGACAGCTCGGCGAGCCGGTGCACGTTCGCCTCGCGAGCGCGGAAGTCGCCGCCCTTGACCGTGTCGTAGAAGAGGCGGTGCACCGAGTCACCGTCGTTGCGGTAGTTCTTGGCGGCGTTGATGCCGCCCTGCGCGGCGATGCTGTGGGCGCGGCGGGGGCTGTCCTGGAAGCAGAAGCACTCGACCTGGTAGCCGAGTTCGGCCAGCGACGCGGCGGCCGAGGCGCCCGCGAGCCCCGAGCCCACCACCAGCACCTTGTACTTCCGCTTGTTGGCGGGGTTGACGAGCTTCTGCTCGAACTTGCGGTTGGTCCACTTCTCGTGGATCGGCCCGTCCGGGATGCGCGCGTCGAGCTTCATGCCGCACCTCCGACGAGGCCGAGCTGGACGGACAGCGCGAGCAGCACGTTGCCGCCGGCGATCAGGCCGGCGAGCACGAACGACAACGTCTTGATCATCGGCGTGTAGCGGCCATGGTGCAGACCGAGCGTCTGCGCAAGGCTCTGGATGCCGTGGCTCAGGTGCAGGAACAGCACCAGCTGGAAGCCGGCATAGGCGATGGCGATCGCCGGGTTGGCGAAGCTCGTGGTCACCATCGTGTGCACATCGAAGCCGTCGGCGCCGGCCGCCTTCTTGGCGAAGTGGTCGGCGTTGGTGACGCCGAACGTGAAGTGCAGCAGGTGGTAGACGAGGAAGACGGCCAGCGACACCCCGCTCAGCACCATCGAGCGCGACGCGTAGCTCGCCTGCATCGTCGCGTCGACCGCGTAGGCGACCGGCCGCGCGGCGCGGTTCTGCCGCGCCAGGCGGAGCCCCGTGGCCACGTGCAGCACGAACACGGCCAGCAGTCCGATCCGCGCCACCCACAGCATCGGACCGAGATCGTGCAGCCCCTTCGCGTAGGCGTTGATCGCGTCAGGGCCGCCGAACAGCAGCAGGTTGCCGAGCAGGTGGGCGACGACGAACCCGAACAACAGCAGGCCGGTGATCGCCATCGTCACCTTGCCGCCGATCGACGATCGCCAGAACGCAGTCAGCCAGGACATGAGTGCGGCGAAGGATCGGGACGAGCCCGCACGATTGCAAGTTCGCTGCCCAGGGTCCGCACCACCGGCCGCCGACCTCGATCGGCAACGCCGTGGTCACGGTTGCAGCGGCGCCTTGCCGAGCGACACCAACGTGCGCAGCGCGTCGGCCGTGCGCACGTCGAGTTTCTGCAGCCGCGCCGGATCGACGAGCAGCAGCTTGCCGTTCGTGGGGTTCGGCGAGCTCGGCACGAACACGAGTGTGTGGGCTCTGCCGTCGGGCCCGGGCCCGCTGCCGGTCACGAAGCCGATCTCGAACCCCTCGTCCGCCGGCACGGCGACCACGCCCTGGAAGAAGCGCTCGCGACCGCTGTCGTAGCCGAGCACTTCCTTGAGCGACTGGTAGAGCGTGCCGAGCAGCGGCAGGCTCTCGAGCAGCCGATCGGCGGCTCGCCAGAGCCAACGGCCGACGAACGTGGTGACGAAGAACCCGACCAGGTAGATCGCGAGCAGCGCGAGCAGCAGCCCGAGGCCGGGGAAGTACCAGCTGAGCTGGTCGCGCCACGCGGCGGCGATGGTGCCTTCGAGCCACACGATCGTGAACACCGCGCCCCCCATCGGCAGCAGCGCGACGATGCCGGCGACGATGCATCGGGTCAGGTGGCGGGCCGGCGCTTTCATGGCGGGTTCGCGAAGGGCCCGACGAGCGAGGGGACGACGAGTGTCGCCACGAACGGAGCGCGCAACGCGGCGGCCGCGAGCCTACGGGCGATGTGCAGGCAGTCAAGCCGAGCGGTCAGCCCGCGATGCCGCGTGGCGAGTCAGCCAGCCGTGCACCTCGTCGACGGTGCGCGCGAGCGTCGACGTTCCCGCCGTGAGGCCGACCGCGTGCACGCCGCGGAACCACTCGGCGCGCAGTTCGCGCGCGCTCTCGACGTGGCAGGTGCGCACGCCACGCAGCCGACCGCGCGCGACGAGCTGACGCGTGTTGTTGGACGCATGGCCACCGACCACCACCAGCGCGTCCACTCGCGGCAACAGCCGTTCGAGCGCCTCGATGCGCGCCTTGGTCGGACTGCAGATCGTGTCGATCCAGGCGACGTCGGCGTGCGGGTTCTGCGCGCGGATCGCCGCCAGCAGTGTCTCGGCGACCTCGACCTGGGTCGTGGTCTGCGCAACCACGCCGAGCGAACGTTCGGGCCACGTGGCGACATCGTCGGGACCGGCGACGACGAGCGCTCCCGGATGGTCCTCGACGATGCCGCGGACCTCGACGTGGTCGGCCTTGCCGAGCACGACCAGGCGGCGCCCGGCGGCGACGAGCTGATCCGCCGCGGCGTGCGCCTTGCCGACCAACGGGCAGGTCGTGTCGATGACCTGCTTGCCGGCCGCCAGCAGGCGTGCCCGTTCCCGCTCGCTGATGCCATGCGCCGTCACCAACACGGCCGGCGTCGGCGGCACCTCACGCTGGGCCTCCGGCGACCGGCGAAAGCCGCGGCGGTCGAGCCAGGACAGCACCTCGGGGTTGTGCACCAGTTCGCCGTGGATCGTCACGTCGGCCGGGTGCGGAAGCCCCGCGAGCGCCGCCAGCGCGTCGCGCACTCCGAAGCACATGCCCAGTTCGTCTGCCCGCAGGATCAACATGGTCGCCTCGCTACTTTGCTTTGCATTACAAAGTAACTATCGGCATCCGACCGTCAAGGACCGCTGTCCGGGGCCCGTCTGGTAAGCAGTGCGCATGCACTCCGAATCGCCCGACCCCGACGGTGCCAAGGGCGCGCGGCCGATGTGGCCGCTGGCGGTCCGCCTGTTCGGCGCGACGGCGCTCGCGGCCGCCGCCCTCGCCGCCGTGCTGCTGCTCTGGCTCGAACCACGCACGGCCCGGGCGTTCCAGACGCTCGGCGCCGACCTCCTGCAGGACGGGTCGAGGGCGATGCACGATCTGTCGTTCGAACAGTCGTCGCAGGCCGCCGACCTGCTGGCCGACCTGCTGCGGGCCTCGACCAACAACCGCGAACGTGCGCTGCGCGACCTGCCGCTCGCCGACCACGGCGGCGACGCGGCAGCGATCCGGCACGCGATCGCCGAGGACGACGCGCGGCGCAGCGCCCACGAACGGCAGATGGTCCTCGAGCGCAGCGGCGCGCTGCAGCAGCGTGTCGACGCGTCGGTCGCCGCGCGGCTGCGGGCGCTGGCGCAAGCGCAGGCCGCGCGCACCGACGAGTTCGTCGCCGCCCTGCGCGTCACCCACCTGACCCTGGTCGGCGTGACCCTGGCGACGCTTCTGGTGCTGCTCGGGTTCGGCCTGCATCGCCTCGTCGTGCTGCCGACCCGGCGGCTGCGCGCCGCCACCGCTCGCGTCGCCGCCGGCGACCTCGACGCCGAGCCGCCGCCGGCCGCCGGCGACGAGATCGGCCAGCTCACCCGCGACTTCGGGTCGATGACCGTGCAGCTGCGCGCGGCCCGCGCCGAGCAACAGCGCTTCGCGCGGGGCCTCGCCGAGCAGGTCGCCGACAAGACCGCGCACCTCGAACGGGCGCTCGCGGATCTGCGCAGTTCGCACCATCAGCTCGCCCAGGCCGAGCGGCTGGCGTCGCTCGGCACGCTCGCCGGCGGCGTCGCACACGAGTTCCACAACGTGATCGGCGGCATCCGCGGCTGCGCTGCCGAACTCGCCGCCGACGAGGCCGCGCCCGAACGCCGGGAGACGCTCGCCGTGATCACGCGGGCGGCCGATCGTGGCAGCGCGATCGTGCACCAACTGCTCCGCTTCGCGCGGCGTTCGTTGTCGCAGGAGAGCGAGGTCGACGTCGCGCGCCTGATCGCGGACGCGCTCGCCCTGTGCGAGCCGGCGGCACGGCGCCAGCACGTGCAGGTCGAACGGCGGGTCGCAGCAGGCCTCACCCTGCGCGGCGACGCCGACGGCCTGCACCAGGTGCTGGTCAACCTGCTGGTCAACGCGCTGCAGGCGATGCCCGGCGGTGGCGCGCTGCGCGTCGAGGCGGCGCGAACGGAGAACGAGGTGCAGATCGTCGTGGCCGACACTGGCGAGGGCATCGCTGCAGCGGACCAGCCGCACCTGTTCGAGCCGTTCTTCAGCACGAAGCGCCCCGGCCCCGACGGTGCGCCGGGCGGCACGGGGCTCGGGCTGTCGGTGTCGTGGGGCATCGTCGCCGCGCACGGCGGCACGATCGACGTCGCGTCGGCCCCCGGTCAGGGCGCGCGCTTCACCGTCCGGTTGCCGGTGCGTCGCTCGGCGGCGCCGTGAGCGTGTCGGCGAACCGGGCGCAGGTGGCGATCAGGCGATCCGCGCGCACCGGCTTGGTTTCGTAGCCGTCGCAGCCTTCGGCCAGGCAGCGGTCGCGGTCGCCCTCCATCGCGTGGGCAGTCAGCGCCACGATCGGCCAGCGGATGCCGAGTTCGCGCAGACGCCGGACCGCGGCGTAGCCGTCCATCACGGGCATCTGCACGTCCATCAACACGACGTCGAACGGCTGCTGCGCAGCCACGGCGGCCTGGGCCGCCGCGACCGCCTGGGCACCGTCGGCCACGGCGACGACCGAGGCCCCGGCGCGCTCGAGGATGCGCGAGAGCAGGCGGCGATTGTCGGGGCCGTCGTCGGCGAGCAGGATGCGCCCCGCGAGACGCGATGGCGCGACCGCCGGGACCGACGCCGTGCGTTCGAGGTCGTCGAGCGTCGTCAGCAAGGGGCCATCGAGCGCCTTGCCGAGCGGCAACGTCAACGTGAACACGCTGCCGACGCCGACATCGCTGGTGGCGACGACATCGCCGCCGAGCCGGTTCGCGAGGTGCTTGGAGATCGAGAGGCCGAGGCCGGTGCCGCCGAAACGCCGCGAGGTCGAAGCATCGGCCTGCACGAACGGCTGAAACAGCGCCGCGAGCTGCGACGCCTCGATGCCGATCCCGGTGTCCGCAACGGCGATCGCGAGCTGCCTGGCGTCGCCGTCACGATCCACCACTCCGACGCGCAGCCGCACCCCCCCGTGCGACGTGAACTTCACCGCGTTGCTCACCAGGTTGAACAGGATCTGGCGCAAGCGCATGCCGTCGGTGTGCAGCGTTCGCGGGCACGGACCGACGAGTTCTCCCGTGAGCGCCAGGCCCTTTGCCGTCGCCAGCGGCCGCAGCGACGCGAGCACGTCGGCGATCAGCCGGGCGACATCGGTCGACGACGACTCGAACAGCAACTGTCCGGCCTCGAGCTTCGAGAGATCGAGCACGTCGTTGACGAGCTGCAGCAGGTGGCGGCAGTTGCGGTCGATGATCTCGGTGTGCGCGTCGTGTTCGTCGGCTGCGGCCGGATCGCGCAGCATCTCGGCGAAGCCGAGGATCGCCGTCAGCGGCGTGCGGATCTCGTGGCTCATGTTGGCGAGGAAGCGCATGCGCGACTGCGCAGCCTCTTCCGTGCGACGCAATGCGGCCGCCAGATCCCGCGTGCGCTCGGCGACGCCCTGCTCGAGCTTGCGTTCGCGCTGCCGCGCCGCGCGCAGCAGGTCGCGCTTCCGACACAACGCCATCGCGAGCTGGCGCACGACCACCGGGTCGAACGGCTTCTTCACGAACAGCAGGCGGTCCGTCGAGCCGAAGCGCCGAGCGATGTCGGCCCACGGCGCATCGGCTGCACCGCTCGCGACCACCACCTGCAGATCGGTGTCGAGCGTCCACAGGTGCTCGATCGTCGCCAGACCGTCGATCGCCGAGGTCAGGTGCAGGTCGACGAAGGCCATCGCCACGCCACCGCTCGCCGTGGACCGCGCCACCGCGTCGATCGCCTGCTGCCCCTGCCGCACCAGGATCAGTTCGGGCGGAGCGGCGTCGCCCCCGAGGGTGGCCAACACCCGTTGGTAGGTCGCGAGCGTCTCCGGGTCCTCGTCGACAACGAGGATGCGCAGCGGCCGGGAACTCATGCATCCCCTCGTTGCCGCCCTCGGGAACCTCGGCGGATCGGCATTCGGCTTCGTCATCGACCCCGTGTCCCGGCCAACCTGAGTCGGGCAGGCACTCCTGGTCGGCCCGCCGAGCCCGTTACGCTTGCGGAACAGGCGTGTCGCAGAAGTAGCACAGTTCCCAGCGACCCACCCTCCCCCGGCGGCTACCCGGCCGCGACACGCCGTTTGCGATCCCAGCCCCGTGACCGAACGCCCTTCGATCCTTCTGGCCGACGACGAGGAGAGCATGCGCCACTTCGTGGGCCGAGGCCTGCAGCGCCTCGGCTACGACGTCGTCGCCGTTCCCGACGGCAACGCCGCGATGGCGCAATGGCATGCCGGGTTCGCGCTGGCGATCCTCGACCTGCGGATGCCCGGCGCCGACGGCAGCCAGGTGCTCGGGCGCATCCGCTCGATCGACCCCGACGCGGTGGTTCTGCTGATGACCGCGCACGGCACCGTCGACACCGCCGTCGAGGCGATGCACCTCGGCGCCGCCGACTTCATCACCAAACCCTTCCGGATCGACGAGTTGCAGCTGCGGATCGAACGCGCCCTGCGGTTGCGCAAGGCCACCCGCGAGAACCTTCAGTTGCGCACCCTGACGGCAGCCGCCGACGGCGGCGTCGGCCTCGTCACCCACAGCCCGGCGATGGCCGAAGTACGCCGGCAGGTCGACCTGCTCGGCGCCAGCGATGCCTCGGTGCTGCTGCTCGGCGAATCGGGCACGGGCAAGGGCCTCGTGGCGAAGGCTCTGCACCTGCGGTCGCCGCGGGCGGCACAGCCGTTCGTGGCGATCAACTGCGCGGCCGTGCCGGACACCCTGGTCGAGAGCGAACTGTTCGGCCACGAGGCCGGCGCGTTCACCGGCGCGCGCAGCGGCAAGGCCGGCCTGCTGCAGCGCGCCGCCGGGGGCACGTTGTTCCTCGACGAGATCGCCGACATGAGCCTGCCGGCGCAGGCCAAGATCGAGCGGTTCCTGACCGATCGCGAGTTCCTGCCGCTCGGCGCGACCGCCCCGGTGCGCGTCGATGTGCGCATCGTCGCCGCGACCAACCGCGACCTGCATGCCCTCGCCGGAAACGGCATGTTCCGGCCCGAGTTGCTGTGGCGCCTCGACGTCGTTTCCCTGCGCCTGCCGCCGCTGCGCGAACGCCGCGAAGACATCCCGGCCCTGGTCGCCACGACCCTGCAGCGGCTGGGGAAGGGCGGCCTCGCGACGCACACGCTCACCCCCGACGCCATGGCCGCGATGACCGCCTACGACTGGCCCGGGAACGTGCGCGAGCTCGAGAACCTGGTCGAGCGCATGGTGGTGTTCGCCGGACCCCGCGGCGCCATCGGCGTCGCCGACCTGCCGGCGGAAGTGCGGGGGAACCAGGTCGAAGCCACGCCGCCAGCCACGCCCGGGGACGACCGTTACGACGAGGCCCGGGTTCGCTTCGACCGCATCTACTTCGCCAACCTGCTGCAGCGCTGCCGCGGGAACGTCACCGCCGCGGCCCAGCAGTCGGGCATTTCCCGCGGTCACCTGCATCGCCGGCTGCGGGAGCTGGGACTCGAGGGCAAGGAACTGCGCCCCTCGCGTGGATGACGGCACGGCCGTTGCCTAGGGAGGGCCATGACCAGCAGGTCCACGCTCCGCCTCCCCCTCGTCGCCGCCCTCGCCCTTGCCGTGGCGACCGGGTGCCAGTCGGGCCCGGGCGAGCACAGCTACGGTGCGGCGATGCCGGTGCCGGGCGCGACGAAGGCCGAGCACCTGCCCGGCCTGCACAACGTGGTCACCTACGCGCCCAACGTGGTCGGCGGCGGCCAGCCGGAAGGCGCCGAAGGCCTGCGCACGCTCGCGGCCATGGGCATCAAGACGGTGGTCAGCGTCGACGGCGCCGCACCCGACGTCGCGCTCGCCGAGAAGCTAGGCATGCGCTACGTGCACCTGCCCATCAGCTACGACACCGTCACCCGCGCGCGGCAGCGCGAACTCGCCCAAGCCCTCACCAGCTGCGACGGCCCGGTCTACGTGCACTGCCACCACGGCAAGCACCGCAGTTCGGCCGCGCTCGGCACCGCTCTCGTCCTGTGCGGCACGCTGACTCCCGACCAGGCGAACGAACGCATGGCGGTGTCGGGCCTGGCCAAGGACTACACCGGACTGTGGCAGGCGGTCGCCGAGGCGAAGCCGGCCAACAGGTCCGAGTTGCGGGTCGACCCCGCCGTCTTCCCGAGCGTGGCGAAGGTCTCCGGCATGGTCGGCACGATGGCAGAGATCGATCAGGTGATCGACCTCGTCAAGCAGGCGCACCAGGCTGGCTGGAAGCCGCCGGGCGATCACCCGGACCTGGTGCCGGCGAAGGAGACCGCGCGCCTCGCGAGCCTGTTCGCCAATCTGCGCGAGGACGCCGAGAGCAAGGCGCTGGCCGACGACTACCAGCAGAAGCTGCAGAAGTCGATCGACGCCAGCCGGGCGCTCGATGCTGCCGTGCGCGCCAACGACGCCGCGGCTGCCGAGAAGCAGCTCACGACGATCACCAAGGGCTGCAAGGAGTGCCACGTCGTCTACCGCGACCGGTGACCGGCCCCTAGCTTCCGACCACGACCGCCGACGCCCATGCGCCACGCCCTGCCCGTCGTCCTCTCGTTGCTGCTCGCCGCGTGCGGCGGCGCACCCACCGGCCCCACGGTCTACGTCGCCCTCGACGAGCAGTTCAGCCGGCCGTTGCTCGACGGCTTCGCCAAGGAACTGCAACTCGACCTGACGCAACGCCACGACACCGAGGCCAACAAGACCGTCGGCCTCGTCAACGCGCTGGTCGAGGAACGCGGCAACCCGCGGGCGTCGGTGTTCTGGTGCAACGAGAGCGCGCAGGTCGCGAAGCTCGCGCAGATGGGGTTGCTCGCGCCCTACCAGTCGCCGAGCGCCGCAGACATTCCGCCGGAGTGGAAGGATGCCGAGCATCGCTGGACCGGGTTCGCGGCGCGCGCCCGCGTGCTGATCGTCAACACCGAACTGCTGCCCGATCCGGCGACGTGGCCAAGCAGCTACCGCGACCTCGTCGATCCGAAGTGGCGCGGCAAGTGCGCCGTGGCGCGACCGCTGCGCGGCACGACGCTGACGCACTTCGCGGCGCTGCGCGGCGTGCTCGGCGAGAAGGAGTTCCAGGGCTTCGTCGACGCGCTGTTCGCCAACGACGTGCAGTTCCTGACCAGCAACGGCGCCACGATGCGCGCGGTGCGCGACGGGCAGCTGCCGTGGGCGTTCACCGACACCGACGACTACCACGTCGCGAAGGCGAAGGGCCACCCGGTCGCGTGCGTGTTCCCCGACCAGCACGACGGCGGCATCGGCACGATGCTGATCCCGAACGCCGTCGGCCTCGTCGCCGGCGGGCCGGACCAGGAGGGCGCCAAGAAGCTGATCGACGCGATCCTGCGGCGCGAGACCGAGGCGTTGCTGGCGGCCGCCGAGAGCGCCCAGATCCCGTTGCGCAAGGGCATCCCGAGCCCGGCGGACCCCGCCGTGAAGGGACTCGGCGCCTTCCGGATGATGGCGTGGGACGTCAACCAGGTCGGCGCCGACCTGCTGCGCTGCGACCGCGACTTCAACCAGCGCTGGGCGCAGTGAACACGACGCGAGCCATCGCCGGCGCGCTCACCCGCGCGCCGCTGTGGCTGGCGCTCGGCTTCCTCGCGGTGTTCGTGCTCGGACCGCTGGTCCTGCTCGCCGCGCAGACGCTCGCCGGACCAGACGGGTTCACGCTGCGCGCGTGGGCAGCGCTGGCGGACGACGGCGCCGTGCTCGCGCAGGTGCGCGACTCGCTGCTGCTCGGCGGTGCCGCGACCTTCCTCTCGCTGCTGCTCGGCGGCGGCCACGCCTGGCTGTGCGTTCGGCGCGATCTCCCGGGTGCCACGTGGCTGGGGCCGCTCGGCATCGCCCCGCTCGTCCTGCCGCCGATCTTCGTCGCGATGGGCTTCGCCGACCTGTTCCCGGTCGCGGGCTTCTGGCCATGCGCGATCCTGCTCGGCGTCGCGCATGCACCGTTCGTCGCGGTGCTCGCCGCACGTGGCCTGCGCGCCGTCGACGGCCGCGCCTACGAGGCAGCGCTGGTGCTGCGCGGGCGCGCGCGCGCCGAACGGTGGCTGCTGCGTTCGATCGCCCCCGAACTGCTGGCCGGCAGCCTGCTCGCGTTCGTGTTCACCGTCGCCGACCACGGCGTGCCCGAGTTCCTGACCGTGAAGGGCAAGACCTGGCACACCTACGCCGAGGGCGTCTTCGCGCGCTGGACGCGGCGATCGGTCGGCACCACGTTCGAAGAACTGCAGAGCCCGATCGTCGCCGCCCTGCCGTTCATCGCCGCACTGCTGTGCCTGGCCTGGGCTGCGCTGCGGCTGCGCGCACAGGCGCCCGATCGTGGCGTCGTACGCCCGCTGCCCCTTCGCCCGCTCGGCGGTTGGCGCTGGCCAGCGCTGCTGCTGCCTGCGGTCTATCTCGGTGCTGGCGTGGTGGTGCCCCTGATCGTGCTCGGCCGCTGGGTGCTCGGCTCGGC
>DDSQ01000092.1:0-6830 GCA_002343845.1 Planctomycetes bacterium UBA2386 | reverse complement strand
GGTGGTCGTGCTGCTCGCCGTGCCGCTCGCCCGCCAATCGGCACGCCGCTGGCCAGCCCTCGACCTGCTCGCCGCGCTGCCGCTCGCGGTGCCGTCGATCCTGCTCGGCATCGCGCTGCTGCGTTGGTTCCACGACGGTCCGGTGCTGCGCGCCGTCGACGACCGTTTCGACCAGTCGTGGGCGTTCGCCGGCTGCGCCTACGCGGTGCGGTTCCTGCCGTTCGCCGCGCTGACGCTCGCTTCGCAAGTGCGACGGCTGCCGCTCGCTGCCGAGGAAGCGGGCCGTTTCGTGCCACGGCCGCCGTTCGTGCGCGCGCTGCGGCTGCACGTCGTGCCGCTGCTGCCCGCGGCGTGCAGCGCCTGGGTGCTCGCGTTCGTGATGGCGCTGCGCGAACTCGACCTCGCCGTCGTGCTGCCGGCCGCGAACGCGACGGCCGTGCGCCGCCTCGCCAACGCCGTGCACTTCCAGCACGAGGACTGGAGCGGCGTGATCGCGCTGCTGCTGCTGGCGATCGCCGTGCTGGTGCCCCTGGTGCCCGCGCTACTCGCCGGGCGTAGGCTGTCGTCCCTGTCGTGAGCGTCTCCCGATGAGCAAGACCGTCACCGTCACCGACCTTCGGCTGCAGCGCCCGGGCTTCGCGCTCGGCCCGCTGTCGTTCACGGTGCCCGCCCGTGGTCGGCTCGCGATCGTCGGGCCGTCCGGCTCCGGCAAGACGACGCTGCTGCGCTGCCTCGCCGGCCTCGAACGCGCCGACGCGGGAACGATCCGGATCGACGACGTCGTCGTCGCCGATGCCAGAACGAACGCGCCGCCGGACCGCCGCGGCCTCGGCCTCGTGTTCCAGGACGGTGCTCTGTGGTCGCACATGACGGCCGTGCAGCACCTCGTGTTCGCCGCCCCGGGGCTCACCGCGGCGGGCGCGCGCGCGCTACTCGAACGCGGCGGCCTCGGCCACTGCGCCGACAAGCGGCCGGCGACTTTGTCCGGCGGCGAAGCGCAGCGCCTTGGCCTGCTGCGCGCGATCGCCCCGGCCCCATCGGTGCTGCTGCTCGACGAACCGCTGCGCTCGGTCGACGTGCACCAGCGCGACGCGCTCGTGCTGCTGCTGCGCGGGCTCGCCGACGAACGCAACCTGACGACGATCCTCGTCACCCACGACCGCGACGAAGCGCTCGCGTTGGCTTCCGACCTCGTCGTGCTGCACGACGGCCGCATCGTCGAACAGGGCAGCGCAGTCGATCTGCTGCAACGTCCCGCGACCGCCTTCACGGCGGCGTTCCTGCTCGGCGCGGCGTGCCTGCCGGCCGCCGATGCCGGCGCGAACGTGACGACGCCGTTCGGCAGTTTCCCGCGGCCCGCTGGCACCGCCGGCGACCTGCGCCTCGTCGTGCTGCCGGGTGAGGCTCGCGCCGACGACCACGCCGCCGGGCCGCGTGGCCGCGTGCTGTCGAGCACGCCGCACCACGACCGCTTCCATGTGCGCGTCGCCTGCGGCGAGCAACTCGTCGTCGCGACGGCGACGCGACCGCTGGCCGTCGGCAGCACGACCACGCTGGCGCTGGGCGGGACGCCACGCCTCTTGCCCTGGCAGCGCCGCGAGGAGGCGAGCCGATGAACCTGCGCACGCGCATCACCATCGTCACGGTCGTGCTCGGCACCTTCGGCGGCGCGATCGCGTTCCTGTCGGCCGGCGGCAAGCGACCATCGCACGGCAACGCGGGAGCGGTGCGTTGGGAATCGTCGGCGCAGTGCCGCGACTGCCACCAGGACGTCTACGACGAGTGGTACGGCAGCCACCACCAGATCGCGTTCACCAACCCCGAAGTGCGCGAGCTCAGCGACGACTTCCGCAAGGAGGAGTGCATGGACTGCCACCTGCCGCGGCCGCTCGCAGTCACCGGCTTCGGCAAGCGCACACTGCCGCGACGCACGCACTTCGACGAAGGCGTGAGCTGCATCACCTGCCACCTCGCGCCGGATGGCGGCATCCTCGGCCGCAACGATCGTCCCGAGGTGCCCTGCAAGCCGCAGCGCAGCGCCGAGTTCCTCGCCGTCGACGCCTGCGCGTCGTGCCACAACCAGCATGCGACCACCGACCAGTGGCGCGCGAGCCACTGGGCACAGCAGGGCATCGACTGTTCCTCGTGCCACATGCCGGCGGTCGAGCGCGTGCGCAAGGACGGCAGCAAACGACCGGGCCGCGGCCACGTCTTCCACGGCGCGCACGACCTGGCCACTCTGCAGAAGGCGGCCGAGTTCACCGCGACGCGCGACGGCGACGAGCTCGTGCTGGCCCTGCACAACACCGGCGCCGGCCACAACTTCCCGACCGAGGAACGGCACCGCGCAGTCGACATGGTCTGGCGCGCGATCACCGCCGCCGGGCCTGGACCGTGGCAGCGCGCGTGGCGCTTCCGCCAGCCGTACCGCGACGAGGCCGAGCCGATCAACCCGGGCAACGTGTCCGCGGAGAACACGCAGCTGCCCGCGGGCGCCAAGAAGCAGGTGCGCGTCGCGATCCCCGCCGATGCGACCGCCGTCGAGGCGCGGCTCTGGTACCGGCTGACGCCGTTCGTCGGTGACGAGGACAAGCGCAGCACGCTGCTCGCCGAACGGCGACTGGAGTGGCAATGAGCGCGCCTCGCCTGACGTTCGCCGTCGCCGCCCTGCTCGCCGCCAGCTGCGGCGGCGACCCGCAGGGTTCGCCACAGGCACCCGTGATGCCGGTCCCGCCGCTGCGCTCGATGCTCGCCGAACTCAAGGCGTTGGCAGCGACCCTGCAGCCGCCCGCGCCTGCCGTGCAGCGGGAACTGCGCGACCTCGGCGACCTGGCTCTGCAACTCGTGGAAGCCGACACGCGGACCGCCGCCCGCGCCGAGCGCGCGCTGCGCGAACACACCGACGCGTGGTGGGTGCTCGAGCCAGCGCTGCCGCACGAACGCGTCGAAGTGCGCCGGCGCGCCGCCTGGTTGTGCGGCCAATCGGGGCAGACGGTGCTGCAGCTGCCGCTGCTGCTGCGCCTGAAGTACGAACTCGACGCCGAGACCGTGGTGTGGGTCGCCGACGCGTTGTGCCGGCTCGGCAACGACACCGGTCTGTCCTGGCTCGACGCCGCGATCGCCTCCGCCGCGACGGCCGAAGCCGCGGGTGCTTCGGCGATCGAGGCGCTGCGGGCGCGCGGCGTCGCCTTGCCGGACCAGCCGACGTGGGATCAGGTGCGGGCGGCGCTGCGGGCGCAGCACGCGAACTGGCGCGCCGGCGGAACATCGGCGTTCGCCTGCGCGCCACCACCGGAAGCCGCTCTGCTCGCCCGCCTCGCGACCCAGGTCGTCACCACCGAGAGCACGTTGCTGCGGCCGGTCGACGACGCGCGCTTCGTGCTGACGCGCGCCGGCAAGCTCGCCGTGCCGCTGCTGACCCGGACGCTCGCGGCCAGCGAGCCGTACCTGCGCACCATGGCGCTGCAGGTGCTCGCCGACCTCGGCACCGCCGCCGCCGAATCCGCCGCCGCCGTGATGCCTCTGCTCGGCGACCCGCTGACCGGCTCGTACGCCGTGCGCACGCTCGGCGAGATCGGCGCGGCTTCGGCGTTGCCCTCGCTGCGGCCGTTGCTGACGAACGTCGACATCGAACTGCGCGCCGCGGCGGCGCAAGCACTCGGCATGCTGCGCGACGAGACCAGCCGCGAACCGCTGCGCCAGCGGCTCGCCGATCCCGCCGAGACGATGGACGTGCGCGTGGGCGCTGCGTTCGGGCTGCTGTGCTTTGGCGCAGACGGCCCCGCCGAGGCATTCCTCGCCGAGCGCGAAGCGAAGAAGGACTACCACGAGCCGACGTTGGCGCGTCTGCGCGAACGGCTCGCCGCGCTGCGGCGCTGAATCAGCGGCCCTGCAGGCGCTCCCGCCACTGCGGGAACAACGCGTTCAGGTCGCGCCGGCGATGGTCGCCGTCCCATCGCTTCGCCTCCGCAAGGACCGTGATGCTGCAGTTGCGGAAGATCGGGCCGCCCCGTGGCTCGTCGAGCAGGTCGCGCATCGTGCAGTCGCTGAACAACGCCCCGGAGCCGTCGACACGGTTGAGGCTCATCGTGTCGAACAGGCAACGTTCGAAGCGCACGAGGCACGCGCCGTTCACGCTCGCCAGGTTCGCGTAGCTCTGCGGTGCTCGGCCGTAGCCCCCTTCGAACCGGCAGTCGATCGCCGACAAAGCGACTCCCTTCGACAGGTAGAACGCACAACTGCCGCCGGCACCACAATCGAAGCCGACCACCCGCACGCGCCGCAGGGAGAGGATCGCCGGATGCGAACGCACATCGGTGATCGCGTTGTCGACGTAGACCGTGCAGTCCTCGATCACGAAGCGCTGCATCGGCGATCTGGCCCGCTGCGCGTCGAGCACCAGCAACGTCGCGTCCATGCCAACGCCACGCACCGTCAAGTCGGCGGGGTACGGATCGTTGCCCCGCGCGAAATCGTGCACAGCGAAGACACCGGCCGGGAAAGCGACCACGGCGCCGTCGGCGACCTTGGCGTCGCGTTCGAGCCGCGTGCCGTCCACCGTGCTGCCCGCACCCCGCGGTCGGAACAAGCCAGCGAAGCGGTCCGAACCGACGAACTCCTTCACCTCGGGCTCGTCGCCGCGCAGCGCAGCCAGCAGCGCTACGCCGTCGCTGCCGTCGAACAACGCCGCCTTCTGGTCCAGTTCGTTCTGAGCCGCCGCGGCCTGGCGACCCAGAGCCAGCGCGAGTGTTTCGACCTGATGCCGGTAGGCGCGCAACGCGGCATCGACGACATCGAGCGGCGGCGCATCCGGCCGCAGTTCCCGCCAGCCGCGCTCCACTTCCGTGCGAGCCCAGTCGAGCAGCGCCGGCGGAATCCGCGTGCCGTCCGCGCGTTCGTCGGGCGCCGTCACCGCCGCAGGCGGCGCCTCGGCACGGCGCCCATCACCGGCACGCTCACTGCCGGTCGGCGCGGGGGCTAACGCCGACGCGGCGGGTGCGGGAGTCGCGGGCGCCGGCATCGCTCTCGGCTCGGGGCCGGCAGCCGGCGAGCCACCTGCCCACCACCCGACCACGGTCCCGCCGAGCAAGGTGCCGAACATCGCGGCGGCGACAAGGACGAGCGCGTTGGACTTCATGCCGGCTGGGACGGCACGCTACCCGGCATCCTGCCGCCCGTTCTCGGGCCTTCTCCTGCCGGCGAGGGAGATCGTCCCGGCGTGCCCTGGCGCCCTCCGCGCGTCGTCGGTGCGCGTGCCTACGCCCGCTTCGTTGCCAGCACGTACATGTGGTACGTCGTCGGCCGGAAGATGCGCACGTCCTCGCCGAGGATCCGGGCCATCAACGACCGCAGCTCGGCGAACCCGAACCGATCGCCCATGTAGTAGAGGTGCTTCATCTCGTCGTGGACCGGTTCGTCGCGAACGACCTCCTCGGTGGCAGCGATGGTCGCCGCCACCTCCTCGACCGCCTCCGGAGGCGCACCTTCGGGGTCGTTCGGATCGGCGAGCACCTGGAAGCGCAGTTGGCCGCCGATCCGCAGGCACGACCAGGCCGACACGAGGTTGGCTTCGATCACGACGCGCGGGCAGTGGATGAACACCGCGTGCGCCAGCGCCAGATCGTAGGCGCGGTCGCGCGCAGCAACCGGCACGCCGAGGCCGTCACCGACGAAGAACCTGGCCCGATCGGGCGTGCGGCAGCGCGCTCGCGCTTCGTCCACCATGCCGCTTGCGACGTCGATGCCGGTGTAGCCCGCGACGCGATCGAGCAGCGGTTCGACGAGCCGGCCGACGCCACAGCCGATCTCGAGAACCTGCCAGCAACGCGCCACGGTCGGATCGATCTCGTGGAACAACGTCCGGACGTCGACGTCGGCCTGGTGTCGCCAGGCGTCGCGGCGGTTCCAGCCAGGGTGCGAGGCGACGTAGAAGTCGCGCAGGTGCGAGGCGCTGCGCTGCTGCCAGTTGGTGCGCAGCAGGTCGGCCCAGCTCGGGGCATCGTCGGATCGGGGAGCGGGGTCCATGCGCGGCCGCGGAGTCTAGCGTTCGTCTTCGAGGCCTGCCGGCGGCGCCGGATCGCCGTTCGGCTCACGCGAAGAAGTCGTTGCCCTTGTCGTCGACGACCAGGAACGCCGGGAAGTCCTTCACCTCGATCTGCCAGACCGACTCCATGCCTAGGTCCTGGTAGTCGAGCACCGACACCTTGGTGATCGAGTCCTGCGCGAGGATCGCCGCCGGACCGCCGATCGAACCCAGGTAGAAACCCGAGTGCTTCTTGCACGCATCGGTGACCGCGCGGCTGCGGTTGCCCTTCGCCAGCATCACGAACGAGCCGCCCGCGGCCTGGAACGCATCGACGTAGGCATCCATGCGGCCCGCGGTCGTCGGCCCGAACGAGCCCGACGCCATGCCCTTCGGTGTCTTCGCCGGGCCCGCGTAGTAGACGACGCGATCCTTCATGTACTGCGGCAGGCCCTCGCCGCGATCGAGGCGTTCCTTCATGCGCGCGTGCGCGAGGTCGCGCGCGACGACCATCGGTCCCGAGAGCGAGAAGCGCGTGCGGATCGGGTACTTGCCGAGCGTGCTGCGGATCTCGGCCATCGGTCGGTTCAGGTCGATGCGCACGACGTCGCCGCCGAACGTCGACTCGTCGACGTCGGGCAGGAAACGCGCCGGGTTGGTCTCGAGTTGCTCGAGGAACACCCCGTCCTTGGTGATCTTGCCGAGCGCCTGGCGGTCGGCGCTGCACGACACACCGATGCCGACCGGGCACGAAGCGCCGTGGCGCGGCAGCCGGATCACCCGCACGTCGTGGCAGAAGTACTTGCCG
>DDSQ01000112.1:13348-14465 GCA_002343845.1 Planctomycetes bacterium UBA2386 | reverse complement strand
CCGAGGCCGTGCGCGCCGAACGGGCGGTCATCGTCGCCGAAGGCGAAACGTGGTTCGCCGGCAAGCTGCGGCTGATCGACATGCTGCTGGATCGCGGCGACACCGACAACGCCGGTGAGGACATCGCCCAGCTCGAGCGCTGGTCGACGCTGCCCGCGTGGGAGCCGCAACTCGCCGAGCGCAAGCGCCGGCTCGCCAGCCCGCGGTGAGGTGCGTTCAGCTCGTCGTCGCGGCGAACGCAACGGCGGGTGTCTGCAGGGCGCGCGGCGCGTGGTCCGCCGCCTGCAGCGGCAGGTGCCAGAAGCCGACGTCGTGCCAACGATCGAACTTGCGCCCGGCGCGGGGCACGACGCTGGCGGCGACGAAGCCCAGCCGTTCGTGCAGGCGCACCGATGCGTCGTTCGGCAAGGCGATGCCGCCGATCGCCGCGTGGAATCCCTGTGCCCGCAGCACGGCGAGCAGCCGTCGGTAAAGCGGCGCGCCAAGACCCCGACCGCACGCTGCCGGCGCCAGGTAGATCCCGGTCTCGGTGGTCCAGCGGTAGGCGGCCCGCGCCCGCCACACGCTCGCCTTGGCGTAGCCGCACACGCCGCCGCCGGCGTCGGTGGTCACCAGCCACGGATACGTGCTCGCCGCGTCGCGCGCGAGGGACCGCAGTTCGCCCGCGGACTGCTCCTCGGTGCCGAAGTGGATCGCCGTCGTGCGGATGTAGTGGTTGGTGATCGCCGCGATCGCGTCGAAGTCACCGTCAGTGGCCAGTCGGATCACGGTCGTCTCCGCGTCGCGAGCACCGCGCGCGCAGCGGTCGGCGGCAACACGGCCCCGCGCGCGACGTCGGCGCGCGCGCGCTGCAGGGCGNNGCGAGCAGCCGTTCGCGCACCAGGGCATCGAGCCACTCCGCGGCCTGGCGCTCGCGACGCGCCGCGAAGGCGCCGCCGGCGCGCGCGCGAGCACCATGGGACTCGATCGTGGACCAGACCGCATCGATGCCGCGGCCGGTCGCGGCCGAGCCGACGAGCACCGGCGGGGCCGCGTCGCCGTGCAGCACGCGCATCGCCAGCAGGCACTGCTGCGCCGCACGGTCGGCGGCCGCGGCGAGGTCGCCGTCGGCCTTGTG
>DDSQ01000112.1:0-13303 GCA_002343845.1 Planctomycetes bacterium UBA2386 | reverse complement strand
GACAGCAGCAGCAGGAAGAAGTCGACCATGCCGTGCACGGCGAGCTCGGACTGGCCGGTGCCGATCGTCTCGACGAGCACGACGTCGAAGCCCGCGGCTTCGCACAGCAGCATCGCCTCGCGCGTGCGCGCGGCGACGCCGCCGGTCGCGTCGCCGCTCGGCGTCGGCCGGATGAACGCGCGTTCGTCGCGCGCGAGCTCGGACATGCGCGTCTTGTCGCCGAGGATGCTGCCGCCGCTCACCGACGAACTCGGGTCGACGGCCAGCACCGCGACACGCCGCCCGGCCGCGCAGAGCCGTTGGCCGAGCGCTTCGATCAGCGTGCTCTTGCCGACGCCGGGGGCGCCGGTGATGCCGACGCGCGTCGCCTTGCCGGTCGCCGGCAGCAGCGCTTGCAGCAGTTCGTCGGCCGCGACGGCGTCCGGTTCGCGCCGGCTCTCGACCAGGGTGATGCCGCGGGCGAGAGCGCTGCGGTCGCCGCCGCGGATCGCCGATGCGAGTTCTGCCGTGCCGCTCACGCCGCGAACGCTACGCGCGGCTGGCCGCCGTTCCAGCTTCCGCGGGTTGCCGATGGGCGCCATGGTGAGCCCGCCGATCGTGGCGCCGTCGCGGGTCCGTCGGCGCCACCGGGTGCCGTGGGCCCGCCGCGCGGCCCTCCGGAGCGCGGCGGAGGATATGGCGCGAGGAAGACTGCAATTGCCAGGAACGGCATGCTAGAAACCGTGCATGGTCAACTACCGGCTGGGCCAGGCGGCCCACGTCCTCGGCGTCAGCGTCGACACCGTGCGCCGGCTCGCCGACACCGGCAAGCTGCGGACGACGCGCACCCGCGGCGGCCAGCGCCTCGTCGACGGCGCGCACCTGGCGAAGCTCGCGGCATCGACCGACGCCGAGTCGCCGTTCGCGACCTCGTCGTCGGCGCGCAACCATCTGTCGGGCATCGTCACGCGCGTGGTGCGCGATCGAGTGATGGCGCAGGTCGAGCTGCGTTGCGGACCGTTCCGGATGGTCGCGCTCGTCAGTCGGGAGTCGGTCGACCACCTGCGGCTGCGGCCCGGCGTCGCCGCGAACGCCGTGGTCAAGGCCACGAACGTCGTGGTGGAACTGGCGGACGGGGCCGGTGCGGCGCTCGACGCGGGGGAGCAGGAGCGGTGAAGGTCATGCGGTGCCCCTGGTCGTCGCTGGTGGGGCTCGTCGGGCTCGCCGTCGCCGCCTGCGGCGAGCCGGCATCGGGGGGTGCAGGGGCGCCGGCGGCGGTGCGTGTGTTCGCCGCGTCGTCGCTGGCCGCGCCGTTCGAGGCCGTGGCACGCGCCTTCGAAGCGGCGCACCCCGGCCTGACGGTGGAACTGCACTTCGCCGGGTCGCCAGCACTGGTGCTGCAGTTGCGCGAAGGCGCGGCCTGCGACGTGTTCGCGTCGGCGGACGAGACGAACATGCAGCGGGTCGTCGATGCCGGGGTTGCCGCCGGTGTGCCGGTGCCGTTCGCGGGAAATCGCCTGGCGATCGTCGTTCGGGCCGGCAACCCGCAGCGTGTCGAGGGCCTCGCCGACCTGGCGCGCGCGGACCTGAAGGTGGCGTTGTGCGGTCCCGAGGTGCCGGCGGGGAAGTACGCGCGTGATGCCCTGCGGAAAGCCGGCGTGACGGTGGTCTCCCGCTCCGACGAAGCGAACGTCAGGGCGCTGGTCGCCAAGGTGCATCTCGGCGAACTCGACGCGGGCATCGTCTACGCGACCGACACGCGGCTCGCCGGAGTCACCGGCATCGCGCTGCCCGCCGAGCACGACGTCGTTGCCAGCTACCCGATCACCGTGATCAAGAGCGGCGAGAACCACGACGGCGGATCGTCCTTCCTCGCGTTCGTTCGCGGAGCGGTCGGCCAGGCGATCCTGCGCGAGCACGGCTTCGGACCACCGTGAGCCACGTTCCCTCCCGACGTCGCGGCTTCGTGCTCGGCGCGCTCGCCGCGCTGGGCGTGCTCTTGTTCTGCCTGCCGCTCGCCGGACTCGTCGCCCGCGCGCCGTGGCGTGAACTCGGCAGCCAGTTGGCGTCGTCGGCGGTGCACGACGCGATGCGGCTCTCGCTCGTGAGCTCGGTCTCGGCGCTGGTCGTCGCCGTAGTGCTCGGCCTGCCGATCGCCGTCTGGCTGGCGAACGGGCGCTCGGCCCTGCGCACCGCCGTGCGCATCGTCGTGATGCTGCCGATCGTGTTGCCGCCGGTGGTCGCCGGCATCGCGTTGCTGCTCGCGTTCGGGCGCAGCGGCTTGCTCGGCGGTTGGCTCGAGCAGACCTTCGGCGTGTCGTTGCCGTTCACGACGCTCGCGACGGTCGTGGCCGCCGCCTACATGGGGATGCCGTTCTTCGTGCTCAGCGCCGAGGCCGGCCTGCGCTCGTTCGATCGCCGCCATCTCGACGTCGCCGCCACGCTTGGTGCTGGCCCGCTGCGACGCTTCGTGACGGTGACGCTGCCGCTGGTGCTGCCGTCGCTGCGCATCGGGGCGCTGTTGTGCTGGGCGCGGGCGCTCGGCGAGTTCTGCGCGACGCAGGTGTTCGCCGGCAACCTGGCCGGCACGACGCGCACGATGCCGCTCGCGTGCGGCATCGCCATGGAGGTCGACCCGAACCTCGCGATCGTGCTCAGCATGATCCTCGCGATGGTGTCGGTGGCCGTGCTGTTCTTGCTGCGACACGGGCTGCAGGTGCCACGATGAGCCTGTCGCTGCACGGCGGCACCCAGCGTGGATCGCTCGCGTGCCGGTTCGACATCGACGTCGCCGACGGCGAGACCGTCGCGTTGGTCGGTCCGAACGGTGCTGGCAAGTCGACGTGCCTGCGGGTCGTGGCCGGACTGCTGCCGCTGGCCGAAGGTCGCCTCGCGTGCGGTGGCGACGTGCTCGACGAGCCGCAGGCGGGCACATTCGTGCCTAGCGAGCAACGCGGCGTGGGTTGGCTGCCGCAGGACGCGCTGCTGCTGCCGCACGCGAGTGTCTTCGACAACGTCGCCTACGGGCTGCGGGCGCGTGGCGCCACAGCACCCGCCGTGCGCGCCGGCGTGGCCGCGGCCCTGCAGCAGGTCGGGTTGCCGGACTTCGGCCCCCGTCGGCCGTCGGAGTTGTCGGGTGGCGAAGCGCAGCGCGTCGCGTTGGCCCGTGCGCTCGCGCCCAAGCCCCGGCTGCTGCTGCTCGACGAGCCGTTGTCGGCGGTCGATGCGTCGGCGCGGCTGTTGCTGCGGCAAGAACTGCAGCGGCATCTCACGGGCTTCGCCGGACCACGGCTGCTGGTCACGCACGACGTGCTCGACGCGTTCGTGCTCGCCGACCGCATCGCGGTGCTCGAAGGCGGCCGGATCGTGCAGGTCGGCACCGCCGCCGAGATCGGCGTGCGCCCACGGTCGCAGTTCGTCGCCGATCTCGTCGGCTTGAACTTCCTGCGCGGCGAGGTGCGCGACAGCGTGTTCACGACCCAGGACGGCGGGCGGCTCGTCGTCGCGTCGACCGTCGAAGGTCCGGCGGTCGCAACCGTGCACCCACGCGCGATCGCGCTGTTCCACGAGCGGCCGGCGGGTTCGCCGCGGAACGTCTGGCAGGCGACCGTCGAAGCGATCGAGCCGGCGCTGACCGGCCGCCGCGTGCGGCTCGCTGGTGCGGTGCCGCTGGTCGCCGAGGTCACGGCCGCCGCCGTGCGCGAACTCGGCCTCGCCGCGGGCCGCTCGATCTGGATCGCGCTGAAGGCGACCGAGGTGCAGGTCGCGGCGCTTTGACCGTTGCGGTCACCAGTGCGTCGGCGCGTAGTCCTTCAGGAACTGGCCCCACACGTGCACGCCCGTGTTGAAGCCGCTGAAGATCGGATCGACGATGCGCGCGGCGCCGTCGACGATGTCGAGCGGGGGATGGAAGCCGTGCTCGGCGGTCTTGCGAACGGCGATCTGGGCGGGGTCCTCGTCGGTGACCCAGCCGGTGTCGACGCTGTTCATGTGGATGCCGTCGCGCACGTAGTCCTTCGCCGACGTGCGGGTCAGCATGTTGAGCGCCGCCTTCGCCATGTTGGTGTGCGGGTGCTTGTCGGTCTTGAACGACCGGTAGAACTGTCCCTCCATCGCCGACACGTTGACGACGTGCTTGTCGCGCGACGGCACGCGCAGCATCAGCGGCTTGAGACGCGCGGTGAGCACGAACGGCGCGACCGCGTTCACGAGCTGCACCTCGAGCAGTTCGATCGTCGGCACGTCGGCGAGGGGCAATCGCCAGCTGTTGTGGTCGCGGCGGTCGACCTGCTGCAGGTCCTGGTCGAGCTGGCCGGCCGGGAAGAGCTGCTCGGTCCGTACGTGGTCCTCGGGCAGCAGGGCGTGCTGCGACAGCTCGGCGGCGTCGTGGGCGCGCAACGTCGCCAGCGTCGCTGGGAACGGGCCGCTCGCGTCGCCGGCCGCCGGCGCGTGCAGGCGCAGGCGTTCGTGCGAGCCCAGCAGGCTCTGCACCGCCGGCGGCAGCGCCGACATCGGCTGCCGTTCGCCGTCCATCAGGTGGGTGTAGAAGCCGATCGGGCGGCGCACCGTCTGGCAGGCGTTGCTGATCAGGAAGTCCAGGCGGTCGAGCGATCCGTTGAGATGACGGCAGAAGGCCTCGACGCTCGGCGTGTGCCGCAGATCGAGGCCGTGCACCTGCAGGCGGTCGCCCCACGCTCCGAAGTCGGGCTCGCGCGCGTAGCGCTGCGCGGCGTCGTGCGGAAAGCGCGTCGTCGCGATGACGCGGCAGCCGGCCCGCAGCAGCAGGATGCACGTCTGGTAGCCGATCTTCACGCGCGCGCCGGTCACCACGGCGACGCGGCCGCGCAGGTCCGCGGTCTGCTGCCGCTTGCCGAAGTTGAAGTCGCCGCAGCGCGTGCACATCGAGTCGTAGAAGTGGTGCAGCTCGGTGAACGTCGCCTTGCAGACGTAGCAGGTGCGTTCGTCGCGCACGGCGGCCGGCGCGAGGGCCGCGTCGATGTCGTCGCCGGGCGCGAGCGGCGCTGGCAGCGGCGGCGGCGTGACGAACGCGATCTCGCGGCGCAGCTTGCGGATGCCGGTGGAGGCGAGCTTGCGTTCGTCTTCGGCGCGCTTGTGCGCCTTGCGCTGGCGCGCGGCCTCGCGCACGAACTCGCGCTTCTGCCAGGGGTCGGGGCGCGCGACGCGGCCGGCGACTTCGAGCAGACGGCGGCGCAGCGCTTCGTCGAGCGGCGCCAGCAGGCCGCGGTCGGCGAGCACGTCCTCGAGGAAGGCCAGCGCCTGCCGGGCGCGGCTCGAGGCGTCAGGAGGCGGAAGGTCGGCGGTCACGGCGCGCGGACCATAGCGGGGAACGCAGCGCTGGCTACGGCACGAACGGCACCTGGACGACGTTGGTCGGCTCGCCGGCGATGCCGCTGGGCCCCGCGAAGACCCACGCCGCCAGGGTGAGGCGCATGCCGAGCAGCACCGGCGGCAACGGTGCGAGCGTCGACACGTCGAGGACCGCGTTCGCGGCGCCGCTGCCGTCGAGCACGCCGATCGTCTGCTGCAGCACCGGGGCTGGCGCGGTCAGGAAGAACTCGACCAGGCCGTCGGGATTGAGCGGCAGCACCGGGCTGCCGGCGGTGATCGTCACGCCGGGCCACGCATCGGCGAGCGAGCCGAAGAGCACGTAGGGTCGTCCGGCGCGCGCAGCGCCTCCGGCGAACTGCAGGGTGAGTGCGGTGGGTTGCGTGACCGACAGTTCGCGCACCGGCGCCCGCAGCGCGGGGCGGCGACGCAACCACGCGTCGAGCGGGCCCAGCAGGTCGTTCTGCCGATCGCACGAGAACTCCCAGAACATCGCGCCGCCGAGATCGGCGGCCTGCACGTACCACGCCTTCTCGCTGACCGAACGCGGATCGTCGTAGCTGATGAACGTGCTGCTCGCCTGGCTGTAGAGCCACGGCACGCGCTGCCGGTCCATCCAGTGCGCGGTGTAGCCGTTCAGGTTCACGAACGAGTTCCGCAGGTGGGTCCAGTCGTAGACGCCGGCTTCCCAAGTGCCCGGCGACGACGGCCCGGTGTAGGAGCGGTAGAGACCGGACGTCGCGCCCGGCGTCACGCCGCCAAAGCCTCGACCGTAGAACGGCACGCCGATGTGCAGCTTGTCGCGCGGCACGCCGAGCGCCAGGTAGTTGGCGACGGCCGTCGTCGTGTTGAACTGGGACCGCGCCGGCTCGGGCGTCGGATCCGCCGGATCGCCGAACATCGGCGCGTTCATGCCGGTGACCGGATCGCCCCACGGCCCGTGGAAGTCGTAGGTCATCAGGTTCATCCAGTCGACGACGGCGGCGATCGCCGCGGGCTCGATGTTGGCGATGATCGCCGGGTTCGCGGGCGCAGCGATCGTCAGCAGGTACTGCTTGCCGGTGATCACGCTGCGCGCGGTGAACTGCTGCCGCAGCTCCTGCAGGAACAGCGTGTAGTTCTGTTTGTCCTGCGGGCGCGTGACGTTCGTCGCGAGGCCGCCGCTCACGGGGTACTCCCAGTCGATGTCGGCGCCGTCGAAGCCCCACTGGTCGACGAACGTCACGATCGATGCCGCGAACGTCTGCCGCGCTTGCGGCGTCAGCACCGCGTCGCTGAAGCCGCTCGACCAGGTCCAGCCGCCGACCGAGATCAGGGTGCGCAGGTGCGGGTGGTTCTGTTTGTGGATCTCGAGCTGATGGAAGTTGCCGCGCTTGCAGCCGGGGTTCCAACAGTCGCCGGGATAGAAGCGGTCGACGTCGGCGTAGTGGTCGCCGAGCACGATCTGCCCGTTCTGCACGTTCGCGAACGCGTAGTTGAGGTGCGTGACCTTGTCGACCGGGATCTGGTTCGCGAGGTAGTTCCGTCCGTAGATCGACCACGACGTGTAGTAGCCGACGAGGCGCTTCTCGGGGGACTGGGCCACCAGGGCCTGGGCGGCGAGCACGAACGCGGCGAGGGCGAAGCGGCGCATGGTCCCGCAATCTAGCAGCGGGCTGGCGAGGGGCGACGGCTGACGGCCTGGGGGGCTTCCTGCGCGCGATGGAGGGCGGCAGACTCCCGCCTCTGGAGGTCCGATCGATGATGCAGGTTCGTTTCGCGGCAATCGTTCTCCCGATCACGCTCGCGCTCTCGGCGGCGCGGGCCCAGGTCCCGACCGTGGTCAGCGATTTCGAGCCCGGCAGCACCCAGGGGTGGACGCACGCTGGCGCGAGTGCGTTCTTCGCCGCGGCGACCGGCGGCAATCCGAACGGCTACCTGCACATCGACAACTCGGAGGGCCCCATCACGTACATCTTCGCGCCGGTCGCGTATCGCGGCGACCTGCGTTCGTACCGCGGCGGCAGCTTCGCCTTCGATGGTCGCATGATCGGCACCGGCGGTTCGCCGTGGAGCAGCAGCCTCAACTACGGCCACGTCTGGATCAGCAACGGCGGTCAGCAGATGGTCGCCGACCTGGTCGCCGGCTTGCCGCCGACCGCCTCGTTCCAGACGTTCTCGATGCCGTTGCAGCCGGCGAGCTGGGGCGTGTCGGCGGCAGTGTTCGATGCGATCCTCGCGAACGTCACCGAGATTCGCATCAGCGTCGAGGCGTTGTTCGGCAACGAGGTCCAGGCGATCGACAACGTGATCCTGGCGCCCGGGGCGAACCCGGCCACCGCGACGCAGATCGGTGCGGGTTGCGACGGCGATGTGCTGGCCGTGACCGCGCTGCCGTGGGTCGGCACGACGTTCCGGGCGGTGGCCAGCGGCTTCGGTTCGCCGACGTATGCGATCGCCGCCTACGGAGTCGCGGCGCTCGTGCCGCCGGTGCCGTTGTCGTCGCTGCTCCCCGAGGGCGTCGCCGGCTGCAATGTGCACGTGGTGCCGACCGCCACCGAGACGCTGTTCTCGACCACGGGATCGGCCACGACGCAGCTCGTGGTGCCGCCGGTGCCCGGACTCGCGGGCGCCACGTTCGTCCTGCAGGTGGTTCCGGTGCTGGTCGATCCCGGGCAGAACGTTCTCGCCGTGACCAGCACGAACGCGCTGCTGCTCACCGTCGGCTTGTTCTGAGCGAGCGGAGCAGAGCCGCGGCGCCGCCACCGCGTGGTGGCGACAGGACCTCGAGACGACGGCGATCCGTTCCTGCGCGAGCGCTTCAGGCGTGCGCGGCCGCAGCGTGGAACGGGCCGTGGCCCAGGACGTGCTGCAGCAGGCGCGGCAGGCGGGCACGCCAACTGTCCTCGTTGTGGATCCCCTCGACCTCGCCGGCCAACACCTGGCCGTGCGACGCGGCGTTCAGCTGATCGAACAGCCGCCGGCAGTGGTCGCGGATCGGCGTGCGTTCGCCGCTGCCGATGTCGGCTGCGATGCGTGCGCGTCCGTGCCCATTCGCCTGCGCCGTGCGCAGCAGGAAGCCGTCGTCGACCCAGGCCGAAGGCGACAGCGCGATCGCGCCGCCGAACACTCCCGGCCTCGTCATCGCCCCGTAGAGCGCCGACACGCCACCGATCGACGTGCCCACCAGGACGCGGTCCGCCGCCGCGCGCGACACCGGCACGCCGGCGAGCCGGTGCTCGACCGCCGGCAGCACTTCGTGTTCGAGCAGGTCGAGGTACGCATCGCCGACGCCGCCGAACTCGACTTCGCCGAAACGAGTGCGCACCGGCACGTACTGGTTGGCGCGCGAACTCGCATGCGTGGCGACGGCGACGACGATCGCGGGTCGCAGGGCGCCTTCGCAGAGCAGGCCGTCCATCAGGCGATGCAGCTGCAGCGTGCCCGACTGCTCCCACGGCGGCACGCCGCGGTGGTTCGACGCCTCGAACGCCTTGTGCCCGTCGTTGACCAGCAGCACCGGCAGCGGCCGGTCGCCGCGCAGCCGAGGTGCCGGAACGTAGATGCGCAGCAGTCGCATGCCGGGCAGTCGTTCGCAGTCGAGCAGCGAGTCGTCGATCTCGCCGCGGCTGTCGCGCGGCATCGCCAGCGCATGGAACTCCGGGCGTGGCTCCAGTTCGGGCAGCTCGGGCCGCCGGTCGTGGGGGATTCGACAACCCATGAAGGCGCTGCCAGCATACGTGTGGTGCAGGCGTGGTTGGAGCGGGTGTTGGCGTCGCCTGGGCCGCGGCGCGGTGGTGGGGACACCAAGGCGCGGGTTGTCGCGCAGTGCGACCAGGACCGTGTGGAAGTTCGAACGGTCTTGAGCTTCCAATCCGTCGAGCCTCTCCAGATGCGCACCCAACATCTCCTCGTCGTGTCCGTCCTGCTGGTGGCGGGGTACTTCGGCGGCCGCGCCGTCCTTGCGGCGCTCGCCAGCGACGAGACCAAGATCGGCCAGCTGTTCGCCGACGAGGCCGCCGCGTTCAACGCGAGTGCCGCCATGTCGGTGCTCGCCAACTTCGGCCCCGACTGGCGCGACGAAACCGCGGGCCTCTCACGCCAAGACCTGCAGCGCGGGCTGCTGTGGTTGTTCCAGAATCGGCGCGACCCCGGCACGCGGCGCTTCCTTCACCGCGTGGCCGTGGGCGAACTCACCGTGGACGTGCAAGGGGAACGGGCCGCGGCGGTCGTGCCCTTGGTCCTCTACCAAGGCCTCGACGCCGAGGAACGCACGGTCTGGGAACTGCGCGTGGCGGCCGACCTCGGCAAGCGCGATGGCAGTTGGCGCATCGAGCGCTCGCGCCACGAGACCCTGAGCGGCGGCATGCCGCGCTGACGGTGCGGTTGGTGGGGCGCGGACTGCGCGTGCTTGGAACGTCGCCGAGTCCAGACGCCGCCGCCGACGACGTCACCCGTTGGTGCACGCCGCCGCGCCCTGGCGCCGCACCGAGGCTCCTGCGCTACTGGCGAGCGCGCATCACCACGAAGAACGCCGACTGCGCCTGTGCCTCCGGGGCACCAGTCGCCGCATCGATGGCGCCATAGTGGATCTCCCAGTCCGTGTGCTGCAGGTCGATGCGCCGCGGTGGTGCCGCTGCGTTGAGCAACAACAAGCCGTTGGCATCCGTCACCCCAGCGAACGCGCCGTCGACGACGACGCGGACCCCCGCCAGCGGTTGCGGCCGCAGTTCGTCGCTGGCCCGGTAGACCGTCAGCAGCGTTCCCCAACCCGAACGCAACCGAACTTCGACCGGTGGCGCGTCCAACTGTGCGTTCGGCATCACGTCGAGCAACACCGCCGCGCGGTCGACCGCGCGCACCAGCAACTGCATCGGCTTGCCGGCGACGTACGGCGACAGCGTGGCGACCCCGGTGGCGTCCGTCGTCGTCTGCAGATGGACCATGGCGTCGCAGATCGCGGTCACGCCGGCCCCTTCGATCACCTTGCCGGAATCGGCATCGAGAACCCGGACGCACACAGCACCGGCGGGCGGAGCGTTGGCGTCGAGACAGACGAACTCCACCGCGGTCGCGTTCCCCGCGACGCGCTGCTGCATCGTCGCCCACGGCGGCAGGTGCGGTGTCGGCTGCAACTCGATGATCCAGTCCTGGTCGTCGAGCCCATCGAACGCGTGGATCTGGCGCCCCGGCTCTTTGCGCACGTAGCGGCTCCACATCGTGCGGGTGCCGCCGACTTCGCGGGCGACGAACGACAGCACGAACAACTCGCGCGTGCCGGTCTGGCTGCGGGCGACAACTTCCAGCATGCGGGGCGTTGTCGGCGCAAAGTCGCACTTCACGACCACTCGCGCGCCGACGGGCACATCCACGACTTCTTCGTGCAGCGCGTCGTGGTGGCGAACGTAGACGCGGTAGCGCCCCGCCGCCAAGAAGTCGAAGTAGCCGCTGGTCTGGCGACTGTCGATGTGCCGCGTGCGATCCCTGCCGGTCGGCGCGTCGTTGGCGTCGAGTCGATAGACCGAAGCGTGGATGCCCGCCGCCGTCGGTGGCCGCTGGCCGATCGTCGGTGTGACGACAATCGAACCGCAGCCCATGCCGTGCAGCAGCACCGGCTCACGCTGCACGCCACGCACCACCTGGACTGCACCACTCGCCAACCAGTCGCCGGTGCTCGCGGTCACCACCAACGACCATGGCCCATAGCCCGATCGCGCAGCACTGGCCGCACTCGGCCGCAGCCGCACCCACGACTGCGCACTGCGCCGCACGCGCGTGCCGGGATTCCCGATCGCGTGGTGGACGTCGTCCCCGGCGATCAGCGTCGCCTGCAGTTCGCCCTCCGGCGGCACCTGGTCGAACAGCAGTGAGTAGGTCGGTCCCGTGGCGAACGGCACTTCGAGCACCGTGTCGGCGGCGGGCCAGGACTCGGCCGCGAAGGCGAAGTCGTCGACGTCGAACCCGGGATCCTGCTCGTCGTCGAGCGCGCTCAGCAAGAAGGGCTGGCCGCGGTATCCGCCAGGGATCTGCAGTTCGCCCTGTTCATCGCTGACGAGCACCTCGCCTTCGTCGCGCTGGTCGGGGTTGCGCACGAGGCGCACCGCGAACTGCGGCAACGGTTGCCGGTCGTCGCGATCGACGAGGCGAACCCGCGCCGCAGTCGCCGACGGAGTCGTGCTGGGCGGCACCGCGGCTTCGCGATCGAGCTGCGCGACGCTCGTCGCGGGCGCCTCCTGGCTCGGCACCGACACCGTCTCGGGCGGGCTCTGGAGAGGTGACGGTGCTGGGCTCGCGGCCTGCCACCACGCGAAACCGAGAACGGCGGCGACCACCGCACCCACTTTGGAGGGAGTGGACATCAGCATGGCTCCGAAGACCGTGACGCCCGAGGCAGCGCTGCGCGTCGCCAAGGGCAACTCGAACACTGTGAGGAACGCCGCGCGCCAATCCCGCCGCTTGCCGTCGCCGTCGATGTCGTCGTCGAGCGCTTGCCGCAACATGGCGAGCCCGCGCTGCAACTGACTCTTCACCGTTGCCAGCGGCACACCGGTCGTCTCGGCGATCGCGGTCGGAGGCTTGTCCTGGAAGAAGCGCTGCAGCACGACGGCTTGGTACGGCTGCGGCAACTTCATCAGCGCACCGTGAAGGCGCTGGATGGTCTCCCGCTGCACGACGGCGTCGACCGTGTCGACCACCATATCGCGTGCGACCGCGCGTTCGCGAACGCCGCGCCGCTGCGCCCCGCGCCGAGACTTGCTGGCGCGATGGCGAAGCACGCCGAGCAACCAACCGCCGAGCCCTGCGACGCGCGCTGGCGGTCGTTCCCAGGCCAGCAGGGTCGTCTCCTGGACCAGGTCGTCGGCGTTGCCGATGCCGACCAGCCGCGCGGCGAGGGCGCGCATGGCACCCGCGTGCTGCAGCAGTTCACGTTCCAGGTCGGTCATGGTGGCTGGTGCCACGTTCTCCCCGCCGGGCGGCCTGAGGATGCAATCCGCGCGAGATTTTCTGCCTCTGCCGGGCGTTCAGCGCCGCGCCACGGGGCGGGTAGCGCCGTGAACTGGGAGTGGGCTTGGGTTTCTCGCCGGGTGCCGCGCTGAGCCGGACGAGGACGCGCATGTCGGGGAATGCGTTCCCCCGCCGTCTCCAGCCATGGCCACGAGCCCGCGGGCGTGCCGCGCGGGCGTGGTTCTCGTGGCTTGTCGCTAGACTGCGATCGTGGCAACCGTCGCGCGCATCCTGCTGTGGGTTGCCGTCGTCGTCTGCCTTCTCTTCCTCAGTGCGGCCGGATGCGAGTGGTCGCAATCGCAAGGCCCGTTATTCGAGCGCGAGCCGTCGCCGACTGGGGCCTATGAGGTCGTTTGGGAGACCCGATCCAACTGGCTCGACAGCTACACGACGCTGTGTATCGCTCGCCGCGGCGAGATGGATGCCGCGAATTGGCAGATGATCGCCCCCATGGTCGACGGCACGTACCACACGGACTGGTTGAGCCCCGCCGAACTGGTGGTCACGAACTACGGGTGGCCACAGCCCACCGAACCCCACTCCGTCCGCCAGGTCTTCGATGTGCAAGTGGAGGTAAGGGGAAGGCCGAGCTGCGTCACGGCGGATTCCCCGGACGGCCGCCATCGCTTGGATGTGTGGACCTACAACGGGGCGCGCGGCCAGCGTTCAGGGGCGATCATCGCTGCAAACTGGAACAGCCCGGAGCCCGGAGGCACGACGATCTGCGCAGAAGGACCATGGGAGATGACGGGCAAGTGGGTTGCCAACGATCACGTCGAGCTGCAAGTGGCTGCGCGTGGTGCGGCACCGTCGATACCACCGAATTGGCGCGGCATCCGGATCACCGTCGTTGAGCGATGATGGGCCTGGGCCGCTGCGCACGACGGTGGAGCGGTTGCAGGCCGCGCGAGCGGGCTGGCTCGCCGAGTTCGCCCGGGACATCATTCTCCGCGCCTTGGCGCGGAGAAGTGGTGGGCCGTGCAGGACTCGAACC
>DDSQ01000073.1 GCA_002343845.1 Planctomycetes bacterium UBA2386 | reverse complement strand
CCGCCGATGCCGACCGCCGGATTGTCGCCGCTCGAGGGGAACGCCGACGGCGTGGAGCGATCGGTTTCGCTGTCGTGTTCGCTCGGCGACTCGACCGGATCCTCGATGACGGTCGGATCGACGACGACGGGATCGGGCACGTCCTCGGGTTCGGTCACGGGCGGGGGCGGCGGCGGCGTTTCGACGACGTCGACCAGGTCCGGCGCGGTCAGCGCCACGTGCTTCTCCGTGGCCGCCTTCGGCTCGGCCGGGAACAGCACCCACAGCAGCAGCAGCACGAGCGCGTGCGCAGCGGCGGACGCGACCAGCCACGGCGCCTGCCGCAGCCGTTCGGCCATCAGTTCCTGGAACGACGATTCGCCGATCGGGTCGTCATGGGTACGGACCGGTGGCGCAGAGGGATGCATGAGAGGGAGCCTCCTGTCTTCGCTGCAGCCAGTGCCTCGGCTGCGGCAGGGGCGCGCGCGAACGCGCCGGACGAAGCGGGACAACGCCGCGACGCCGCGCGCGGATCACACGCGTCGTGGATTCTCCGCCGCATCACGCAGCACGCAGCACGCAGCGCCAGCACTCTCGCCGCAAAATGAACGCGGCCCGCAGTTCCTCGGGGAACTGCGGGCCGCGTGTTCGCTCGCTCGTGGGCGAGCGGGTCAGCTCACCGAACCGGTCACCGAACCAAGCGGCTGTAGCGGTAGTAGGCCTCGAGGGTCAGCACCAGCGTCGCCGTGCTGTAGACGCGGCCGCCGTCCTCACCCCAGGCGCACTTCGGATCCCACGACCCGTACAGGTTCTTCTTGGCCTTGTCGCGGTGCTGGTTCTTGATGACCGCGGTCTCGAGCTTCTTCTGCCAGTTGGTCCAGTGCGTGCCACCGGCCTGGAACAACGCATAGGTCGCGTAGTACCAGTAGTAGTGGTCGATGGTCCCGGCCTTCTCGTCCCAGACCGGCGGCTTGCTGGCGATCAGGTCGGCTGCGGCCTTCATCACCGGCTTCTCCTTCGGATCCTGGTTCATGAAGTAGCGGCAGAACAGGCCGACTGCGGTCATCGACTCGCCCTTCTCGACCGGGAAGCGCGTGCCGTGATCGCCCGGCTTGCGCGAGCTCGGTTCGCCCTGCTTGCTGTAGCCGTGGCGGCCGGTCGGGTCGCTGACCTGGTCGAGCCAGACTTCGCTGTACTTCAGGGCTTCCTTGTTGATCGTGAGCCCGAAGAACTCGCCCGACTCGTAGGCCATGATGCACCAGCCGGTGACCGACGTGTCGTTGTCGTTGTCGCGCGGCTGGTAGCGCCAGACCGAGTACGGGTTGCGGTGCGACTCGAGGTAGTTGATGCCGCGCTGCGCCGTGTCCTTGAGCAGCTGGTAGTTGGACAGGCCGAACGCTTCGCACATCGCGTACGCGGCGATCGCGTGGTTGTAGATGAAGTCGTGCGAGTTGGCGGTGCCGAACAGGCCCGTGCGCTCGTCCTGCTGGCCCTTGAGCCAGATGACGCCCTTCTTGATCTGGTCCTTGTAGGCGCCGCCGCGCATCGTGCTGCCGTCGCCGAGGAAGGCGAGCAGGGCGAGCCCGGTCACGCCGACGTCGTGCACGGCGTTGCCCGGGCCGTCGCAGATGTCGCTGGCCGGGTCATCGTGCTTCATGAACTGGTCACAGTCCCACTTGCCGTCCTCGTCCTGGTGGTTCTTCAGCCACTGCAGGCCGGCGTCGATGGCCTCGGCGTACGACTTGCCGCCGCCGCCCTTGCCGCCCTTGCCGCCACGGCCGCCGTAACGACCACCGGCACCACCGCCCAGGCCGACGGCGCTGTTCCACTGGTTGCTGTCGAAGGCCGACTCCTTCTGGTTGACCTCGTCGACCGTCTCGAACGTCTGCTCCTCGGTGACCGTGTTCTCGGTGACCACGACTTCGTCGGTCACTTCTTCGGGCTTGGTCTCCGGCGGGGGCGGGGGCGGCGGCTCCTCGACTTCCTTGTTCTCCTGGATCGCCATCTCCGCCTTGTTCTCGATCTTCTTGGCGTCGTCCGGCGGCGTCAGCACCCAGAGCACCAGGAGCAGCACCGCGTGGATGCCCGCGGAGAGGATCAGCCAGGGTGCCGCCCGCAGGCGCTCGGCCATCATCTCCTGGAAGGTGACCTCGGTCTCCCAGATGGGGAGCGCGTTGGACTGGACTTTGATCTTGGTCGGGTCGACTTGGGCCATGACGGCTCCTGTAGCAGGCGCTGGGATCCGCACTGCCGGGGGGCAAAACCCGGAAGGGCTCGCGCTGCCGACGGGATGACGGCAACCGAGCCCAGCGGTCGGCCGCAGACAACGGCGCGATCCGCAGTTCGGTTCAGAGAGGGCGCGCCAGTAGAGCGATGGCGGCGGGCCATGGCAACCGTCGGGCGTCGGCCTTCGCCGGACTGCCACGCGCGGGTCACCACACCCCGGGCCGGACGCGGCGCCGGCGCGGCGAACGCTACCGAGCCTCTTGCGGCGGCCAGACTTCGGTGCGCTCGATCGCTCGTTCCAGCGACTGCTGCCGGAACTCGCCGACGACGCGCCGGAAACAGAGGTCGCGCAGTTCCTCCTGCACCTGCGGGTCCTCGAACGCGGCGTTGCGGGCCGGGGTCCAGGCCTTCACCTTGGCGACCAGCAGCGCATCACCGACGGCGACCGGGGCCGACACCGCGTCGACCGGGCCGGCCAGTGCGAACGCGGCGACCGCTGCGAAGTCCTCGGACAACGACGCGACGGGGAGTTCGCCGAGTGCCTGCGCGGCGGCATGCCGCGCCGCGAGGGTCCGGGCGTCGACGGCTTCGTCGGCCCACGCCGCCGCGGCCGCCGTCGCCTGGGCCTGCCGGTCGGGGCCAGTGAACCGGATCAGCAGCACGCGTGCCGACGCCTCACGCACGAACTGACCGCGGTTCTCGTCGTAGGTCTCGCGCAGCATGCGCGGCGTCAGGAACAGGTTGCGCTGCTGCCCCATGCGCGCCCAGATGCCGAACTCCTCGGCGACCTCGTACAGCTTGGTGATGCGCTGCTCGCGTTCGTAGCTCGGCCAGGTGCGGCCGGTGCGCTGCAGTTCGCGGGAGAACTCGTTGAGGCTGCCGAGGTCGCGGATGCGATCCTGGCGTTCGCGGTCGAACGTGCTCGCGAGCATCTGTTCGACCTGGGCCGGCGGTATCGAGCCCAGCGACAGGGCCGCGTGGGCCAGCCGGTGGCGGTTGATCTGGTCGCGCAGCGCTTCGCTGTTGAGCACGGCGCGCTCGCGCGCATTCAGCGGCCCGTGCTCGGCTTCGAGCGTGTTGATCCTGCCCGCGGTGATCGTCATCAGCGTGCTGCGCAGGATCGCGCTGTCGTTGACCGTCGCGACGACGCCATCGACGGGATACCACTGCAGGCGGCGGGGCTGCTGGGCCGGCACGGCAGCGCACAGGGCGAGCAGCGAGAACACGATGCGCATGCGCCGATGATGCGGCAGGTGGCTGCCCGCCGCAACGACACGATGCCGCCCGCCGGTTGCAATCGATGGCGGGCCGCCGTTCGCTTTCTGCATGGCATCCGGCAGCGGCACCTGCATCGTCGTCGGCAGTTCGTCCGGGATCGGTCTCGCGGTCGCGCGCAGGCTCGCACTCGCCGGGCGCAAGGTCGCGATGCTCGCGCGCCGCGAGAACGAACTGCGCACGCAGGCCGCGACCGTCAACGACGCGCTGGCGCAGCAGCGGGCGTTCCCGTTCGTGCACGACGCCGCCGATCTCGACGCCGTCGAGCCGTTGTTCGCGCGCATCGAGCAGGAACTCGGCCCGGTCGACGAGGTCCACTACGTCGCCGGCGTGATGCCCGAAGTCGCGATCGACGAGTTCGACGTCGGCAAGGACCGCCTGCAGGTGCAGGTCAACATGCTTGGCTGCATCGCCTGGGGCAACGCGGCCGCGCGGCGATTCCTGCCGCGCCGGGCCGGCTGCTTCGTCGGCGTCGGCTCGGTCGCCGGCGACCGTGGTCGCGTCGGTCGGCCCGTCTACAACGCCAGCAAGGCGGGCATGGACTGCTACCTCGAAGGGCTGCGCAACCGGCTGTGGCGGCATGGCGTGCAGGTCACCACGATCAAGCCCGGGCCGACGCAGACGCCGATGACGGCGAACCTCGGACTGAAGAACGCGATCCCCGCCGATCGCGCCGCCGAGCTGATCCTGCGCGCGCGCGATCGCGGCCGGGCGATCGCCTACGTGCCGGGCAAGTGGCGCGTGATCATGTTCGTGATCCGCAACATCCCATCGTTCCTGTTCCGCCGCCTCTCGATCTGAGGCCGATCGAGCCGAAGACCGCGGCCGCAGCGAGCCGATGAGCCGACGGTGCACCCCGCACGCCCCATGACCGAGACCACGAGCATCGCCTGGCGCGACGAAGACGTGCGGGGCTTCGGCATGGCGGTCGGTGGCGCTGCGCGCGTGTTCCGGCCGACGACGGTCGAGCAGGTCGCCGATGCGTTCGCGGCGGTGCGCGCGGCCGGCGGTTCGATCGCGTTGCGCGGTGCGGGCTGCAGCTACGGCGACGCCGCGACCAACACCAACGGCCACGTGCTCGACCTGTCCGGCATGCGGGCCGTGCACGCATTCGATCCGGCGACCGGCGTCGCGATCGTCGAGCCCGGTGCCACGATCCGCGACCTGTGGCGTCGGTCGATCGAGCACGCGCACTGGCCGCGCGTCGTCAGCGGCACCATGGCCGTGTCGCTCGGCGGTGCCGCGGCGATGAACATCCACGGCAAGAACAACTACGTGCTCGGCAGCTTCGGCGATTCCGTGCGCGCGTTCGACCTGCTGACGCCGCGCGGCGAGCTCGTGCACTGCACGCGCGAGGGGCAGCCCGAGCTCTTCCACGCTGCGCTGGGCGGCTTCGGCATGCTCGGCTGCTTCACGCGGCTGTGGATCGAGACCAAGCGCGTGCACTCGGGGCGGCTGCGGGTGTGGGGGATCGTCGCCAAGGACCTCGAGCACAACCTGCAGCTGCTCGAGGATCTGCGCGACAAGGCCGACTACCTGGTGTCGTGGGTCGATCTGCACGGCAAGGGGGCTGGGCTCGGTCGTGGGCTGATGCACCGCGCCGACCATCTCGGTCCCGGCGAGGATCCCGACGGCCTGCGCTACTTCGATCCGGGGCTGCAGGAAGTGCCGTCGACCCTGTTCGGCGTCGTGCCCAAGGCCTGGCTGTGGCCGGGCATGTGGTGCGCGGTCCACCTCGGCCGCGTCGGGCTCGTCAACGCGATGAAGTTCGCGGTCGGCGCGCGCGAGCAGCGGCAGTCGCCGTACCTGCAGACGCACGGCGCGTTCCACTTCCTGCTCGACTACGTGCCGCGCTGGCAGTGGATGACGAAGCCAGGCGGACTGATCCAGTTCCAGCCGTTCGTGCCACGCGCGGAGGGGGCGCGCGTGCTGCGCACTCTGATCGAGAAGTGCCACGCCGCCGGTCACGTGCCGTACCTCGGCGTGCTCAAGCGCCATCGGCCCGACCCGTTCTTGATGACGCACGCCGTCGACGGCTACTCGATGGCGATGGACTTCGCGGTCAGCGCGCGCAAGTCGGCCCGCGAGTCGTTGTGGACGCTGTGCCGCGAGCTCGCCGAGATCGTGCTGACCGCGGGCGGCCGCTTCTACTACGCGAAGGACGCGGTGCTGCTGGCGTCGTCGTTCGCGCGCGTGCACGGCGAGCCGACGGTCGCGAAGTTCCGCGCGCTCAAGGCGCAGTGGGATCCAGACCGCCTGCTGCAGACCGACTTGTCGCGTCGTCTCGGCGTCTGAAGGGCTGCGGGCGCGGCGCGCTTGAGCGAGCGACGGCCGGCGCCTACCATCCCGGGGCGTCGGAAGGTGCCGGGGTTCCGGCAACGCACGGTCTCGTCGCCGCGGTCTCCAGTCGAGTTCGCGGAATGCCGATGCCAAGGCCGGTCCGACTCCCCCTGCATCCGCGGGCCATCCTGCCCGCCGGTGCCCTACCTGAGAACTGCGTGAGTTTTGCTTCCCTCGGGCTCAAGGAGCCCATCCTCCGTGGCATCGAAGCCGCTGGCTACGAGACGCCGACGGAGATCCAGGCGCATGCCATTCCCAAGATCCTCGGCGGCGCCGAGATCATCGGCCTCGGCCAGACCGGCAGCGGCAAGACCGCGGCGTTCGGCCTGCCGATGCTCGACAAGCTGTGCGGCGGCCCGCCGGGCCTGCGTGGCGTCATCATCGTCCCGACCCGTGAGCTGTGCGTGCAGGTCGCCGAGAACCTGCGCGTCTACGCGCACCACACCGGCCTGCACGTCTGCACGGCGTTCGGCGGCGTCGACATGTCGATCCAGGAGAGCGCGTTCAAGCGCGGCCTCGACGTGCTGGTCGCCTGCCCGGGCCGGCTGATCGACCACCTCGAACGGCGCAACATCTCGCTGGCGCAGGTGCAGATGGTCGTGCTCGACGAAGCCGACCGCATGCTNNNNTTCTCGGCGACGATGCCGAAGGAAGTCGAAGGGCTGGTCGGCGACTTCCTGCCGAACGCGGAGCGCGTGCAGATCGGCGCGCGCAGCCAGGCGGCCTCGACGATCTCGCACCGCTTCGTCGCGGTGAACGCGCACGACAAGCAGCACGCGCTCGAGCAGATCCTGCTGCGCGAAGACGGCCGCGTGCTGATCTTCGTCAACAAGAAGCTCGGCTGCGAACGGCTCGGCAACGCGCTGAAGCGCACCGGCCTGCCCGCCGACGCGATNNGCGACCGACGTCGCGGCGCGCGGCATCGACGTCGACGACATCGAGCTGGTCGTGAACTACGACTTCCCGCTCGCCCTCGAGGACTACATCCACCGTTCGGGCCGCACCGGCCGCGCCGGCAAATCCGGGCGCGCGCTGTCGCTGGTCGCGCCGATGGAGAAGCGCCTGTTCGCGGTCGTGCAGGGGCACCTGCAGGGCAAGGAAGTGAGGAGCGTGCCTGCTGCCGGCCGCGGCTACGGCATGCCCAAGCGCCGCGAGGGCGGCGGTGGGCACGGCGGTCGCGGGCGTGGTGGTGGTGGTGGACGTTCGCGCGGCCGGGGTCGCGAGGGTGGCGGCGGCGGTCGTCAGCGATCGCGCCACGCCGTCGACGCGAACGGCTGATCGTCTGTCCCTCGAGCGCGGCGGATCCCAGCCACTGCCGCGCCGGACGCGCTCAGGTCGCGCGAGCAGCTTCCTCGGCGCGCGGCAGCAGCGCGTGCAGCAGCAATCGGACCGTGCGCGGATCCGGCACCTGGTAGCGCGCCGCGCTGGCTCCCGAGCCGACGTGGATCGTCAGCGCGTCCGCGGGGGCGGCGACGAACATGTCCTCGTCGGTGCGGTCGTCGCCGATCACGACCACGTTGGGCGATCCCGACGTCGCCGCCAGCGCGCGCGTGACGACCATGCCCTTGTGGATGCCCTGCGGCCGCACCTCGAGCACCGCCTTGCCCTCGACCACGGACACGCCGACGTTGCTGAGCAGCTCGAGCAAGTGCAGGCGCAGCTCGCTCGCGACCACCGCCGCGAACGCCGGCTCGACCTGGCGGTAGTGCCACGCCACCGACTGCGCCTTCACCTCGAGATGCGCGCCCGGGATGTGCGCGGCGACGCGTTCGAGCAGCGCGATCACGCGGCTGCGCCAGGCGGCTTCGCCGCCCGGGCCGCTCGACCAGGCGGCGTCGCCGGCGAGGCGCGACACGAGCCCGTGTTCGGCGTGCAAGTGCAGGCCCATGCCCCCGAACCAATCGTCGAGGAACTCGCGGGCGCGGCCGCTGACGAGGTGCACTTCGACACCGGGGGTGGTGGCGAGGCGGCGCAGCAGTTCTCGCAGTTCGACGTCGGGCGTCGCCAGTTCGGGGCGCGGCGCGAAACCGACCAGCGTGCCGTCGTAGTCGACGAACGCCAACAGCGGGCGCCCGGCCTTGTGCGGCTGCAACTGCTGCAGCGCCTGCACGATCATCGGCAGTCCCGACCGCGGTTCGGGGGCTGGCGCGCGATCGGCCGCGAGCTCGCCGAGGAAGGTGCGCACCCAGGCGTGCACGTCGTGGCGCAGCACGGCCGGCCGCAGCGACGCCATGCGTCGACGCCGTTCCTCCGCCGGCATCGCCAGCGCCTGGGCGAGCGTGCGGGCGGCGCCTTCGATGTCGTACGGGTTGAACTGCAGCGCCTCGGGCATCTCGGCGGCAGCGCCCGCGAACTCGCTGAGCACCAGCACGCCGTCGCCGTCCTGGCGCGTGGCGACGAACTCCTTGGCGACGAGGTTGAGCCCGTCGCGCAGCGGCGTCACCAGCATCACGTCGGCGGCGAGGTAGAGCGTCGCGACCTCACGCGGCGAGAGGCCGGTGTTGACGTAGCGGATCGGCGTGAAGTCGGGCGTGCCGAAGCGCCCGTTGATGCGACCAACCAGCTCGTCGACGCCGCGCTTGAACTGCTGGTACTCCTTGACGTCGCCGCGCGACGTCACGGCCACCTGGATCAGCTGCACCGGCGGCTCGTCGGGTCGGCGCTGTTCGAGCAGGCGCTCGAACGCGTACAGCCGGCGCAAGAGGCCCTTGGTGTAGTCGAGGCGGTCGATGCCGAGCACGACGCGGGCGGCGCCGCGGCGGTCGCGCGCTTTTTGCGCCTCGTCCACGACCGTCGGGTCGTTGGCGAAGCCGGTGAAGGTGTCGACGTCGACGCCCATCGGCAGCGCGGTGAGACGCACGTCGCGACCCTCGTGCAGGAACCGGTCGATGGCCACCTCGATGCCGAGGTGGCGCAGCAGTGCGGCGGCGAAGTGGCGCGAGTAGCCCAGGGTGTGGAAGCCGATCAGGTCGGCGCCGAGCAGTCCGCGCAGCAGTTCCTCGCGCCACGGCAGCACGCGGAACACCTCCGACGCCGGGAAGGGGATGTGCAGGAAGAAGCCGATGCGCGCGTCGGGCAGCTTCGCGCGAAGCAGGCGCGGCAGCAGCATCAGGTGGAAGTCGTGCACCCAGACGACGTCGCCTGGCTGCCAGTGGGCGACGACCGCGGCGGCGAAGCGTTCGTTCACCGCGACGTAGTCCTGCCAGTCCGGCGTCTGCAGCGGCAGCCGGTCGATCAGGTAGTGGAAGGTCGGCCACAGCACGCCGTTGCTGAAGTCGTTGTAGTAGCTGTCGACCTCCTTGCGGCTGAGTTCGATCGGCACGAAGCGCTGCGCGGCCAACCGCTGCAATGCGTCCTTCTTGACGGCGCCGCGGATGCCGCGCAGTTCCCCCGGCCAGCCGAACCACAACCCGTTGCCCGACTCGTGCGGTCCGCGCAGGCCGGTGGCGAGCCCGCCGGTGCTGTGCGCGATACGCGGCCCGTCCGGGCCGGCGGACACGGTCAGCGGCAGCCGGTTGGCGACGATCAACAGTCGAGGATCGCTCATGCCCAGGCCCTCACCACGCCGTCGCGCGCGGCCAGCAGTTCGCCGATCGTCGCCGCGGCGTTGATGAGGCCGACGTGCGTGTAGGCCTGCGGGAAGTTGCCGAGCAGCGCGCCGCTGGTGGGGTCGACGTCCTCCGAGAACAGGCCCAGCGGGTTGGCGTGCCCGCACATGCGGTCGAAGATCGCGATCGCGTCGTCGAGCCGGCCGGACAACGCGAGCGCTTCGGCCCACCAGAAGCTGCAGATCGTGAAGCCGCTCGTGGTTTCGCCGAAGTCGTCGAGGTTGCGGTAGCGCAGCATGAAGCCGCGATCGACGAGCAGCCGTTCGTAGGCCGCGATCGTGCGCGCGAAGCGAGGATCGCGCGCGTCCAGCAGCCCGATCGTCGGCAACAGCAGGTTGGCCGCGTCCGGGTTCGTGCCGTCGAGGCCCTGGGTGAAGAAGCCCAGCTCGTCGTTGAAGCCGCGCCGCAGCACTTCGTCGCGTTCCCGCACGGCGATGACGCTCCACGCGTCGGCGAGTTCGGGCCGGTGCCAACGCCGCGCCAGCCGCGCGCCCCGCTCGATCGCGGCCCAGCACATCGCGCGCGAGAACGTGTGCTGCTTCAGGATCGTACGGTACTCCCAGATGCCGGTGTCCGGCGTCGGTGCGGCGGCGATCGCCTCGCGCACGAACCGCTCGACCAGCGGCAGCAGGCGTTCCGGCCGGTCGTGGACCAGCCGCGGGTCGGCGAGCAACGACTCGAGGCTGAGCATCAGTTCGCCCATCAGGTCGTTCTGGCGCTGGCTGTAGGCGGCGTTGCCGATGCGCACGTGGCCGTTGCCGCCGAAGCCCGCGAGGTGCGGCAGCATGCGCTCCTCGAGGTCGCGGCGACCGTCGAGGCCGTAGACGGGCTGTAGCGGGCCCGACTCGGCGACAGTGTGCAAGAAACGCAGGAACGCTTCGCCTTCGGTCAGGTGGCTCAGCCGTCGCAGCGCCTCGACCACGAACGCGGCGTCGCGCAGCCAGCAGTAGCGGTAGTCCCACGTGCGCTGCGTGCCCATCGCCTCGGGGATGCTCGTCGTCGTCGCGGCGATGATCGCGCCGGTGTCGTGGTGGGCGTGCAGCTTGAGGCACAGGGCCGAGCGCAGCACTTCCTGCTGGCGGAACGGCGGCAGCGCGCACGAGCGTGCCCATGCGCGCCAGCCCTCGACGGTCAGGTGCAGACTGCGCAGCACGGCCGCGAGGTTGGTGTGCTGCGGGCTGTTGCCGAGCCCGAGCACCATGTAGACCGGTTCGCGCAGCACGAACGGCTGGCCGGACAGGATGAACGGGGCAGGAACGTTGGTCGCCAGCCGCAGCCGCAACGACGGGCTCTCGACGTCGATGCCCTGTTCGCTCGGGATCAGGCGCACGGCGTCGCGACCGTAGTCCGGGCGCGGGTCGAAACGGATGCAGAGCCGTGGCTCGCCTTGCAGCGGTCGGATCAGGCGGACGAGTTCGTACGGCGCGCGCACGTCCAGGCCTGCAGGAATGCGCGGTGCGAAGTCGACGATCTCCCAGGCAGCGCCGCCGTGTTCGAACCGGTTCTCCAGGACGTTCGTGTTCGGCGAGTAGCGCAGTGCTCCAGCGATCGCTGCGTCCGGAGGCTGCACGCTCCACGTGCCGCCGAGGTTCGCGTCGAGCAGCGATCCGAAGACCGAGGGCGAGTCCCACTGCGGCAGGCAGAGCCATTCGACCGCGCTGCTCGGCGCGATCAGCGCGAGCACGCGGCCGTTGCCGATCACGCCGTGGTCGAGTCGTGGGGGCGGTTGCATCGGATCGGTTCGCTCCTGGGCGGCCGGTGCCGCCGCGGATCCATGCCCTGGCGGCCCGACCAGTGCTTGCCTGCGCGATCCGGCGGATCGGCACCCTTGCGTGCTGCGCACCCTAGGCAGCTGCGCCGCGAGCGGCAAGCGCCATGATCGGCCGCGCCCTCGACGTCGCCCTCGCTACCCGAGGATCGCGCGGGCCGCCGCCCGCGGATCGCTCGCGCGCACCAGCGAACGGAACACCGCGTCGAGGCGGGCGTCGGCGCCAGCACCGGCTTGTCGGCGCAACTCGGCGGCTGTGCCGCACGCGAGCAGCCGACCCTGGTCGAGCACCGCGATGCGATGCGCCGTCGACTCGACGACGTCGAGCAGGTGGCTGCAATGCAGCACCGCACCGCCCTTGGCCGCGAACTCGCGCATCAGTTCCTTCACCACCAGCGTCGTCGTGACGTCGAGCCCCGACAGTGGCTCGTCGAACACGAGCAGCTTCGGGTCGGTGAGCAGCGCCCCGGCGATCGAGACCTTCTGCAGCATGCCCTTGCTGAAGCCGACCATCGGCTCGTCGGCGCGGTCGAGCAGGTCGAAGCCACCGAGCATGCGTTCGCCGCGGGTGCGGATCGTGCCGTCGTCGAGGTCGAACAGCCGCCCCTTCAGCAGCAGGAACTCCCACGGGGTCAGTACCTCGTGCAGCCGCGCCACCTCGGGCAGGTAGCCAACGGCGGCTCGCGCCGGGGCCGGGTCGGCGAGCGCGTCGATGCCGGCGATCCGGATGCTGCCCGCATCGGGGCGGAGCAGGCCGACGAGGCACTTCACCGTCGTCGACTTGCCGGCCCCGTTGGGCCCGAGCAGCGCCAGCACTTCGCCGGGTGCGATCGCGAGGTCGAGGCCGTGCAGCGCGACGAACGCACCGTAGGCCTTGCGCAGACCGGTGATCGAGAGCATCCGGGCATCTTGGCGGCTGCGTTCCCGGGCGGCCAGCGAGGTTCGCTACCTCACGCTCGCACGTAGCCCACCGCGACGGCGCGCCGTATCGGCGCTGCCACCGGGAGATTCGCGCGAAAATCGTGGTCCGTCGTGACGAGTGCTTCGCGTATGGACGCGATCCTCGCGGTCGCCCCCCGCGAGCCACGTTCCCGCGCCGCTTGGCGCGTGGAACCGCACCTCGAGACGACACCCATGCACCGATGGCTCGCGGGCATCGTGCTGACCGGCCTGGTCAGCCTGCCCTCCCAGTCTCCCGTTACGCAGCGTTGGTCGGATCCCGCCACCTGGCCGCACGGCCGGGTGCCCGGTCCTGGCAGCCGCGTGCACATTCCGCCAGGGCATACGGTCGTGCTCGACACGGCGACGGCCGCGCTCGACCAGCTGCGAATCGAAGGCACGCTCCGCGCCCACACGGCGATCGACGCGAACGTCGCGATCACGGCGAACACGATCGACGTGCTCGGCACCGGGGTGCTGGAGATCGGGACCGAGGCGCGACCGTTCCCGGGGCGCGCCGTCATCACCTTGACCGGTTCGCGCGGCGCGCACACGCCGCGCACCGAGGACGGCGGTCTGGACAACGACGGGCGCTCGCGCGCGATCCACGTCGTCGGCGGCGGCACGTTGCGCCTGTGCGGCGCGGTCCCTTCGCGAACGCGCACCTGGCTTGGTGATCACGCCGCAGCCGGTGTGCGCACGCTCCACCTCGCCGACCCGGTCGCCTGGCGCGCCGGCGATCGCATCGCGGTGTCGACCACCGACTTCCATGGCGTCGGGGAGACCGCGATCCTGACCCTCGCCGCGGACGCCAACGGCACGACCTTGGCCACCATGCAGCCGCTGCCGACGGCCCGATGGGGCCGCTTGCAGTACCCACGCAGCGCGACGATCGCGGGCCAGTCGATCGGGCTGGCGCCGGCGCCGTTCTGGACGCCGCGCGCCAGCACGGCGCGCGTGCTCGACCAACGCGCCGAGGTGGCGTTGTTGACGCGCTCGATCGTCGTGCAGGGCGCCGACGACGCCGACTGGAACACACACGGCTTCGGCGCGCACGTGATGGTGATGGGGTACGCCAGCGCGGCCCAGGTCAGCGGCGTCGAGTTCCGCCGCTGTGGCCAGCGCCGGGCGATGGGCCGCTATCCGTTCCACTGGCACATGTTGTCGTGGACGCCTGCGAATGCGCAGGGCCAGGGCGGCGGGGCGTTCGTCGGCGACGTCAGTGCACGCCGGCACTACCTGCGGGAGTGCACGATCGTCGGCAGCAGCAATCGCGGCGTGACGATCCACGGTACCTGCGGCGTGCTCGTCGAACGGGTCACGGCGGTCGACATCAAGGGCCACGCGTTCTTCCTCGAGGACGGCAGCGAGCAACGCAACACGCTGCGGGATTGCGTGGCGATGAAGGTGCGCGACCCTGGCATCGGTGCACGCATCAAGGTGCACGACGCCGATGCGTCGGGCTTCTGGATCACCAACCCCGACAACGTGGTGGTCGGCAACCGCGGCAGCGACTGCGACGGGCGTGGTCTTTGGAACAGCTTCGCCGCGGCGTGCCGCGGCGCCTCGCGCAACGTGCCGATCCAGCCGTCGTCGCTGACGATCCGGCTGCAGGAGGACAACGTCGGCCACGGCAACCGCCGGCAAGGGATGATGACCGACTTCGTCGTCACCGACGAGGCTGGCAACTTCGCGTCGATCCGCTACCAGCCGGCGACGCCGTTCACGTTGTCGCGCGGGGTGGTGTGGAAGAACAAGGAGGGCGGCTACCAGAACCGCGTCGGCCGCGGCACCTACCTCGACTGGGTCGCCGCCGACAACAACACGCGCGACTTCACGGGTTCGGCGATGACCTCGGTGATGCGAGGCACGTTGCTGGTGTGTCGCAGCCTCAACTCCGCGACGCCGTTCATGGATCCACGGCGCATCGGCTTGTCGAGCTACCACTACCAGCTCGACGTCGAGGACCTCGTCGCGCTCGACTATCCGTTCCAGCCGCCGACGATCACCGCGAACTCGCAGTTCGTGTTCGGCGGTGGCGTGTTCGACTCGTCGGACCTGTACCCCAAGTCGATCGGACTCGGCGGCTTCCGCAACTCCGGCTGGCTGCTGACGAACTCGCACGCCGGCTACCTGACGCCGCCGCCGTACTTCGACGGCTTCCCGCTGACGACTGCCTTCGCGGGCAAGCAGCGCTACTGGACCCTGCCCGGCGCGATCCACGATCCGCACGGCTATTGGGGACCGGCGGGCAACTACCTGATCCCGGACCGCCCGTTCTACGTGCACGGCCTCGCGAGTCTCGTCGCGGTGGCGCCGAGCGGCAGCGGCACCTGGTCGACGCCGCACCGGTTCTACGGCCTGCAGGACGTCGTGCTCGACAACCAGCTGACGCAGGCGTGGATGGGCCCGAGCTTGATCGCCCTGCGGCTGCAGCGCCTCGACGGCAATCTCGGCGTGGTCGACGAGCACACCGTCGGCAACCCGGCGCAGGCGCTGTTCTTCCCGGGCATGCGGTCGTTCTCGGTGGCGCGCGGTGGCACGTATCGCCTGTCGTTCCCCGGCGGCCAGATGCCGCAGACGGCGCTGCGCGTCACGATGCACAACGCCTTCCGGGCCGACGATTCGCTGGTGCTCGGCCTGCCGTGGCCAGGGTCGGTGCGGGCCGCCGGCCGCTACGACGCCGGCTACGACTCGCTGTCCCAGGCGCAGAAGATCGCCCAGAACAAGACCCGGATGTTCGCGAACACCGGCACGTCGCTCGCCGACGTGCGCAACGACCCCACCGGGGTCGTGATCTGGCAGGACCAGGCGAACAACCTGCTGTGGCTCAAGCCGGTCGGCGGCATGGCCCTCAACGTCTACGGCTTCGACGGGCGGTCCGAGGAGAGCCTCCAGCGTGCCCACGTGATCCGGATCTGGGCGCACTGAGCATCTGGTGCCGCGGAGTCGCGAACGCCGTTCACGATCCTCGGCACCAACAGCCCGCATCGGATCGGGACAAGCCCGGGTCGGGTCGCCGGCGCGCAGCGAAGGCGCGTGCGGTGCCGGCGCCGGTCGCGTAAGCAATGCGCATGCATCGCCGCGTCGTGCCGTTCCTGCTCGTGTCGATCCTCGCGAATGCCGTGCGTGCGCAAGACGAGGAAGAGCCCGGTCTGCCCACCGGTCCGGCGATCGCCTACGTGGACGCGTTCCCGGCGCAGGGTGGGTTCGATCGCCCGCTGTTCGTCGCGTTCGACGCCAGTGATCCGCAGCACGCCTACGTCGTCACGCAGCCGGGGCAGGTGTTCGTCGTGACTCGCGACGGAACGAACGCAGGGCGGCGCACGTTCCTCGATCTCGGCAAGGCGGTGTTCCTCGACAACTGGGAGGAGGGCCTGCTCGGTTTCGCCTTCGATCCGGCCTACGCCGAGAACGGCCTGGTCTACGTCTGCTGGTCGGAGCGCATCGAAGTGCGCGAGGCGGAGATGCCGAACGGCAAGACCCATCGCAGCAACCGCCAGTCGGTGGTGTCGCGGTTCGCGACGGTGGCCGGCGATGGCGGCCGCGTCGTCGATGCAGCGAGCGAACTGCGGCTGCTCGAGGTGTTCCAACCGTTCGGCAACCACAACGGCGGCACCATCGTGTTCGGTCCGGACGGCATGCTCTACGTGGCGCTCGGCGATGGCGGCGCTGCGAACGATCCGTTCGGCGCCGGCCAATCGCTGGCGACGCTGCTCGGCAAGGTGCTGCGCATCGATGTGCGTGGCGCCACGAGCGAGAAGCGCTACGCGATCCCGGCGGACAACCCGTTCGTCGGCACGGACAAGGCACGCGCCGAGATCTGGTGCTACGGGCTGCGCAATCCGTGGCGCATCGCGTTCGATCGCGCGACCGGGGATCTGTGGTGCGGCGACGTCGGTCAGAACCGGCTCGAAGAAGTCGACCGCCTGGTGAAGGGCGGCAACTACGGCTGGAACCCGCTCGAAGGCACCGAGGTGTTCACGCTGCGCAAGGGTCGCGCCGTGCCGGCCGGCGCGATCGCGCCGGTCGCCGAGTACGACCATGGCGAGGGGCTGTCGATCACCGGCGGCCACGTCTATCGCGGCAAGGCTCTGCCCGGCCTGCAGGGCTGGTTCGTCTACGGCGACTTCATGACGCTGAAGATGTGGGCGTGCCGCGAGGACCGCGAGGGCGGCAAGCACGCCGTGGTCACGCTCGCCCGCGCGCCGCAGCAGGTGTCCAGTTTCGCCGAGGAGCCGGACGGCGAACTGCTGCTGACCGGGTTCGACGGGAAGAAGGGGCGCGTCTGGCGGCTGGTTCCCGCCCCGAAGTAGGCGCGGCTGCGAACCGGGGCTCGTCGGGTATCGTTGCGCGTCCCAACGTGCGTTCCGGGTTTCTCGTCACTTCGATCGTCGTGCACGCGGCCGCGATGGCCTGCGGTCTGGTGATGAGTGCGTACGCACGGCGCCAGCTGCCGCCGCCGTTGCCGCACGTCACGATCGCGAGTTCGGTCGCCAGCATGCCGGTGGCGCCCGCCGAAACGCCCCGCCCCGATGTCGTCGTCGAGGCGTTGGTGGTCGACATGGTGGCGCACGAGTTGGCGGTCGTCGAACCGCTGCCGCCGCCGGTCGCGACCGTCGCCGAACCGTCGCCTGCGCCGCCGCGGCGCGAGCCGACGCGCGATCGACTGCGGCCGCCGCCGGAACCAACGCCCGAGCCGTCGTCCGCGGCGACCGCCGCGGCGGCGCAGCCCTTCGTCGAAGCGCAGCGCTGCGCCGACAATGTCCCGCCGCAGTACCCCGACCACGAACGCCGCGCCGGCCATGAAGGCGTGGTGGTGCTCGCGGTTTCGATCGACAGCCTCGGCGCCGTCACCGGCATCGAACTGCGCACGCCCGCGCCGTTCCCCGGCCTCAATCGCGAGGCGCTGCGGGCGGTGCGCGCCTGGCGGTTCGTGCCGGCCCGGCGGGACGGCGTGCCGGTCGCGAGCACCACCGAAGTCGTCGTCGAGTTCCGGCTGCGCGACGCCGCACGCTGAGGCGCGATCCGGGAACGTCCTACTCGGACGATGCGCGCAGGCGGTAGATGCGGCGGCCGAATCGTTCCTGCACGAGGTCCGCGTGCGAGGCGAGCCACTCGCTGGTCGGCGCCGACGTCTCGGCCGGCATCTGGTCGATCACGATGCGCGCGCCGCGCTGGTGCAGTTCGGCGAGTTCGGCCGGCGCGAAGTCGTCGCGCGGCAACACCCAACCACGGCGGCGGGCGTGGTAGAGCATCATCGGCTCCTCGAAGTTGGTGCGCCGGCGCCAGTACTCGTCGATTCGCTCACGGTGGCCGCGCACGACGGCGAGTTCGTCAGGAGTGCTGATCGCCGCCACGGCGGCGCCGACCTCGGCGAAACCCGAGTCCAAGCACGAGAGACGAGTGGCTCGCTCCTTGGCGAGGTGGAGAGATCCCTGCGCCACGATCGCAACGGCGAGCAGGGCCCACAGGGACCATCGCGCTTGCTGCGGCCACACGCGGGCGACGAACCAGGCGCCGCCGACCGCCGCGAACACGTGGTACTGCGGGCCGACGCCGTGGTGGAAGCTGTAGCGGAACGTGCCGATGAGGCCGAGGGCGACGACGAGCAGCAGGCCGAGATCGCAGCGGTCGAGGCGCCGGCGGACGGCGACGACAGCCAAGGCGATCAGCCCGAGCGGGCCGAACCCGTACTCCATCGTCGTGCGGAACAGCGACAGCCAGTGGTCCGGATTGCGCAGGCTGCGCAGGGTCGGGAACTTCGTCTCGCCGCCGGACGCCACACCGAACGTCAACCCGGTCTCCGCGTGCAGCTGCACGCCATGCCAGACCCACGCCGCGCAGACGGCGAGGATCGTCGCGAACGCCAGCCACGGCCTCGCTTCCCGCAGCCGCGACGGGGCGGCGGCGAGCGTCCACAGGAACAGCAGGAGGCCGACCTGCAGCGCCGTTGCCTTGGTCAGGCAGCCGAGGGTGATCGCGGCCGTCGCCAGCCACAGGGTGCGCGTTCGCCCCGACGCCAGGAACTCGACGAACGCGGCGGTCCCCGCGATGGCCAAGGCCGTGCTGGTGGCGTCGGGCGTGACGCGGCCGCCGAGCAAGAAGGCATGGCCGCCGGTCAAGAACACCATCGTCGCTGCGAGGGCTCCCGCCGGGCCGGCGCGCGCGGCGCACAAGCGATGCAGCGACATGGCTGCGAACAGCATCGCGAGCACCGAGATCACCCGCCCAGGCCACTCGGCTTCGCCCACCACCGCCATCACCGCGGCGACCATGGCCTGGTAGAACGGGAACTCGCACTCGACGGCGCCATCGGTGTCGCCTCGCCAGTCGACGCGGGGCCGCAGCGGATCGAACCCCTCGCTCACCATGTTGCGGGCGATCGCCTGGGTGTCGCATTCGCGCCAGGACGAGCCGATCCCCATCGGAATCGCCAGCAGCACCGCCGCGGCCCAGATCGCGAGCACCACCGCCAGCCAGGGTCCGGTCCGCGCGCGTTGGGGATCCGCTTGTGACGCGGATAGCCAATGCGCAGCCGTCCGCTGCGGTTCGGATGGGTCGGACATGACGGGGGGGGCGCCGGTGCCGATCCGGCGGGGTGGTGGCCTCTCCTTACGCGGCCGCGACCCGACTCAGCCCGAAGACTTCGTGAGTTTTCCGAGCCACCCGAGGATTGCCGCTGCGTGTGCGTGGGGCGCGGCAGGCAGTCGCCCGGGGAAGGTGGCTCGTGTGAGTCGTACTTCCCAGGTTTTCCCCAGAAGGCGTTGCTGGAAGACGTGCAGCTGCGTGGCCGAGCTGTCGTCGAAGCGCTGGCCGCCGACCTCGAAGGCGTAGTAGACGTGCATGGACTCGAGTTCGCGTTCGCTGTCGAGGGCGATTGGCCACCACGTCTGGCCGGCGACTTCTACCGGTGCGGCGTAACGGATCTGGAGTCCTGGCCGGGCGACGCACGCGGCGACCTTGTGCACGCACAGGTGGCTGCGGGAGCGCGTCGTGTAGTGGAACAGGTCGAACTGATGCCCCTGCGTGCTCTCGTAGCGGGCGTTGTGCAGCCAGCGCGTGCCGTAGGCGAGGCGGTCGCTCGCCTCCGACGACGCGTGCCGGAGCAGCCGGTGGTCCGGGGGGGCGGCCAGCTCCGCGAACCACGCCGGCGCTGGGAAGTCCACGTCATCCGGCCGCCGGCAGGCGAAGTGGACCAGGGCCAACAGCACGAGGATCCCGAACACCGGCCAGCGACCGCGCGCGGCCGAGGGCATCGCCACCGGCGGGGGGAGTGGTCGGTGGGTGCGCAGGGCCAGCCAAACCAGGACGGTCACGAACGGCAGGAACACGCCGAAGCCGAGCAGCGCGTGCCAGGTCGGGTCGTCGACCGCCGTGGTCCAGCCGATCCCGACGAAGAACACGAAGGCGCTGACGCGGGCGAGGTTGGAGAGCCATGCCAGCACGACCGCCAGCAGCATCAGGGTCGCGGCGCGACGGCGGTTGCGTGCCGAGCTCAGGATGGCGAGGCCGGCGATTCCGGAGAACGTCAGCAGTTGCCCCAGTCCCGAACAATCGGCGGTGATCGCAAGGTCGTAGTGAGGGAAGTCGACGATGGCGCCGCGCACTGTGTAGTTGGCGATGCCGAGGTGGCTCGGCAGAGCGATCACCTGCGCAACACCCCACTGCAGGTGCGAGGTGATCGGATACCAGACGGCGTAGGGCAGCCCGAAACACAGCAGCAGCAGCAGGCCATGGGCCAGGCAGCGCGTCAGCGGCCAGCCGGGAACGACCAGAACCGCTAGTGCCGTCAGGAACACGGCCAGCGACGCGCGGGTGCCGGTGCTCGAGCCGACGGATTCGCTCGCGCCGAGCAACAGGATCGCTGCGATCGCGAGCCCGAAGCCGACTCTGCTGCGTGCGGAGTTCAGCGCGAAGTGCGTGCCAAACGGGCCGCGGAGCGTTCGCGTCAGGGCGAGCCCAAGGAACACCCAGAGGTAGAGGAAGTGCTCCTGGTAGTACTGGTCGAGGAGGTAGCTCTCGAGCGTCTCCCAGTAGACCAGCAACAGGGCGATCGCGGCCGCGATGGCGGCTCGCACGCCGCTCAACTCTCCTTCGTGTCCTTGTTCCGCTTCAGGCGCCAGGCCCCGTAACCGAGCGCGCTACCGACGAGCAGCAGGATCGAGCCCGGCTCGGGCGTGCCGCCGCTGGGCCCCACGGTGTCCTCTGCATCCGGGAAGAACTGCACAGGCGGACCCTGTGGCTCGACGGCCGCGATCGGCGACGCGTGGTCGGCGGCGATGGCGACGTTTGCATGCACGTCGGCGCCAAGGAAGGCGAGCACGCACAGATTCGACAGGAGGATCATGATGGCTGCTGCTGGATGTCGCGGGAATCGAGGGCGCCGCAACGTCCAGCTCTCGTTCTCGTGGCAGTCCATGCTACCCCCGATGGCGAGAAAAGGAAGCGCTGGCGTGAACGGTCAGCGGGCGCCAAGGCGCCGCAGCAGACGATGCCATCGGGATTCCCTGCGTGCGAACGGTGCTTCCGCCCATCCCAACGCGCCGCCACGGCTGGCGAGCTCGCCGGCGACCAGGTTGTCGCGCATCTGGACGTCCGAGGTGGCGCCGCAGATCGCCGAAGTGACTCCGGGTTGCTGCATCACCCAGCCGAGTGCCGCTGCGGCTGGCGCGATGCCTCGTTGGCGGCTCGCGGCGACGAACTCGCTTACGGCCCGCCGCTGGCGAGGAGATCCGTAGTCGTCGAGCCAGCGGCTCGTGGCCCCGCGGCTGCCGGGGGGCATGCCATCGAGGTACTTGCCGGTCAGCACGCCGCCGGCGAGCGGGCTCCAGGCGACGATGCCGATGCCCAGTTCGCGACAACACGGCACGACGTCGTTCTCGATCGCGCGCACGAGCAGGCTGTAACGGGGTTGCTCGAGTCGCGGCGGCGGCACGTGCAGTTCGGCGGCGAGGCGATGCGCCGCGCGCAGCGTGGCCGCGCGCCAGCAACTGGTGCCCCACGCGACGATCTTGCCGCTGACGACCAGATCGCCCATTGCCTGCACGGTCTCCGCGAGTGGCACGGTCGGATCCTCGCGATGGCAGAAGTAGACGTGCAGTTGTTCGCGCCCGAGCCGCTGCAGCGTGCGGTCGATGCTGGCGTGGATGTGGCGGCGCGAGAGACCGCGGTCCTCGGCGCGATCGCTGGTCGGCCAGAACACCTTGCTGCTGACGACGACGTCGGCGCCGGGGTTGGCGCGCAGGAACTCGCCCACGACGCGTTCGGCGCCGCCGTTGCCGTAGACGTCGGCGAGGTCGAGGAAGTTGATGCCGCCGGCCACGGCGGTGTCGAGCAGGCGCATCGACGTCGCGTCGTCGAGCCGATCACCGAGCGTCAACCACCCGCCGAACGCGAGGCTCGACAGCCGCAGTGGCGTCCCCGGGACCTCGCGGTACTCCATCAGCGCCCCGTGCGCGCTTCGCCCGGGAACAGCCGGAACGCGATGCCGATCGGCGATGGGCCGCGTTGCTGTTCGCGTTGGTTCGCGCCCCAGGCTCCTTGCCGCGTGCCGAGCGCGACCAGGTCGAACCGGACGAACCGCTTGGCCGCGGGATCCCACTCGGCGCGGCCGTGCAGCTTCACGGCCAGCGCCGCCTTCGGCGCTTCCATGCTCGCCTCGCCGGAGTACTCGAGCGTCCAGGTCTTGCCGGCCGAAACGCGGCGAACGGTCAGCGACGCGCGTTGCACGTGCCCGTCCTCCCAGTGCGGCGCCTGGCCGCGCACGTTGTCGACCAGCACTTCGCGGCACAGACGTCGGAACGTGGCTGCCGGCACGTCGCGCGGCTGCGCTCCGTCGGTGACGAAATCACGCGGATCGTCGAGTTGGAACCAGTTCTGGTTCCACGCCCAGCCGATCCACGTCGTCCAGTTGCGGTCGTCGTAGGCGCCCTTCTCGTAGCGCGGCGTCGTGCCGTCGTCGCCGACGAGATCGCGCAACGACACGCGCAACGTCGTGCGGCGGGCGTCGAGATCGCACGGCAGTTCGACGCCCTTCGCCGGCACCGGTGCGTTCCGGTACCGCTTCTCCTTGCGCAGCGCGTCCCAGCGTTCGAGAGCCGTGCGCAGGCGCCGCGCGATGTCGGCGGGATCGCCGCTGGCGGCACCGAGTCCCTCGAGGTACTCGCCGTCGGGGCCGAGCATGTAGATGCCCTGCTTGGTGCCCGGGTGATGCCACGCGCCGCGCGGCATCGCTTCGCCGAACTTCTTGAACAGCAGGTGCCCCGGATCGTTCGCGACGCGCGCGAGGTTGTGCGGATCCTCGGGGTAGAGCAGATAGACCTCGTCGGCGACGGTCACGAACTCGCGGCTCAGCTTCTGCACTTCGGGGTCTGACCAGACCACCTGGCGTCCACGGACGCCGTTGTTTCAGGTGCAGCCGAGCGGGTGCCCGTTCATCGTCCAGAACAGGATCGGTCGGCCGAGCTCGCGGGCCTCGAGCACCGCCGGCCAGAACTCGTTGCGCCAGGCGACGCGCAGGTAGGCGAGCTCCGTCGCATCCGGTTCGATGCGCGTCTGCCACTGGCGGAAGTTGTCGGCGTCGGGAACGGGAGGCGGATCCTGGGGAGGGCCGGCGAGAGCGCTGACGAGGGCGACGACGAGCATGCCTGCAGCCTATCGGCAGACCGCCTGCGCGGCAGCCCGCGGTTCCGCCGCTGCGTGCCGCGTCTTTCCGGGCGAACGGCTGACGCGTGCCTTACGAGGGCCGGCCTGCGCCGGGTATCGTCGAGACCGAGTCGCCATGCACCGCACGTTCCTCGCGTTCCTCGTCACGTCGATCGCCGCAGCCCACGTCCTGGCGCAGAAGGATGCCGACGCGATCGTCGAACCCTCGACGAAGGTGCCGCGCGGCAAGCTGCTCGAATGGAAGAGCGCGCAGGGTCGACCCTACTGGTACCGCGTGCCGAAGGACATCGACGCCAAGAACCCGCCGGACCTGCTGCTGATGTTGCACGGCACCGGCATGAACCACGGCTGGAGCTTCTGGAACTACCCGATCCTCGGCGACTTCCGCCGCCGCGACATCGTCGTGTCGCCCGATGGCCTCACTCCGGGCAACGGCGACACGTTCAACTTCGTGCAAGGGCCGAAGGACGGCGAGCAGATCGCCGGACTCATCGCCGACTTCAAGAAGCGCTTCCCGATCGGCCGGGTCTACCTCTACGGCCACAGCCAAGGCGCGTTCTTCTGCTACTGGTTCGCGGGCGAGCACCCCGAGCTCGTCGACGGCATCGTCGCGCACGCCGGCAACGTGCTCGACGTCAAGCACGACAAGCTCGCGAAACAGAAAGTCGCGATCGGCATCCTGCACGGTCGCGCGGACGCGGTGGTGCCGGTCGACTGCGCGATCCGAACCGACAAGATCTACCGCGAACAGGGCTACGCGAAGGTGCGGCTCGAGATCGTCGACGGGCTCACCGAGCAGAGCGGGCACTGGCCGCTGCCCGTGCAGGTCGCATCGATGCTCGAGTGGCTCGACCAGGTCTCCACGCAGTCCGCGGCGCAGGCCATGCGCACCGCGGTCAGCGAACTGCAGCGCGAGATGCCGGATCTCGGCGTGGTCGGTGACCTGCTCGGCCGGGCGAAGAAGCTGCTGCCCAAGGCGGATCCCGCCGACAAGGCCGCGTTGCCCCCGGCGATCGAGGCGATGCAGGCGTTCCTCGACAAGGCGGTGCTCGTGCATTCCCAGGCCCTGCTCGCGGATGGCGCGGCGCTCGCACCGAACGCGGCTTTCGGCGAATGGGCGCCGCAGTTCTCCATCGCCGACCGGGCGTTCGCGGACCACGCTGAATGGAAGAAGGCGATGGCCAAGACGCGCGAGACCAAGTCGCGCCACGACAAAGCCGTCGACAAGGCCATCAAGGCTCTGGCGAAGCCCAGCCGCGACTCGCGGGCGGCGGCGACGAAGTGCTTCGACGAGGCGTTCCTTGCCGAGCGGGCCGAGGAGTTGCGCGAAGCGTTGCACCAGGCGCTCAGCGCGGCCGGCGCGGTCGAGGCGGAGTCGCTGCAGCAGCTCTCGGAGCGAACGCGCGAACGCGGCGAGGTCGTTGCTGCCGCGAGAAAGACGATGGCGACGCGCATGAAGCCGCTGCTCGAGGAGCTGCGCACGACGCTGGCCGACTGGTTCCGGCAGTAGCAGGACGCGCCGGCGGCACGGGCAGGTGGGCGTCGCGCGCCTCTGGCGGCGCCGCGATCCGCGCCTTCGTCACGACGATGCGCCGAGCCGTAGACCGCCGCCGCGCGGGTTGGATCGATGAGTTCGCGTGGTAGGCTGCCCCACGTTCCTGCGGTGGCGGCTTTCGCCGCCGCGTTTCTTCCTGCCCCGTCCCGAACTTCCATGCATCGAGTCCTGACCTCTGTCCTGTTCGCGGCGATTGCGTCGCCACTCCTCGCCCAAATCTGCCCGGAACGCAACCTTGGCGTGGTCGTCGGCAACGGCGACGACGTGATGTTGACGATCCAGCCGATCGGCTTCGCGTTCCCGTTCGCGGGGACGACGTACACGGACGTCCACATCTGCACCAACGGCTTCTTCCATCTCTCGAACGCCGGCACCCCGGCACCGGGCGGTGGCGATGGCACGTCGACCGCCGCGGAACTCGCGTCCGGCTCGCCGCGCATCTGCCCGAAATGGTCGGACGACAACCTCTTGGCCGCCAACGGCGCCAACGTCTACATCAACAGCTCGCCGGCGAAGTGCACGATCACGTGGGATCGCGCTGTGAACTTCGGCGGCACGACGTTGTTCTCGTACCAGGCGCAGCTCTTCCCGACTGGCGAGATCCGGTTCATCTACGACGCCAACACGACGAACAACTCGACGTTCAGCGCGGCCTATGCCGCGGGCCTCGTCGGGCTGTCGCCGGGCGGCGGTGTCACGCTGCCGGCCGCCAGCGACTTCAGCCTCGGCGGAACGACGACGGACAACACGCTGTTCGAGACGTTCGCCGCGCTCGGCTTCGACATGCAGGGCCTCACCGTGCAGATCATCCCGACCAACCCGGGCTACGTCTGGCTCGTGGCGCCGCCGTCCGGCTGCGCGTCGTCGACCAACTACGGCGTCGGCTGCTACAAGAACCCCGACAGCTTCTACGAGTTCTTCAGCCCGGCCGCGGCCATGGACCTGACCGGCAAGACGATCACCATGTTGCGCAATTCGACGGGCTACACGGTGCTCGATGCGTTCGCTGGCATGTTCCAGCCGACGACGAACGCGGCCACGATCGTGGTCGGCGATGACGTCACGGCGCCCGTCGCCCTGTCGGCGCCGATGCCGGTTCCCGGCGGCGGCACGACCAGCAGCCTGCACGTGAGCAGCAACGGCGTCATCACGCTGTCGCCGACCGGCATCGGCGCTGCCTGGACGCCCGGGCTCGCGGCCTTCCTGGGCTGGGCGCAGACGGCGGTCTGCTGCTGGCACGACTACAACAACACCCTCGGTGGGTCGGTGAAGTTCGAGGAAGCCGGCGGGATCGCCTACGTGACGTGGGACGCGGTCGTCAGCCACCAGACGACCGTGGCGGACACGCTCCAGTTCCAGTTCAACCTGGCGACGGGCGACATCACCATGATGTTCGTGACGATGGGCGCTGCCGGTAACAACTACCTGGTTGGCTACTCGGTCGCCGGCGCGTCCGCGGATCCGGGTGCGACGGACCTCTCGAACACTCTTGCCTATCCGATCAACGTCGCCGACGTCCCCTCGCTGGAACTGCAGCTGACCAGCGTCGGCGTGCCCTTCATCGGCAACTCGGCCTACGCGCTCGAGGTCCGCAACGTGCCGGCCACGTCGCCCGCGGCGGCCGTGTTCTTCGGCTCCGCGCAGGCCCCTGGCACGGACCTCATCGGGCTCGGGATGCCTGGGTGCAAGCAGTGGTCGACGGCGGAATTCGGCGCGTTCGCGACGTTGCCGACGGTCGGCACCACGGCGCAGATCCCGTTCCCGATGCCGGCGAACCCGAGCCTCGTTGGTGCGTCGGCGACCGTGCAGGGTGCCGCGCTCGCTCCGGGCGCCAACCCGTTCGGCGTGATCGTCTCCAACGGCACCGAGATCGTGGTCGGCTACTGAGCCAACGGCTCGAGCGAGGGGCGCGTCCTGCGCCCCTCGATTCCCCGACGACCTGCATTGCGAAGTGACGCGGTGCAGGTCGTCATCGTGTACCGCCGAGCGGTGCCCGCGGCAGGACGATCTCGGTGAAGCCGGCCGTGCCCTCGACGACCCGGATCGTGCGGTCCGCCGGCACGTCGTTCAGGACCTGCACCTCACGCGAACGTGGCCACCGGATCGACAGCGACTTGACCTTCGTCGCCGCACCGAGGCCGAAGTGCTGGCGCAGCGGATTGCTGCCGAAGCACCCGCCGCTGCCCACGTCCCGCCAGATCGAACGTTCGACGCCGTTCTCCTCGACGACGGCGTGGATGCGCGCGCCGACGGCCGAACGGTTGCTGTGCGTCCCGACTGCGACCACTGCGAGCCAGTGGTTGCCGAAGCCCGGGTTCTCGTAGAGCACGTCGTGCGCCGCGTCGCCGGGGTAGGCGCCGCCCTGGATCGAGTAGACGTCGAGGTCACCATCGCCGTCGAGATCGGCGAACACGGTGCCGTGGCCCTTCTGCAGGTGGCCGAAACCACCCGCCATGGTGACGTCGTCGAACCGCTTGCCGCCCCGGTTCCAGAACATCAGGTTCGGCATCAGCGAGTAGTAGTACGGATCGCCGGTGCCGAAGTGGAAGTCGAGGAAGCCGTCGTTGTCGAGGTCACCGAAGTTCGCGCCCATCGGCAGTGCCGGATAGTCGAGGCCCAGCGCCGGCGCTGCGTTGGTGAAGCCGCCCTTGCCGTCGCCGCGCCACAGGCGCATGACCTCCTTGTGCGGCCGTTCGACGCCGAGGTGGTAGGCGGCGACGTCGCCGATGCCGGTGCTGTAGGCGGCGCAGAACAGGTCGAGCGCGCCGTCGTTGTCGTAGTCGAGGAACCAGGCGCCGAAGCTCTCGATCGGTTCGGTGACGCCGGCCTTGCTCGCGACATCGACGAAGCGGCCGTTGCCGGCGTTGCGGTAGAGGCGGTTCGGTTCGTGCAGGTTGCTGACGTAGAGGTCGATGTTCCCGTCGTCGTCGTAGTCGCCGAACGCGATGCCCTTGGTGTAGCCGAGGTTCTGCACGCCAGCGCGCGCGGCGATGTCGAAGAACGTGCCGTCGCCTTCGTTGCGGAACAGTTGGTTTGGCGCCTCGATCTTGGGCGACGTCTCGTTGCCGACGTAGAGGTCGAGGTCGCCGTCATTGTCGACGTCCGCCCAGTCGCAGGTGGACGTCGGGAAGTGCACCTCGCCGAGGCCGGCCGCGAACGTCACGTCCACGAACCGCCCGCCGCCCTGGTTCTGCAGCAGTGAGTTCGGGTGCCGACCGCCGTCGTAGAGCCAGGCGCCGCGGCAGACGAACACGTCGAGGTCGCCGTCGTTGTCGTAGTCGACCTGGAAGATGTTGATGCCGCTGGTGATGCCGACCAGGCCTGCTGCCTGCGTGTCGTCGACGAAGCGGCCAGCGCCGTCGTTGCGCAGGAAGCGCAGCGGCCCGGCTGCTCCCCAGCTCGAGATCATCAGGTCGAGGTCGAAGTCGCCGTCGAAGTCGTCGGCGATGATGCCGCCGAGCATTCCGAACGCGTCGAGTCCGGCGCGCGATGCGACGTTCGGGAACTTCGGGAACGCGACCTTGGACGTGAACGTGTCGGCCGGCAGCCGCGCTGCCTCGGGCACGCCTGCGGGCCACTGGCCGAGCGCCATGTGGGCGAGGTTGAGCAACCAGCGCGCGCCGAGGTGCCAGTAGTCGCCGGCCGGGGTGTTCGCGATCACCTGTTCGAAGAAGGGGATCGCGTTGGCCGCACCCTCGGTCGCCGTGTGCAGGGCGCCGCCCTGCAGCGGCAGGATGCAACTCTCCGGCGTGTTGCGCGCGCAGCAGTTGTCCGTTTCGGCGAGTCGCAGCCACGCCATGCCGAGGTAGAAGCGCACCGCGTTCTTCGCGTCGACGTCGCCGTCGATCGCGCCGCTGCCCAGGCCTTCGTGGGCCTGCTCGAGGATCGCGATGCCATCGCGCGTCGCGCCGAGGCGCAGGTGCGCCAGCGCGGCGTCGAGCCGCAGCTTCCACGGCGCCTTGTCGCCGAGCCGCGCCATCTCGGCCCACAGTTCCTTGGCCGCGGCGTCGCCGTGGTACTTGTGGTCGTGCACGGCGCGTTCGGCGATCTCGCGCAGGGTCTTGACCATGCGTTCGTGGCTCGCCGCCTTGGCGGCGTCGTCGATGCGAGCCTGGGCGGTGAGCAGCCCACACACGGCGAGGATGCAGGACGAGGCGTTGACGATGTTCATGCGGCGTCGGCGAGTACACCACCGCACGGGGATTTGCGCGAGCGCGTGAGTCCCACGGCGCCGTCACCCGATGGACTTGCCGGACCTCCTGACCCGGCATCTACTACCGGATTCACTGCATGACCATCGACCAAGGCAAGATCGCCGCCTACGAGGCTTCGCGGAAGGGAATGGCGCAGAAGCCGTTCCGGTCCGCGTGCTACGCGCCGTACACGTCGCTGTACTTCAACACCAACGGCGACGTGATCGCCTGCTGCAAGAACACGACCTACGTGCTCGGCAACGTCGCGACGCAGAGCCTGGAGGAGATCTGGCGCGGCAAGAAGGCGAACGCGATGCGCAAGGCGCTGAAGGACTACAAGTTCGGCGTCGGTTGCGAGTTCTGCGAGTGGCAGCTGCAGGGTGGGCAGTACGACCAGGTCTACGCGACGATTTTCGATGAACTGCCGGTGGCTGGCCTCGACGCGGAATGGCCGGCGCGCATGGAGTTCACGGTCAGCAACACCTGCAACCTCGCGTGCGTCATGTGCTACGGGGTGCTCAGCTCGACCATTCGCGCGCATCGCGAGAAGCTGCCGCCGTTGCCGAAGGTCTACGACGACCGGTTCTTCGCCGACCTGCGCAAGTTCCTGCCGCACCTGAAGGACGCCAAGTTCTTCGGCGGCGAGCCGTTCCTCGCGCAGGAGAACTACCGGATCTGGGACATGATGATCGAGGACGGGATCAACATCCCGTGCCACGTCACGACCAACGGCACGCAGTGGGGCAAGAAGGTCGAGCGGGTGCTGGAAGCGTTGCCGTGCTCGATCTCGGTGTCGCTCGACGGCGCCACCAAGCAGACCGTCGAGAGCGTGCGGGTGAACGCGAACTTCGAAGAGGTGCGGGCGAACGTCGAGCGGTTCCTGGCCTACACGCGCCGTCGGCGCACGCACTTCAGCCTCACGTACTGCCTGATGCGCCAGAACTGGCACGAGTTCGGCGACTACCTGCGCTACGGCGAGGAGCGCGGCGTGAAGGTGTTCATCAACACCGTCGTCAACCCGGCCGACTGCAGCCTCTACACGCTGCCCGCGGCCGAGCTCGAAGCGATCGCCAAGCGCATGGACGAGATGGATGCGCGCGAGGGCTACAGCAAGCTGCCGCGGAACGGCGAGACGTGGACCTCCGCGGTCCAGGCCCTGCACAAGAACGCCGACGAGAAGCAGCGGGCGCGCATCGAGGAGATCAAGCGGGCGCGCTTCGCCAAGGACCCGGTCTCGACGGGTTGGAGCCTGGTCGGCGAGGGCAAGCTCGAAGAGGCGCTGCGGGCGGTCGCCAGCGTCGACGCCGAGCACCAGAGCTACTACGCGCGACTGATGCTCGAAGGGCGAGTGTTGCGCCGGATGGGCAGACTCGACGAGGCCCGGCGGTCGTTGGACGCGGCGGCGGCGCTCAATCGCCGCGGCGCTCAAGCGTTCACCGAGCGTGCCTGGCTGAACCTCGACCAGCAGCGATGGCAGGAGGCGCTCGCCGACGCCCAGATCGCCGCGAAGAACGTCGAGGGCGAATCCGATGCGGTCGCCATTGCCGGGGCGTTCTCGGCCCTGGCGCATGCCCACGGCCACCTCGGTGACTTCGATGCCGCCGCCGCGATGTCGTCGCGCGCCATCGATGCTGCGCCGAAGAACCCGAACATGCACGTGCAGCAGGCGTGGGTGTTCTGGCATGCCAAGCGCTTCGCCGACGCGGCGATCGCCTGCGATCGGGCGCTGCAGCTCGAGGCGGGGCACGCCGAGGCGTTGCGCTTGCGCGGCATGCTGCCCGTGCCGCAGGCCTGATCGCCGTCAGTCCGACGGGCGGGGTGCCGAGGCCAGCGCGTTGACCACGAGTCCGCCGTGGCGCGTGGTGAACACGCTGCGCAGTGGCACGGCCGTTCCGCGCGCGAGCCGCGGGTCGTGCGCTACCACGCACAGGCGCCAGCCGGGGCCGAGCGCCGCCACCCGGGCGCCGAGCGTCTGGTAGAGCGGCAGCAGGTCCTTGCCGGCGCCGACGCGACGGCCGAACGGTGGGTTGGTCACCACACAGCCGTGCTCGGCCTGGACGTCGCGCCGCAGCGTGGTCGTGGCCCCGATCGCGGCGTTCTCGAGCGTCAGGACCTCGCGCACCCCGGCGCGCGTGGCGTTGCGTTCGGTCGCCGCCATCGCCCCCGCGTCGCGGTCGGAGGCGAACACGGTCCGCCCGCTCGGCGTCGCCGTCTTCGGCACGGCGGCCCAGCTCGCCTCGTCGAACAGCGCGAGGTGGGCGAAGGGCGGCGGCCGTAGGCGACCCGGCGGCAATCCACGCGCGAGGCCGGCGGCTTCGATGGCGATCGTGCCGGAGCCGCAGAACGGATCGACCAGGGGCTCGTCGGCCCGCCAGCCGGCGGCCAGCACGAGCGCGTGCGCCAGGTCTTCGCGCAGCGGCGCCTTGCCGGTCTCGAGACGCCAGCCGCGCCGGTGCAACGGCGTGTCGGTGGCGTCGATCGAAAGCGTGCAGACGTCGTCGCGGAAGCGCACGTGCACGTTCGCCTTGGCATCGTCGTCGCCAGCGCCCGCCGGCGAAGCGGCGCCGAGCACGCGCTCGATCGCGTTGCCGACGCGCTCCTCGGCGGCTCCGGTGTGGTAGATGCGCGAACCGCGGGTCGTCGCGTGCACCGTCCGCGGCGTCCGCGGCAGCAACCAGTCGCGCCACGGCAGTTCTGCGGCCTTGCGTTCGAGTTCGCCGAGCGCGCGGCAGCGGAATTCGGCGAGCCGCACCAGCACGTGGCTCGCGGCACCCAGCCAGTACGCCGCGCGCATCGCGTCGACGACGCCGCCGCGGAACGCGACGCCGCCGCGCAAGTTCGTCGGCGACAGGCCGAGGGCTTGCAGTTCGCCGGCGACCGTCGGCTCGAGGCCTGGCAGGCAGGCGGCGAACAGCTCGAACGTGGCGCCCATCGGGCGAGGCAGGCTAGCGACGTTCCGGACTGCGTGCGAACGTCGCTTGCGATCAACCGCGCAGCGCGCGGATGCGGGCGAGCAGTTCGCCGACGTCGGGCAGCTTGTGCCGCAGCTTGCCGCGGCGCTGTCCTTCGGCGACTTCCCACGCATCGAGCCGTTGCCAGTCGTCCCAGCTCACGACGTCGATGCCGCGACTGCGCAGCTTCGGCAGCAGGTCGTCGTCGGTCGGTTGCAGCAGGCGGCCCTCGGCGCGATCCGCCTTCATCGCCTCGACCGTCGCCTTGGCGTCGAGGCTGTTGGTGCCGATCAGGCCGGTCGGCCCTCGCTTGCACCAGCCCGACGCGTAGTGGCCGACGCGCACCGCTCCTCCGGGAGCCTCGACGACCCGCCCGTCGACGTTCGGCACGATGCCCTTCTTCTCGTCGAACGGCACGCCGGGGCACGGGATGCCGCGGTAGCCGATCGCCTTGAACATCAGGTCGACGCCCAGCTCCTCGAACGAGTTCTTGGCCTTCGGCCGCATCGAGCCGTCGGCTTCGGCGACGAGTTCCATGTGCTGCAGACGCACCCCGCTCAGCCGGCCGCCGGTGGCGCGCACTTCGGTCGGCGCGACCAGGAACCGGCAGCGCAGCTTCTTCGGCCGGTCGCCTTCGCCCAGGGCCACGCGCCCGTGCAGGAACTCGACGTTGCGCTGCTGGCTGCGCGCGCCGTCCTTGGCCAGCCACGCCGCGCTCGCCGCATCGACGTGCGCATCGGCGGCGGACACCACGACGTCGACGTCGGGCAGCTCGGCGATCTCTTCGATCTCCTTCGGCGAGAACGCGGCTTGTGCCGGGCCCCGGCGGCCGAGCAGCACGACTTCACGCACGGCGCTCTCGCGCAGCACCACCACCGCGTGGTCGGCGATGTCGGTCTTGGCGAGTTCGTCGGGCGACGCCAGCAGGATCCGCGCGACGTCCATCGCGACGTTGCCGTTGCCGACGAGCGCGACCCGGCGTGCCCGCGACAAGTCGAAGCGATGGTGGCGGTGGTCGGGGTGGCCGTTGAACCAGCCGACGAAATCGGTCGCGGCATGGACGCCGGCCGCGTCCTCGCCCGGCACGCCGAGCTTCTGGTCGCTCTCGCAACCGAACGCGTAGACGATCTGGTGGTAGTGCGCTTGCAGCTCGGCGACCGTCGCGTGCTGGCCGATGCGCACGTTCCCGGCGAAGCGGAACCCGGGCGTGGCGGCGATCTTGTTGTAGACCTTCACCACGCCCTTGATGTTCTGGTGGTCGGGCGCGACGCCGCCGCGCACCAGCCCGAACGGCACCGGCAGCCGGTCGAACAGATCGACCTGCACCCCGCCGGGCGCTGCCTTCAGCAGGGCCTCAGCGGTGTAGAACGCGGCCGGGCCGGAGCCAACGATCGCGACACGCCAGGAACGGGGTTCGGCCATGTCGGAGATGATGCAGCGTGGCCGGGGCTCGCGCACGCTGGATGCCATGGCAAGGGCGTGCTGGTCCTGTGGACCAGCGCCTCGGTGTTCGGCTAGAACGTCGCTCCCCATCGGCGTTCTGTGCCGGTCCAGGCGCGTCCAAGCGCGCCCGTCCGAGCCGTGGATTCCGCTCGCCGCGGACGCCCGATCCTGCCGATGGACGCACGGCGCGCGCCGCGCCCCAGACCCCCGAGAACTGCTCGCCCATGAAGATCGCCGTCGTCGGCACCGGATACGTTGGCCTCGTCACGGGCAGTTGCCTCGCGGACGTCGGCATGACCGTCACCTGCGTGGACGTCAACGCGCAGAAGATCGACAACCTGAAGCGCGGCATCCTGCCGATCTACGAGCCCGGGCTCGAGGACATCGTCGCGCGCAACACCAAGTCGGGGCGCCTGCGGTTCACGACCAAACTCGCCGAGGCGATCGTGGGGGCCGAGGCCGCGTTCATCGCCGTCGGCACGCCGCCCGGCGAGGACGGCAGCGCCGACCTGCGCTACGTGCTCGCGGTCGCGCGGGAGATCGGCGAGCAGATGCAGGACTACCTCGTCGTGATCACCAAGAGCACGGTGCCGGTCGGGACTGCCGAGAAGGTGAAGAAGGAACTCGCCGCCGCGCTGCACAAGCGCGGCAGCAAGCTGCCGTTCGACGTGGCCAGCAACCCCGAGTTCTTGAAGGAGGGCGCGGCGATCGAGGACTTCATGAAGCCGGATCGCATCGTCTGCGGCGTCGAGAGCCCGCGTGCGCAGGAAGTGCTGGCGCGGCTCTACAAGCCGTTCACGCTCAACGGCCATCCGGTGCTGTTCATGGACGTGCCGTCGGCCGAGATGACCAAGTACGCGGCCAACGCGATGCTGGCGACCAAGATCTCGTTCATGAACGACATCGCCAACCTCTGCGAACTGCTGGGTGCCGACGTCAACCAGGTGCGCAAGGGCATCGGCAGCGACCCGCGCATCGGCAACCGCTTCATCTATCCGGGCATCGGCTACGGCGGCAGCTGCTTCCCGAAGGACGTCAAGGCGCTGGTCAAGACCGGCAGCGAGAACGGCTACAAGCTGCGCATCCTGCAGTCGGTCGAGGACGTCAACGAGTCGCAGAAGCACGTGCTGTTCACCAAGGTGCACAAGCACTTCAAGGGCGACCTGAAGGGCAAGCGCTTCGCGATGTGGGGGCTGTCGTTCAAGCCCGAGACCAACGACATGCGCGAGGCGCCCTCGCTGGTGATCTGCGAACAGTTGCTCGCGGCGGGCGCGTCGGTCGTCGCCTACGACCCGGTCGCGGTCGAGGAGAGCAAGCACATGATCGGCGACAAGATCGGCTACGCGAAGGACGCCTACGAGGCGCTGCAGGGAGCCGACGCCTTGCTGCTGGTCACCGAGTGGCGCGAGTTCCGCGTGCCGGACTGGGATCGCGTGAAGAAGGCGCTCAAACAGCCGGTCGTGTTCGACGGCCGCAACATCTACAGCGGTGCCGAGCTGCGGGCGATGGGCTTCGCCTACGCCGGCATCGGCGTGAAGTGAACGGAGACCCACGATGCCACGCATCCTGATCACCGGCGCCGCCGGCTTCCTCGGCTCGCACCTCTGCGACCGCTTCATCCGCGAGGGCTACGAGGTCGTCGGGATGGACAACCTCATCACGGGCGATCTGCGCAACCTCGAGCACCTCTTCCCGAAGAAGGAGTTCACGTTCCACCACAAGGACGTCAGCAACTTCGTGCACGTCTCGGGGCCGCTCGACTACATCCTGCACTTCGCGTCGCCAGCGTCGCCGATCGACTACCTGAAGATCCCGATCCAGACGCTGAAGGTCGGCTCGCTCGGCACGCACAACTGCCTCGGCCTCGCCAAGGCGAAGAACGCGCGCATCCTGGTCGCGTCGACCAGCGAGGTCTACGGCGATCCGACCGTGCACCCGCAGACGGAGGAGTACTGGGGCAACGTCAACCCGGTCGGCCCGCGCGGCGTCTACGACGAGGCCAAGCGCTTCCAGGAGGCCATGACGATGGCCTACCACACCTACCACGGGCTGCAGACGCGGATCATCCGCATCTTCAACACCTATGGCCCGCGCATGCGCCTCAACGACGGCCGCGTGCTGCCGGCGTTCATCGGCCAGGCGCTGCGTGGCGAGGACCTGACCGTGTTCGGCAAGGGCAACCAGACCCGCTCGTTCTGCTACGTCGACGACCTCGTCGAGGGCATCTGGCGCCTGTTGCACAGCGACTACCCGTACCCGGTGAACATCGGCAACCCCGACGAGATCACGATCCTGCAGTTCGCCGAGGAGATCATCAAGCTCACCGGCACCAAGCAGAAGATCGTCTTCAAGCCGTTGCCGAAGGACGACCCGACGCAGCGGCGCCCCGACATCACCAAGGCGAAGAAGATCCTCGGCTGGGAGCCGAAGGTGTCGCGCGCCGAAGGACTGAAGATCACCTACGCGGCATTCCAGGCGTTGCCCAAGGAAGTGCTCCACAAGCAGGAGCACCGCGACTTCCAGGGCTACGCGCGCAAGTGACGCGGCCATGAAGAAGGTCCTGGTCACCGGCGGCCTCGGCTTCATCGGCTCGCACACCACGGTCGAGTTGCTGGGGCGCGGCTGCCGCGTCGTCGTCGTCGACAACCTCTCGAACACGCGCGCCGAGGTGCTCGACGGCATCGAGGCGATCGCCGGCAAGCGTCCCGAGTGGGCGAACGTCGATCTCGCCGATCGCGCCGCGTGCGCGGCCCTGCTCGCTCGTCACGGCGACGTCGACGGCATCATCCACTTCGCCGCGCACAAGGCCGTGGGCGAGTCGGTGCAGAAGCCGCTCGCCTACTACCACAACAACTTCGGCTCGCTCGTCAACCTGCTCGAGTTCGTCGCCGCGCATCCGAAGTGCGGCTTCATCTTCAGCTCGTCGTGCACGGTCTACGGTCAGGCCGATTCGCTGCCGGTGAAGGAGGACGCCGCGATCAAGCCGGCGGAGTCGCCGTACGGCAACACCAAGCAGGTCGGCGAGGAGATCCTGCGCGACGCGGCGAAGGCCCACGGCTTCCGCGCCATCGCGCTGCGCTACTTCAACCCGATCGGCGCGCATCCGTCGGCGAAGATCGGCGAGCTGCCGCTCGGTGTGCCGCAGAACCTGGTGCCGTTCGTCACACAGAGCGCCGCGGGCCTGCGCGGGCCGCTGAAGGTGTTCGGCCGGGACTATCCGACGCGCGACGGCACGGCCGTGCGCGACTACATCCACGTCGTCGACATCGCACTGGCGCACGTCCAGGCGCTCGACCGGTTGTTCGCGGGCAAGGGCAGCGAGGCGGTCGAGGTGTTCAACCTCGGCACCGGCACGGGTTCGACGGTGCTCGAGGTGATCGCGGCGTTCGAGCGTGCGACCGGGCAGAAGCTAGCCTGGGAGTCGGCCCCACGCCGCGCCGGCGACGTCATCGCCGCGTACGCCGACACCGCCAAGGCCCTGTCCGGCCTCGGCTGGCGCGCGCAGCGTTCCCTCGACCAGTGCATGGCCGACGCCTGGCGCTGGCAGCTGACCCTGCCGAAGAAGTGAAGTGACATGCGCATCGCGATCCTGAGCTTCGAGTACCCACCCGAGACCGGCTTCGGCGGCATCGGCACCTACGCCTACTACCAGGCGCGGGCGCTGGCCAAGCTCGGCCACGACGTGCACGTGTTCGCGGGCGCGGTGAAGCCCGGCGTGTTCCACAGCGAGCACGAAGGCGTGAAGGTCACGCGCATCAAGCGCGAGGGCGTGGTGTCGGGTCTGCTCGACAATGCGCGCAAGAAGCGCGCGTGGTGGTTCCAGAACCGCGTGACCACGGCGGCCGACGCGTTCGCGGTGCTGGCCAAGGCGCACGCCAAGAAGCCGTTCGACTTCGTCGAAGCACCGGAGTGCGGCGCCGACGCGATGGTGACGACGACGCTGCTGGCGATCCCGACGGCGATCAAGTTCCACTCGCCGGCCCGCCTGATCATGGGCATCTACGACACGCCCAAGATCGACCGCGTGCTGACCGGTGTCGCCGAGCAGCTGGCGATCAACCAGGCGCAGGTGCTCACCTCGTGCAGCAAGTTCCTCGCCGACGAGGTGCACGCGAAGATGGGCGAACGGAAGCCCATCCACGTGGTTCCGAACGGCATCGACGTGCCGATGTTCGATCGCGACGACGGCATCGACGTGTTCACGAAGTTCGGCCTGCCGCGCGACAAGAAGCTGATCTTCTTCGCCAACCGCATGGAGGAGCGCAAGGGCATCCACATCGTGCAGAAGATGGTGGAGGGCACGCTCGCCAAGTACCCGGACATCGCGTTCGTGTTCGCGGGCCGCGACCTGTTCGGCTGGATGGAAAAGAAGATCCTGCCGTGGGTGAAGGACCGGCAGCTGCAGTCCCGGTTCTTCTATCTCGGCCAGCTCGGCTTGCCGGAGGTGCGCGCCTGCCTGAAGGCGAGCAGCATCTTCCTGATCCCGAGCCTCTGGGAGAACTGCCCCTACAGCTGCCTCGAGGCGATGACGGCCGGTCGCGCGATCGTGTCCTCGGACTGCGGCGGCATGCCGGAGCTGATCGAGGACGGCCGCACCGGCGTGCTGGCCAGGAACGGCGACCCGGCGTCGTTCGTCGCCGCGCTGACGCGCATGATCGAGGACGACGGGCTGCGCGCGCGCTGCGGTGCTGCCGCCCGCGCCGAGGTCGAGAAGCGCCTGACCGACACGGGCATCGCGCAGCGAAGCGTCGACGTCTACCGGGCGCATCTGGCCGGTTCGGGTGTGGCGACGCGCGTCGACGTCCACCCGGCGCAGCCCGCCGGTTCGGACGGGGCGGCGAGTCGCGAGATCGACGCGCTGCGTTCGCGGGTGGCGCAGCTCACGGCCGAGCTCGAGACGCACAAGCGCAGGGAGCTCGAGATGAAGACCAGCCGCCAGTGGCGGTGGGGCAACGCGCTGGTGAACGTCGCGACGCTCGGTCGCGGCGGGCGCAAGGTCTGAGCCAGCGCTCGCGGCGGAGCCCGCCGTCGGGTCAGCCGCGCGTGTAGAGAGCGCGGAAGGTCGTGTAGTCCGCGGCGACGTCGTGCGGCGGCTGCGGTCGCAACCGCGCGTACAGGGCCGGATCGCCGGCGAGCCGCTCGATCGCAGCGCGCAGCGCGCCAGGGTCGCCGGCCGCGAACAGCAGCCCGTTCTTGCCGTCGGCGACGACCTCCGCCAGGCCGCCGAGATCCGACGCGATCACGGGCAAGCCGGCCGCGAACGCCTCGAGCACGACGAACGGAGTGTTCTCGTACCAGGTGCTCGGCACGACCAGCGCGTCGAGGTCGGCGAACACGCCGGCCGCCTCGTTCTCGCCGTAGGCGCCGCGGAAGGAGATCCGCGGGTCGTCGCCGGCGATCGTGCGACAGCGGGCGATGTAGTCGGCGAACATCGACTCGTCGGCATTGCCGTGGATGCGCAGTTCGACCGCGGCGCGGCTGTCGCGCACGGCGCGAATCACCAGGTGCGGCGCCTTCCATGGCGACAGCACGCCGCAGAACCCGAGCCGCAGCGGGGTGCGTGGTCGTGTGACCGCGAGCGGCGCGATGCGACCGGGCGCGAGTCCGTACGGCACCACGGTCACGCGATCGGCGGGGAAGCCGTTCTTCGCGAACATGCCGGCGAGGAAGCGCGACGGCGCCACGACCGCGTCGGCGAGCGCCAGGTTCGCGAGCTGGCGACCCTTGCGATCGAGCAGCGCGCGCAGGCGAGCTGGCGGGTCGCTGGTCAGCGGCGGCGGGGCGGGCGCGGGCGTTGCTCCCGCGAGATCGGGCTGGTGGCAGGGCACGCAGCCCTGGCCGCCGTCCGGCGGGCCTTCGCACAGCCCGCCATCGCTGCGCAGCAGCGTGAAGCGCGGGCAGAGGAACCAGAAGTCCATCAGGTTGACGACGGTGCGCGCGCCGTGCGCCCGGGCGACGCCGATCAGGTTCGAGCCGAGCTGCCGCAGGTGGAAGAAGTGCACCGCGTCCGGGCGGACGTCGTCGAGCACGCGCCGGAACCAGCCGTCGAGGTGCAGGTTCTCGTAGTCGCGCAGCGGCTCGTTGGGGTTCAGCCGGCGCCAGTGGTTGAGGCGCAGCACGCGGAAGCCGTCGTACGGCTGTTCGAACAGCTTGATCGGCGGCCAGTCGCGGTCGTGGTCCCAGTGCAAGGACAGCACGGTGACGTCGTCGCCGCGCGCGCGCGCTTCGCGAGCCACCGCCAGGCAGTACTGCTCGGTGCCCGATCGGCAGTCGGGGAAGAACTGGTGGACGACGAACAGGAGCCGCATCGGGTCACGGCTGCTTGACCGCGCGACCGACGAGTCTCGCGACGCGTTCGTGCAGCCGCTTCTCGGTGACCTGGATGTCGAACTCGCGGTCGAAGCGGGCGCGCGCGGCCTTGGCCAGGCGGCGTTCGAGCGCGGGCTCGCGGATCAGCCGCTCGAAGGCGTCGGCGAGCGCCTTGCTGTCGCGTTGCGGCACGATCAGGCCTTCGACGCCGTTGGTGACCACTTCGAGGATCGAGCCGGAGTCGGTGGTGACGACCGGCAGGCTCGACGCGAGACCTTCGAGCATCGCCGTCGGGATGCCGTCCTTGTCGCCGTTCTCGACCTCGACGTACGGGGCGACGAAGGCGCGGCAGCGCTGCAGGATGGGCGGCAGTTCTTCCTGCTTCTTCATGCCGTGCAGCAGGAACTGCTCCTCGACGCCCAGTTCGGCGATGCGGCGTTCGAAGTCGGCGGCGTACTCGAGGCTGCCCTTGCTGTGCGGGTCCTTGCTGCCGATCACGTGCACGACCAGCCGATGGCCACGTCGCTTCAGCTCGGCGACCGCTTCGACGAGGTAGGTGAGCCCCTTCTTCGGCTCGATGCGCGAGATCGAGACCACTTCGATCGCTTCGCCGGGCTTGCGGTCGGCCCGCTGGATCGCCGGGAAGCGCGCGCCGTCGACACCGTTGGGTTTGACGATGATCTTGTCGTCGAACTTGCCGCCGGACTTGGCCGACAGTTCGCGCTTGATGCGCGCGCTGGTCGCCACGATCACGTCCGCCAGCTCGACGTGCAGGCCGACCAGCTTGAACGGGTAGTCGTCGAGCATGTGGTCGGCGTAGCACGAGACGCCGCGCGGGATGCCGAGCAACCACGCCGCCTGCATGACCATGAACGACTGGTCGTAGAAGAAGTAGCTGTGCAGGTACTTGGCGCCGGCGAGTTCCGCCATGCGCGCGAACGTGCAGCCCTGCATCACCAGCGACTCCTTCTCGAGATCCTCGACCTTGCGACCCGTGTGCTTTGCCACGAGTTCGAGGAACGCGCGCAGCCGGCCGGGCTTGGTCTTCTCGAAGTGTTCCTTGTCCTTCTTGTGCTGTGGCCCGAGCGGCTGCAGCTGCGTGCGGTGGTCGGCCAGGTAGGCGAATGCCTTGTGCAGTTGCCCGGTGTCGCCGAGGTCCCAGTGGAACATCCGGACGTCGAGCCCCATGTGCGTGAGGCCGATCATCTCCTGGTAGACGAACGTGTGGCTGTAGATCGGCCACTGCCAGCAGGCCGCGACGATGGCGACGCCTTCGGCGCGGCGCGGGCGCCGCAGGACGGACAGGGCCCGGTCCTTGGCGTTGACGAAGCGGCGGTACCACTTCTTGCCGCGGCGAGACAAGTAGGCGAGAGGCATCTTGTTCCAGAGGAAGTTGCCTGAGCGGAACTCGCGCGAGCGGACCAACTTGTCCATCTCTTCGCGCGTGCGCCCGAGGTCGTGGACCAGGCTCTGGCGAGCCGACTCCAGGTCCTTCTTCGCCTGCCCGAGGGTGTGCACCTGAGCCCTCTCCTTGGTCAGCGCCTCGGTGGTTTCGCGATGCTGCTTGGCCAGCGCGTCCCGTTCCTGGACGAGCTTGGCCTTCTCGGCGGCGAGCGCGTCGCGGCGCTGGGTGAGTTCGCCCTTGTCCCTGGCGAGGGCGTCGCGTTCGGCGGTCAGCGCGTCGCGGCGCTGGGTGAGTTCGGCCTTGTCCCTGGCGAGGGCGTTGCGTTCGGCGGTCAGCGCGTCGCGGCGCTGGGTGAGTTCGCCCTTGTCCTTGGCGAGGGCGTCGCGTTCGGCGGTCAGCGCGTCGCGGCGCTGGGTGAGTTCGGCCTTGTCCCTGGCGAGGGCGTCGCGCTCGTGCGTGATCTCGGTCCGGTCCTTCGCCAACACATCGCGCTCGGCGGTCAGTTCGTCGCGGCGACGAGTGAGTTCGCTCTTGTCCTTGGCGAAGGCCTCGCACGCGGACGAGAGCTCGTCCCGCTGGCGAGTCGCAGCCGCATGGTCGTTGGCCAGTCGATCGCGTTCTTCCGTCACGACGTTGCGCTGACGGATCAGGAACTCGTTCTCCTTGGCGAGCGCCGTGCGTTCGGTGGCCGCGGCGTCACGCTGGCGCACGAGTTCTTCGCGTTCCTTCGCCAGCGCGTCGCGGCGGGCGACGACCTCTTCGCGGCTCCGGTGCAGAGTTGCCAGCTCGTCGCGGAGCTTCGTCGCCTCCGCATCGGCTTGTTCACGTGCCTTCCTGGCCTCGCCGGCCAGCGTCGCCTGCAGGCGATCTCGCTCCTGCCTCGCGCTGTCGCGCTCGCTGCGCGACGCCGCGAGTTCGCGGGAAACGAGCTCCCGCAGTTCGGCGATCGCGGCAGCGGCACCACGGGCGGTCGCGAGGTCGCCGCGCACGCCGTCGAGGTCGCGCTGCAACTGCTGGACGCGTCCATCGAGGCCGCCCGCGCGCTCGCGTTCGGTCTTCAGGGCCGCGGACAGGCGTTGGGTCTCGGCGACGAGCTCCGCGACGCGGTGGTCCAGCTCCCCTTGGCGCTGATGCAGCTTGGCCTTCTCGCCGACGAGCACGTCGACCTGGCCGAAGGTCTCGCGCAGCCGTGCCTCCAAGGTGTCGACATAGCCCTGGAGCCAGCGGCGATTGCCGCGCTCGACGCGCAGTTGCTCCTCCGACAGGTCGCTCAGCAGGGTACGCAGCCGCCGCTGCGGCGCGTCCTCGTTCCGTGTCTGGGCGGCGTGGTCGAGCGCGGTTCGCACGCGTTCGGCCGCGGCGTTGAGGCCCTCGACCAACGCCTGCGCCTTCGGCGAGGTCGTTGCGAGCCGGTCGACCTGGATCGCTTCGAAGGCGGTGTGCAGGAACAGCGCGAAGCCGTCGGTCTCGCGGTTCTTGATCGCGTGGCGGCTCACGGCCTCGAGCACGCGCAGGCAGGTGGCGTCGCTGCGCTCTTGCCCCATGCTCGCGAAGCGACGCAGCGCGTGCGCCACGACCCGATTCACCTCGAGGTAGTACGACCACCGGCGCCCTTCGCGGAACCACACGGTGTTCGTCGCATGCAGGCGATACGCCGCGAGCGGCTCGGGCACGTGGACCAGCACGTCGGTGGCTGCGGCCTCGAGGAACAACTGCCAGTCGAGGCAGTACTTGAGGCTCCGCAGCGACTCGGCCTGCGCGCGCAACCAGTCGGTGCGGGCGACGAAGTTGGTGCTGGTCGCCAGGAAGTTGCGTTCGAGCAGGGTGCCGAACAGTTCGGCCGCCGGCAGGTTCGTCGGCGGCGTTGCCGCCGCGTACCACGCGACCCAGTCGTGGACCAGACGTCCGTCGAGCAGGGGGCTCGTGTTCGTGGTCGTCAGCTCGCCGCCGTCGTGGTCGACCAGGGAGAGTCCCGTCGTCACCAGCTGGGCCTTCGCGTTCGTCTGCAGCGCTTCCCGGCACCGCCGCAGGCGCTCGGGATGGAACAGGTCGTCGGAGTTCAGCAGGGCGACGTAGGGCGTGTCGATGCGCTCGAGCGCGGCGAGCACGCTGTTGCCGAGGCCGACGTTCGAGGCGTTGACGACGACCTCGAGGCGCGAGTCGACGACGGCGCGTGCACGCGCCACCGTGGCGTCCGGCGACCGGTCGTCGACGACGAGCAGCTTGAAGTTGGGGTAGGTCTGCGCGAGCACGCTCCGCAGGGCCTCCTCGACATAGGCCTCGTGGCGGAACGACGGCACGAGCACCGTGACGTCGGCTTTGGCGCTCCGCGTTGGCTGCTTCGCCTTGCCGATCGGGAACGGACGGGTGCGCGGCGCTGCGCGCGTGAGACCCAGTTCCGGCGCCCACGGGCCGCCGTAGGGTCGCACGTCGAAACCGGCGACGAACGCGTCGTCGGCTTCGGCCAGTCGCTGGCGGGCTTCGCCGGCGTAGGCGTTGCGCAGTGCGGCCAGCAGCGCGGGTGGCTGCCGGTCACGCGCGATGCGGTGGCACAACACGCGCAGCCACGCCGACTCCGCGAGCACCTTGGCGCCGGCGCGCCCGGTCGCCTCCTTCACTGCCCAGGTGGAGATCGTCGCCATGCCGGTGTTGCCGAACAGCTTCGGCATCCACCAATCCGCCAGCGCCCGGTCGGCGTACCAGGGGTGGTCGATCGGTGGCAGGTCGATCGACGTCGCCGGCTCGGGCGAACGGTTCGCCAGCGTTGCCTCCCCGGTGTGGCGCAGCAACGCACGCACTTCGGCGCAGAGGTGGTCGAACGCGTTCTCGCGGATCGACTTGGGCCGCGTGGCGGAGCCGCATCGCGGCCACGCGCTCACCACGGCGTCCTTCACGATGGCCAGATCGGCTGGGGCGAGTTCTCGCAGCGGCACTCGACCATCGCGATCCAGCACGACGAAGTCGATCGGCAGGTTCGCCGCGGCGACGGTGCGCGCGGTCTCCTCGAAGTCGAACCAGTTCTCCGGCCCGAACACGAACCGCACGCTCGCCTGGCACCCGAGTCGGGCGGCAAGCTGCGCCGCCTTGGCGGCCTCGACGTTGCGCGAGGCGGCCGTGAGTTCGACGCTCGCGACGCGCACGCCGGCCAACGTCTTGGCGATGCGATCGACCGCGCCGATGGCGTGGGTGCGCAGTTCGAGCGCTGGCGGCTGCGGTGCCGCTTTCACGGCCGTCACCAGCGGCGCGAGCATCGGGTGGGTGAACAGGCGACTGGCCTCGACGACGACGCGCTCGGCGGTGGCGACGAGGGCCATCACCTGGTCGACGAGCGCCTGCGGCCACGCCCGCTTTGCCGGGGGCAGGCGCAGGACGAGGCGCCGCGGCGCCCCGCCGCCGATCGCGGCCGTCAGTTCGGTTCGCAGCACCGGCACGTGCGGCACCAGTTCGTGGGTGAGCCACAACGCGCAGCCGTTGCAGTGCGGCATCGGCAGCTTGCCGGCGGCGAGGTCCTGGCGGATCGCCGCGCTGCGCCAGGCGGCGCTCGCGTCGGCGGCGCCCGGCGGGGCGATCGGCGCGGCGCCGAACTCACAGGCGCGCACGGCGCCGTCGGCGTCGATCACCAGTTCTTCGCTGGGCGCCGAGCAGGCGGTCCAGGCCTTGGCGTCGGGCACCGCACGGTGGCAGCGGCGGCGCGTTGCATCGAGCGAGGCGCGGTCGACCGGCCAGGAGTTGTGCGTTTCGGCGGCTGCCATGTCAGGACCGGCTGGGCGGACGAGGGCGGAGCAGGCTAACGATAGGACGCAGGTTCATCGAGGCGCGGTTCGGCGATGGCGCACGATCGTCGGCGGGGCGGCGGAGGGGAGACTGCCCCGTTCGGCTCGCTCGTATCGGCAGTTCGGGCCGGTCGGATGCAGTCGGGATCGAGGCGGCCGGATCCGAGAGCTTGCCAATTCGTCGGTCGCCGCGAGGATGGGTTCGACCATGTCGAATGCCGCGTCGCGCTACGCCGAACTCGAAGCCCAGGCCAAGGCGTTGTTCGCCGAGTCGAAGCGCCACTTCGCGGCCGGAGTGCCCGCCGAAGCCATCGCCGCCTGCGAACGGGCGGCCGCGTTGTTGCCGCAGTGGGGGCGGGTCCACCTCGAACTCGGGAACGTGCTCGCGCACCACCATGACTTCTGGCTCAACCCGGACCTGCACCGGCGTCTGGTCGCCAACGGCCAGATGGATGCGGCGATGGCGAGCTGGCAGCGCTGCATCGACACCGGGTGGACGAGCGACTGGCTGCACCTGAACTACGGTCACGCGCTGACGCTGCGCGGCGACACCGTCGCGGCGGCTCGGCACCTGCGCCGCGGCATCGAGCTGAAGACGCGCTTCGATCGGCCCGACTACGTGCAGCAGCACTGGGCGGATGGAGCGGTGAAGGGCCCGGACTTCATCATGATCGGCGCGACCAAGTGCGGCACGACGTCGCTCTACGAGTACCTCGCCCAGCACCCGCAGGTGCTGCAGATCCTGTGGAAGGAGCCCGAGTACTTCCGCTTCCCGCAGTTCGGCGTCGAGTGGTACCTGTCGCACTTCCCGCGGGTGCCCAACTTCGGGCCGCGGTTCGTGACCGGCGAGGCCAGCACCTGCTACATGAGCATCTGGGACGCGAAGACCCGGGTGCGGGAGCAGTTCCCCGACGTCAAGCTGATCGCCTTGGTGCGCGATCCGGTCGACAAGACCATTTCGCACTTCCACCACGACCGCAAGATCGGCTGCGAGGCGCGTTCCTACGAGGAAGCGCTCACCCGCGAGCTGGACATCCTCGAAGCGCTGCCGCGCCCCTTCCACGATGCCGACGAGTACTGGAAGACCGAGAAGGGCTACGTGTGGCTCTCGCTCTACGTCTACTTCCTCGAGAACTGGCTGACGGCGTTTCCGAAGGACCGGCTGCTGGTCATCCCGAGCGAGGACCTCTACGCGCAGCCGGCGGAGGTCACGTCGCGGGTGTTCGAGTTCCTCGATCTGCCGGAGCACCGGTCGGGCAAGTACGAGGTGTTCTTGAAGGGCGAGTACGAGAAGAAGCAGAACGACCCGATCCGCGAGCGGCTGGTGCGGTTCTTCGCTCCGCACAACCAGCGGCTCGAAGCGATGCTCGGTCGCAAGCTCGACTGGCAGCGGCCCTGAGTCTGCGACGATCGTGCGGCGCTGGCCGCCGAGGTGTCCGCCGGCCGGACCCGCATCGGGACCGCTGTGGCACGCGCCGCCGACGCGCGGCACGATGACCCCGTGCGCATCTCGCTGGTCATGCCGACGTGGAACGCCGGCCCGTTGCTCGACGAAGTGGCGGACGCGGTCCTCGCGCAACGCGGTGTGACGTTCGCCGAACTGCTGGCCATCGACAGTGGTTCGCGCGACGGCACGCAGGAACGTCTGCAGCGGCGTGGCTTCCGCGTCGTCGGCATTCCGCAGCGGGAGTTCGACCACGGCGGCACACGCGATCGCGGCATCGCGGCGACCACCGGCGACGTCGTCGTCCTGCTGGTGCAGGACGCGACGATGCAGGGCTCCGACTGGCTCGCGCGCATGGTCGAACCGTTCGCCGACGCGGATGTCGCCGGCGTGTGGTGCCGGCAGATCCCGCGGCCGAAGTGCCAGCCGGTGCTGTCGCGGCGCATCCGCGGCTGGCCGGGTTGGGGCGAAGGCGTCACCAAGAAGAAGCTGCCGGCGGGCAAGCGGCTCGCCGAACTGCCGCCGTTCGAGCAGTTGATGCTCTGCGCGTTCGACAACGTCGCGTCGGCGATCCGGCGCACGGCCTGGCAGCGCTTCCCGCTGGGCCCACGGCGCTTCGGCGAGGACGTGTGGTTCGGCAAGCGCGTGATCGAGAGCGGCGGCACGCTCGCGCACCAAGGGGCTGCCGTGGTGATGCACAGCCACGATCGTTCGGCGTGGGCCGAGGGCAAGCGCACGTTCTGCGACCACCGCAACCTCCGGCGGTTGTTCGGGCTGGTCGGCATTCCCGATCGCGCGTGCCTGCAGGGCGCGATCGAGCACGGCACCAAGGAGCACTGCGACTACGTGCGGAGCCTCGGGCTGCCGGCCGCCGAAGAGGCCGCGGCGCTGAAGTGGACCGTGGAGTACGTGAAGTGGCAGTGTTGGGGTCAGTTCGTCGGCGCGCGTGCCGGTGCGGACCTGCCGAGCCCGGAAGGGACGTTCCTGCGGCTGCTGGGCCGGCGGCTCGAGCGCGGCATCGGCTAGGGCCGCGCCGGGCTCAGGGCTTCGCCGGCGCGTCCGTTCCCTGCAGCTTGCGCAGCGCGGTCCTCGACTCGGCGAGCAGCTCGATCACGTGTTCGACCTGCGCCACCAGGTCGGTTCGGGCCGCTTCACTCTGCTCGAGTCGCGCCCGCAGCGTCCGGTTCTCGCCGACGAGTGCGTCGAGGCTGGTGCGCATCGCCCGCAGTTCGTCGGCGCAGCGCGTGAGGGCCGCGGTCGCGGCCGGATCGGACGATGGCGAGGTCACGCGCCCGACTATACCTTGCGGTCGCCGCTCGCACCGCCGCCGCCACGATGCGCACGATCCTGGTCTTCGCCCCGTACGTGCCGCATCCACGATCGCACGGTGGCAGCATCCGGTCGCGGGTGTTGCTCGACGCGCTGCGCGACGAAGGCGCTGTCCACCTCGCGGTGCCGATCGTGTTGGCCGACGACCGCCTGCGGGCGGCAGAACTCGCGCGCGAAGCGGCGATCGAAGTGCACGAGCTGCCCGGGCGAGGGCTCGAGAACCGCGGCATGGCCGCGAAGCTCGGGTGCTGGCTGCGAGGGCAGTCCGAACTGCTCGCCCGTCGATGGGGGGCGGCGGGCTCCGTCGTGCACCGGTTGGCGCAGCAGCTGCGTCCCGACCTGTTGGTCGCCGACAGTTCGTTCGTGTTGCCGGTGCTGCCGCCGCACCCGGCCCTGCTGCTGCACCTGCACAACCTCGAGCATTCGGTGTTCGCGCGCGACGACGGCGCCGCCCGGCCCATGCGTGCGCGGCTGGCCCGTGCGGTGGAAGCGCGGTTGGTCCGTGCCGCGGAACGCCGCGCGGTGCAACGCGCGCGCTGCACGATCACCGTGTCGGACGCCGAACGGGCCGCCGCCCTCGCGATGGCGCCGGGCGCGCACGTCGTCTGCGTGCCGAACACCGTCGATGTCGAGCGGTTGTCGCCGTTGCCGGCGGCGCCCACGTCCGGCCCCGTGCGGCTGCTGTTCGTCGGCGCGATGGACTACCCGCCGAACCTCGAGGCCGTGCGCGAGCTGGTGCAACAGCACCTGCCGGCGCTGCGGCGCGCGTTCCCGGGGTTGGTCGTGCGTCTCGTCGGCCGCGACCCGGCCGGGCAGCTCGCCGCGTTCCGCGGCGTCGAGGGTGTCGAGGTCGTCGGCACCACCGACGACCTGATCCCGCACTACGCCTGCAGCCACGCGGTCTATCTGCCGATCCGTTCGGGCGGCGGTACGCGCATCAAGATCCTCGAAGCCTGGGCGCTCGGTCGGCCGGTGTTGTCGACGGCGGTCGGCGCCGAAGCCGTGGCGGCGCAGGAGGGCGTGCATTGGCGCCGGTTCGAGACGCCCGACGATGGCGTGCGGGTGTTGCGCGCCGTGCTGGCCGATGGCGGTGCGACGATGACGCGGGCGGCGCGGGAACTGGTCGCGCAGCGCTTCACGCACGCGACGGCGATCGCGGCGATCCGGGCGGCGGTGCACTCGTCGTTCCCGCGACGTTGACCGCCGCGAGCACCGCGCGGTCGGTGCGTCGGTAGTGGCGCCGCGAGCGTTGCCGTTCGCGGATGGCGTGCAGCAGGCGCGGCAGCACCGCGAACATCGCCCGCACGCCGCTCGCGATCGGCAGTTCGAGTTGGCGCGCGCGCTTCTGCAGGTGCCACGGCAGCAGTGCAGCGTGCGTGAGCACGAGCAGGGGATCCGTGATGCTCCGCACGAAGAACAGCTCGCGGTTGCGCCAGTCGAGCCGTTCGAGGGCCTCGCGGCCGAACAGTCGGCCGGTGCTGCCGCGCTGCGCGTGGTGGACGACGCTGTCGTGGACGTAGATGCAGCGCCAGCCGCGACGCCAGGCCTGCCACGACAGGCTGACGTCCTCGACGTAACACGGGTCGTACAGGGCCTCGAAACCGCCGATCGCGTCGTGCTTCTTGCGATCGAACGCGCTGCAGCCGCCGCCGGCCCACATCACGGGCGTGCTCGCTCCGGGTTGGCCGGCCAGGTGCACGAAGCGGATCTCGCCGTGCCGCACGACGCAGCGGGTGAGGCCGGTCTCGGTGCGAGCGCCGAGCATCTCGATCCGCGACGTGGTCGCGAACAGATCGCCCGGGCCGAACGGGCGCAGCAGTTCGACCAGCCAGTCGGGCTCGACCCGCATGTCGTTGTTGAGGAACACCAGGATGTCGCGCGTCGCCACGGCAGCGCCCGCGGCGTTGCCGCGGATGAAGTGCCGGTTCTCGGGCAGGCGCACGATCCGGACCCACGGGTGCTCNNCCGTTGTCGACGACGATCACCTCGTGGTCGCCGGGGCAGCGGGCGACGGCGACGCGCAGGGATGGCAGCAGTTCGCGCAGGAAGTGCAGGCCGTTCCAGTTCAGAACCACGATCGAAGCGTTGCGCGACGGCGGCGCCTCGTCGGCGGAAGGATGGCGTGACCACCGGACGAACGGCGTGCACAGCAGGTCGATCGCGAGCAGCAGCACGGCGACGGCGATCGCGCCGAGCCACGCCACCGGCAGCAACAACAGCAGCAGCAATCGCGTCGCGGCCGTCATCGTTCGATCTCGGTGATCAGGCGGCGCACGAGGTCGTCGACGTCGAGCATCGCGTGGGCGGCCGTGCGGCCACGTTCGGCGATCGCGCGCGTCGTGGCGCGGTCGCCCAGGGCGCGGGCGAGTGCGTCGGCCAGCGACGTGCTGTCCCCGGGAGCGGCGAGGAAGCCGGTGTCGCCGTCGCGCACGATCTCCGGGATGCCGGACACCGGCGTCGTCACGACGGGGACGCCGAGCGCCATCGCTTCGCACAGGAACACCGGGATGCCGTCGCGTTCGCCATCGGCCGCGAGCACGCAGGGCAGCAGGGCCAGGTCCGCTGCCAGCAGTTGTTGCTTCACGAACGCGTTGTCGCGGGAGCCCAGGAACTCGACGAGGTCGGTCACGCCGCGATCCGCACACTCGCGCTGCAGGGCGTCGCGCTGCGGGCCGTCGCCGATGACGCGCCAACGGCAGGCGATGCCGCGTGAGCGCAGCGTTGCGAGCGCCGCCGGCACGACGTGCAGACCCTTCTTGGCCACGAGGCGCGCCGCACTCACGACGACGCCGTTGCCGGGGAGCGTCGCACGCTGCTGCCAGTTGGCCCGGTCGAGGCCGAGCAGGACGACCGGTGTGCGAGCGGGCGTCAGCGATGCTCCCTCGGGCAGTTCGAGCAGGCGACGCTGGCAGTACTGCGTGACGACGCGGCAGAACGTCGCGCGCGCGACCTTCTGCGCCAGCATCTTGTGGGCGTACGGAAACTCGAAATCGACGTACGACGAGATCGAGAACGGCACGCCGAGCAGGTGTGCGGCGCCCATCACGACGTTCGCCGGGTACGTCGACGCGTAGACGTGCAGGTGGCGCGGGCGCAGCGGCGCCAGCTGGTCCGCCAGCAGGAACGCGTTGCCAGGATGCTCGGCATCGCGCAGCGGCAGCTTGCCCAGCAGATCGCCGACGCTGCCGCCGGGTTCGCCGCGATAGAGGGCGAACAGCTCGCGGCCGCGGCGGTGGCACAACCACCGCAACACGCGCGCGGCGGCGGCGGTGATGCCGTCGCGGCGCAGGAACGTCGTGCGCGCCAGCAGCGCGCGCGCCTCGTCGTGCACGGGGGCGCGTTCGTCGCGTGCCAACGCGAGCACGTGCCAGTCGGGGCGCTGCCGGAGCATCGCCAGCGCTTCGCGGTAGACGAAGGTGTGCGACTGGTCGGGCAGCACCGGGATCACGACCACCACCGGGCCGGGCCCGGGCTTCGTCGCGCCGATCGGCGGGGTGCGCTTCGACGTCGCCAGCCAGACGCATGCGCGGAGCGTCGCCGTGCAGAGGCGCAGCCAGGCATGGCGCGCGGCTTCGCGGATGCGCGTCCAGGCGGTGATCGGGATCTCGTTCCCGGCGTCGTCGACGGGCACCAGGGTCACCCGCCCGCGGCCGTCGACCGTCGCGTTCGGCAGGAACACGGCCAGCGGCGCTGGCGCGTGCGGCCAGCCGCGCCACGGCGTGTGCCGGCGCTCGGTCATCCGTTCGCCGCTCCGGCGTAGATCGCTTCGAACTCGTCGACGGCGCTGGCGAGCGACTTCGGCGGTCGCACCGCGGCCCGATACCGCGCGAGCCGGGATGGCTCGTCGAGCAGGCGCTGCATGCGGCCGGCGAGATCCGCGACGTCGCCCGGCGCGAACAGTTCTCCGTCCTGGCCGTCGGCGACGACTTCGGCGAGTCCGCCGAACCGGCTCGCGAGCACCGGCAGCCCGGCCGCGCGCGCCTCGAGTACGACGAACGGCGCGTTCTCGTGCCAGGTGCTGGGCACGACCAGCACGTCGATGGCGCCGAGCGCTGCGGCCTGTTCGGCGCGCGTGAACGGCGGCAGCACCGCGACGCGTGGGTCGCGTGCGGCGGCCGCGACGAGTGCCGCCGAGTAGTCCGCGAAGTCGCTCTGGCGGCCGCGCAGGACCACGCGCACGTCGCCGCGGACTTTCGCCAGCGCGTCGACGAGCACATGCGGCCCCTTGTGCGGCGAGAACGTGCCGAAGAAGCCGAAGGTCAGCGGTCGAGTGGATGGACGCGCGGCGGCGGCGCCGGCAGCGATGCCGGCGGCATCGATGCCGTAGCCGAGGTGCGCGATGCGCGGCGCGGGCACGCCGTTGCCGACGAACACCGACTTCAGGAACGCCGTCGGTGCGACAATCGCGTCGGCCGCGAGCAGCCGTGAATGCAGGTAGGCCGGGCGTTCGAGCAGGGACGCGACGCGCGAGCGCACGTCCCAGCCGGGCTTCGACGTGCCGCGCGACGCCGTGTGCAGGCGCAGCAGCTGGTCGCCCGCCGGATGTTGGGCGAGCGCCGTCTCGAGATGCGGGGCGTGGCATGGCAGGCAGCCGCGGCCGGCGTCCGGCGGGCCTTCGCAGGGGGTGCCGTCGCTGCGCATGAGGATCGTGCGTGGGCACAGGAACCAGAAGTCGGTCAGCGAGACCACCACCCGGGAGCCGTGCGCCCTGGCAGCGTCGATCAGGTCGGCGCCGACGTGGCGCAGATGGAACGTGTGCACGACCTCGGTGCCGCGTTGGCGAAGGTGCCGCGCGAACTGCTCGGCCATCAACGGGTGCCGGTACTCCATGCGGCCCCAGTCGCGCCCCAGGTTCATCCAGAAGTTGATGCGGCGAACCGGCAGGCCCGCCACGACTTCGCGCGACTCCCGCCACGGTCCGGTCGCTTCGCCGAACGCCGGGTCGAGGGTGAACACGTCGACATCGTGGCCGCGGCGCTGGAGTTCGCTGCCGACCGCGAGCGCGTACGACTCGGTGCCGGTGAAGTAGCGCGGCGGGAACTGGTGGACGACGAACGTGATGCGCACGCCGCGGGGCAGCCTACCGGGGACGTGCGCAGGGCCGAAGGACCTTGCCGGCCGGCGCAGTATGGTCCTCGCCATGGTGGCTGCCGACGACCCGCCAGCGCGAAGGGCGGTGCGCTTCGACCTCGCCGACCTCGTCGAGCAGGTCGAAGCGTTCGCGGCGCGCTGGCCCGACGCGCATGCCGACGACAGCGGTCGGACGTTCGTCGCGGGTCCGTCGGCCACCCTGCGCGTGCCGCTGCTGGCGCCGCGAGTGCAGCCCCGCGAGAGCGTCACCGGCTACCTGCAGCGGTTGCCGGGAGGACCCGAGACATGCGTCGTCGTGCTCCTGCAAGCGGGCGCGATGGCGTTCGGTTACTGGGACGGGGACGAACTGCTGCGGCACAAGGCGGTCCGCCGCTACGTCGTGCGCGGCAGTGGGAAGGCCCAGCCGCTGCATCGCAAGACGGCCGGCAAGTCGCGCTACGGCTCGAGGCTGCGGCTGCAGAACTGGCGGCGGCTGCTGGTGGAGACGAACGAACGGCTGCACGCGTGCTGGCGCGAGCTCGGCCCGCCGGAGCGCGTGTTCGTCGCGATTCCGGTGCGCGTGTGGAGCGACCTCGCGGATGCCGTGCCCGGGCCGCCGTTCGCGCGCGACGACGCCAACGTGCAGCGCGTGCCGATGCACGTGCACCGCCCGGATTTCGCGGAGCTGCGGCGCGTGCATGGCTGGCTGCGGCACGGCCGACTCGAACTGCCGGCGACGTGAAGGCCTACTTCGCGGCGGGAGCAGCTTGCCGTTCGAGTTGCAGCGGCCGCACCCAGATGTTGCGGAAGCGGACCGGGTCGCCGTGATCCTGCAGGCGGATCGGACCGGTAGGCGCGTGGGGCTGGTACTTCGCGAGGGCGCGATGCGAGGTCGGGCCGAGCAACGCTTCGTCGAGATGCACGACGATGCCGTTGTGGACGACCGTGGCGCGCGCTGGCGCCGTGAGCGTGCCCTGCTCGTCGAACCGGGGTGCGCGGAAGAAGATGTCGTACGTCTGCCATTCGCCNNGCGGCAGGCGTTCACCAGCGGCGGCTTCTGGCCGTAGAGCGCTCCGGCCTGGCCGTCGGCGTAGGTCGCGTTGCCGAACGAATCGAGCACCTGGACCTCGTAGCGTCCGAGCAGGAAGACGCCGCTGTTGCCGCGGCCCTGCGACTCGCCCTTCGCGGGTGACGGCGACGCCCATTCGACGTGGAGTTGGCAGTCGCCGAACGCCGCTGCGGTCTCGATGTCGCCGGTGCCGTTGACGCGCATGGCGCCGTCGGCGACGTCCCAGCGCGCGTCGCCGTCGCGGCCGCGCCAGGCAGCGAGGTTCGAGCCGTCGAACAGCACGATCGCATCGGCAGGCGGCGGCACCGGATCGGCGGCGGGAGCCGGTGCGACGACGGGCGGGTGCGGCCGATCGGCGTCGTGCACGCGCCAGCCATCGGGCAGTTTCGGCGTGTCGCGGTAGCCAGGGCGCGGGTCCTGCGGCCAGGCGGCGAAGGCGACGAAGCTCACGGCGGCGAGCACGGCAATGGGTAGCGGCATGGATGCCGCATGCTCGCGGCATGCCGTTCAGGTGTCGAGTTCGAACAGCACGCCGGGGTTGTCGGCATGGGGATCCGTCAGGAGGCGATCCGCGAAGACCGACTGCGCCTTCCGCGTGATCGCGACGAGGTGGCGCCGGAAGTCCCGCGGCTGCATGCCGCACGAACGCGCAGCCGCACGCGTCCCGTTGCAGCGGCCGACGGCGGCGAGCGCATCGCTCTGCCGCGGCGACAGGCACGCTTGCAGGTTCTCGCGCAACTGCTCGACGCCGACGCAGCGTGGTGCGCGATACGGAGCCTGATGCTGCTGGAGGTCCTCGTCGGCGAGGGTCTTGATGCGCGCCCAATCCGACTTGAGCAGCGCGAAGGCCGAGCGGCGAGCGACGCTGCGCAACCACGCGTGCGGATGGTCTGGGGCATGGCCCTCGAGCACGGCGACGGTCAACAGGTGCAGGGCGCGCTCGCTCGCCTCTTCGGCGAGCAGGCGGCGACGAACGACCTGCGAGGCGGCCCGATAGGCGATGGGCTGCAGGGTCTTCAGATCAGGGGGTGTCATCTGGCGTCTCCTTTGGTAGTGCCGAGTCGAGCGATGGCATGACCAAGTGTCAAGTTTCCACATGGTCAAGCTGCGGACCGGAATCGGATGGATGTTGCGCGCCAAGCACGCGACGCCAAGGGGAGTTGGGCGTCTTCCGTTCGGTCAGGCCGGGAGCGAGAATGTGGACGTAAGGCACGGTGTCCTGGTGCCGATGTCCGATCCCGTGAGCGAGCAACCCGAAGAACTCGTCCCGCGCCCGTTGGCGAGCCATCTGGCGGCGCGGCTCCGCGAGTTGCGCGCCCGGCGTGGCCTCACGCAGGACCAAGTGGCAAAGCGACTTGGGGTGCATGAGTCGGCGGTGTCGCGGTGGGAGAGCGGCACCCGCTTCCCGACCGGCGAAGACCTGGTGGCCCTGGCCGAGTTGTTCGAGGTCAGCACCGACGACCTGCTGGGAAGGGCTCGTCAGTTCGCCAATGCTGGCACCGCCCTGCTCGACATGCGGTTGCTCGCGCGCCTGGCCGGGGCGGCGAACGTCGATGAGTTCGACCGCCTGCTGATGGAGAACGAAGAGCAGGCAGTCTGGCTGCCGGTGCCCGATGGAGCGGTGCTGGTGCCGGTGCCCGAGGCGATGCGGCTGACCCGGAAGGTCGCCGACAAGTTCCCCTCGAGCAAGAACGTGAACCGGATGTTCCGGCCCCGCAGCTGAGCGTCAGCGACCCGCGAGGCGCGCGCAGACCGCGGCGGTGAACTCCGCGGTGTTCTTGGTGCCGCCGAGGTCGCGCGTCGATTCGCCGGCGGCGATCGCCGTTCGCACGGATTCGTCGACCATCGTGCCGAGCCCGCGGAACCCCGCGTGCGTCAACAGCATCGCGAACGCGAGCAGCGACGCCGACGGATTGCACACGCCCTTGCCGGCGATGTCGGGTGCGGTGCCACCGGCCGGATCGAACATCGCGAGCGCCACGTCGCCGCGTTCGTCGAACGCGTAGTTGGCGCTCGCACCGAGTCCGAGGCTGCCGATCATTCCGCACGCCATGTCGGAGAGGAAGTCGCCGTACTCGTTCGGCGTGACGATCACGCGGTACGCCTCGGGCTTGATCAGCAGCTTGTAGAGCAGCGAGTCGAACAACTCGGAATGGTGCTGCACTTCGGGGAACTCGCTCGCGACGCCGCGCACGATCTCCTCGAACAGGCCGTCGGTGGCCTGCTGGATCGTGTGCTTGCTGCTGCTGACGACGCTCGACGACAGGCGCCGGGCGAGACGGAACGCGAACAGCGCCGCTTCACGCGACGGTCGGCGTTCGATCACGCGGATCGACACCGCGACGTCGTCGCCGATGCGGCGGCCGGCGTCCTCGTAGGTGCCGCCGACCGCGATGCGCACGATGTGCAGATCGACCTTGCCGTCGTGGCGCGTCTTCACTCCGGGCAGGCTCGCGACCGGACGGTGGATCACCGAGAAGTTGCAGCGCTCGCGCAGCACCTTGTTAGGGCTCTCCTTCTCGGTCACCGTCGGGTACTTCATCGCGAGGCGATGCTCCCGCATGGCTGCGAGCGCCGCGGTGTAGCAGGCCGCGGCGTCCTTGCGTCGGGACGCGAGCGTCAGGTCGACGGGATGGAACTGCACGCGCAGCGGCAGTGCCGCGGCAACGGCGTGCACGCTGGCCGACAACTCGGCCGAGATGCCGTCGCCGTGCAGTTCGGCGACGTGCAGGGTTTCGCGTTCGGGCATCGCAGGTGGGGAGAGCTACGCCCGGCCGCGGAACTGCGGCCGGCGACGCTGGGGGCTGCTATCGGCGCTCGCTCGGTCGCGGCGGGAGCCGGCAGACCGAGGCTGGCTTCACTTGCCGGCTTCCTTCACCACTTCTTCCTTCGCGGGCTCCTTCGCGGACTCGGCCTTCTTGACGGCCATCGCCGCCTCGGCCGTTGTGCGCTTGGTCGTGTTGACGGCCTTCACGGTCATCGCCATCTCGCCCATCGGGCTTTCCATCTCGACGTCCATCGACATCGTGTTCGTGGCCTCGATCACGAACCCGTCCACGCGCGAGATCTTCTGCGAGCCCACGATCTTGCCGTTCTTCATCTTCATGTCCTTCATCATCTGGCGCGCCATTTCCTCTTCTTCACTGCCGGCTTCGGCGGCGGGGTCGCCCTTCGACTCGGGCTTGGTGACCGTGCCGGTGGCGGTGATCTCGAGCGCTTCGGCGTCGGCCTTCGTCAGCGTCATCTCGACCGTGTGTTCGGCGGGCATGCGCCCATCCGTGTCCTTCTGCTTGTGCTCCCACTTGCCGCCGACGGCGACCGGCTTGTCGGTCAGCACGCCGAACGCCGTCTCGACCATCTGCGTCAGCGTGCTCTTGCCCATGCCGCCGCCCATCATCATCCCAGCGCCGTCGTCGCCGACGATCTCCGCGACGCCGTCGGTCAACTCGACGACCTTGCCGTAGGGGCTCACCTTCGCGGTGAACGACTTGCCGACGCCGGCCATCTGCATCTTCTTCATCATCGCACCCATGTTGCCGAAGCCCCCTTCGTCCTCTTCCGCGGCGCCGGCTTCCGCGGGCTTCTCGGTGGCCGAATCGAACTCGTAGTCGCCCATGCCCATGGGCATCGTGGCCGCCCCCTGGGCGCGCACGATCTTGGTCTCGACCACGAGGTTGCCCTTGTCGTCGACGTCCTTGACCGTCACGTGCACGGTCCGCGTCGTCGTCTGCGAGGTCTCGATCTCCTGGCCGCCCATGTCGATCGTCGACTCCTGCTTCTGCTCCTGGAGCAGCCACACCGATGCGCCCTTCTTGGCGGTGGTGCGGAGGTCGACTTCGCCTTGGGCGCTGAGGGGGGCGGCAAGGCAGAACAGGGACAACAACGACAGCTGGTGACGGTAGTTCATGATCGTGGCAGTGTGGCCGGAGGTGGCGACATTACGTCATCGCCCGCGAGGATGCGAACGACGCGATCCGCTCAGGGATCGAAACGGAAGCCGATGCCGCGCACCGTGTGCAGGTGCCGGGGTGCTCCCGGATCGGCCTCGAACAGCTTGCGCAGGCGCAGCACCACGTTGTCGAGCGTGCGCGCGGTCGGCGTCGCCGAACTGCCGAACAGGTGCTCGACGACCATCTTGCGGGCCACCACGGTGCCGGCGTGCCCCGCCAGCAGCTTCAGCAGCTTGGTCTCGCTCGCAGTGAGTTCGACCCGCTGGCCGTCGTGGCAGGTCGCGACCATGGCGCGGAAGTCCACTCGGTTGCCACCGAAGGTGAGCGTGTCGGCGCCGGCCACGGGCGGCCGACCACGCCGCAGCAGCGCCTCGACGCGNNGGCTTGGTCAGGTAGTCGTCGGCGCGCAGTTCGAGCCCGCGGATGCGATCCTGGTCGGCGGCGCGCGCGCTGAGCACCAGCACCGGCGTGTCGTCGCCGCGCGCGCGCAGCCGGCGCAGCACTTCGAAGCCGTCGAGGCCGGGCAGCATGACGTCGAGGATCAGCAGGTCGATGCCGCCCTTCGCCATGCGCTCGAGCGCGCGGGGGCCCGTCAGCACGTGTTCGGCGTGCCATGACTCGAGCGCGAGGTTGTCGCACAGCATCTCACCGAGCGCGCGTTCGTCCTCGGCGACCAGGATCCAGCGACTCATGCGCGCACCTCGTGGCGCGGCAGCCGCACGGTGAACGTGCAGCCGCGGTCGCGACCTGCACTCGCGGCAGCGACGCTGCCGCCGTGCGCGGCGACGAGTTCGCGCACGAGGTGCAGCCCGAGCCCGGTGCCGCCCGTGGCGGCGTCGCTGCCGCGCCAGAATGGCTCGAACGCTCGCGCGAGCTCCTCGGCGTCGAGGCCGCGGCCGTCGTCGGCAACCTCCAGCACCGCGTCGCCGCCATCGGCCCGCAGCCGCACGCGCACGGTGCCGCCGGCCGGCGTGTACTTGATGGCGTTGTCGAGCAGGTTGCGCACGACGATCTGCACGGCCGTCGCATCGCGGTGGGCGGGCAGGCTCGGCGGACAGTCCGTGGCGATCACGATGTCGCCGGCCGCGCCGCGCTCGCGCATCGCGTCGATCGCCGTGCCGACGTCCGCGGCGAGATCGCCCGGTTGCGGCTTCGGCAGACCGCGCGTCGTGCGCAGTCCGGCGGCGGTCAGGACGTTGTCGAGACCGCGCTCGAGCCGCGCCGCCTCGCGCAGGCCGTTCGCCAGCCACGATGCGCGCTTCTCGGTCGGCACACGGTCGTCGCGCAGCGACTCGAGCAGCAACACCATCGTCGCCAGCGGTGTCTTCAGTTCGTGCGTGGCGCCGGCGAGGAAACGATCCTGCGCCGACCGTGCGTCGTGCTCGCGCCGCACCGAGGCGACCCACAGCCAGCCGAGCCCGCCGAGCACGAGCAGCAAGAACACGCCTTCGCTCGCGAACATCGTCCGCCGTGACGCAGCGAGGTCGGCGAGCGAGCGCCCGTCTTCGGCGCCGAGCGCCTTTGCCGCGCCGGCGACGTCGCCTGCCGCCAACGCCTGCGCCGCCGCCGCGAGCTCGGCGCTGGCGCCGAGCTGGAACGCCGTCCACCAGACGACGAGCGCGCTGGACAGCAGCAGGATCAGCGCGAACAGGAGCGTACTTCGCGTGCGCAGCACACCGTCAGAGCGTACGCAGCCGGGCCCCGAGGCCGAAGGCCCGGACCGCGTCCGCGTACGGCGCGTTCGCGTCGGTCTCGTGCGACACCAGCCAGGTGCCGCGCCCCGGCGGTGCGAAGCCGCCGATGGTCACGGCGACCGCATCGCCCAACACCAGGCCCCACGAATTCGCGGTGGGCACCAGCGAGGCCATCTGCTCGTAGATCGTCAGCCCGGCGATCGTCGCCGTGGCCGGCAGCGCGAAGGTGATGGCCGAGGCGCCCGCGACGGTCCCGGCGGCGTTCGCCACCGTGCCGACCGTGGCGTCGACGCTCGCGAGCAGTTCGCACGTCGTGCCGGGCAGCGTCCACGGCAGCGGCGCGAACGACATCGTGTTGCTGATGCCGAACACGCCGATTGCCGGCGCATCGGCGCCGAGGGAGGTGCCGCCGAGCGCATGCGCGCCGCCGGGCGCGATCAGGCCGGTCACGACGGAGGTTGCCGCCGGCGCGCCGGTCGCAGCACTGCAGCCCTGGCCGTAGTTCACGGCGGTGCCGTTCGTCGGCCCGCCCGTCGTCGCAGCGCCGTCGAGGATCGCGTGGGCGAACCCGAACAGGCTGATGTTGTTGCCCTGCATCGCGATCTCGATCACGAGCCACTGCCCGGCGCCCACGGCGATCGGCACCGGCGTCGTGAACGGGAACGTCAGCGTGCCCGCGGGACCGCCCCACGGGTGTGGTGCGACGGAGCCGTTGTCGGGCAGGTAGGTCCACGGGCCGCTGAACACCGTCGTCAACGGTTGGGTCAGGTTGCCAGCGAACCGGGCCGTCGGCGTGGGGACGCTCGACACGCCGATGCGGATCTCGAGGTTGCTGATCGAGAACGGGCCCGGTGCGCCGACCTGCGGGATCGGTCCGTCGTGGCGCAGTTCGAGGCGGTCGGCAACGAACGGCGCGCCGACCTCGGCGGCGTCGTAGAACGCCTGCACGCGGCTGTTCGGCTGCATGAACGGCACCAGCGTGTAGCCGGGCAGTTCGAAGCCCGGATTCGCGGTGGCGGGCAGCGCGACGAACGTCTGGGCGTCGGTCGACGCCGCGAGAGCGAGAGCGAGCGCGGCGGGGAGGAGTGGAGCGGGTCGGATCATGGTGGGGTGCGGGACTGCGTTTCGGCGCCAACCATGCGTTGCGCGTTCCCGCGGTGTGTCATCGCGGCGTCACTCGCGGCACGATCGACGCATGCGCTGTCGCTTCGAGGTCACCGGCCGGGTGCAGGGCGTCGGCTTCCGCGCGCACGCACGGGCGATGGCCGAGAAGCTCGGGCTCGTCGGCTACGTCGAGAACCGCGCCGATGGCGCGGTGGTCGGGGAAGCCGACGGCACGCCCGAAGCACTGGACGCGTTCGCCGAGTGGCTTCGCCGCGGGCCGACGTTCGGGCGCGTCGACGCGCTGGTCTGGGAGGGCATCGACGGAACGCGCCGCGAGCCTGCGTTCACGATCCGCCGCTGAGCCGGGTCGACCGCGTCAGGGGCAGATCACCACGTCGACACCGTTGGTCAGCGAGAACGGCAGGTCGAACAGCCCCTGGAATGCGACTCGCAAGCCGGCCAGCGGCGGCGAGGTCGGGACCGGCAGGTCGACGAACCCGCTGCCCGCGGCATCGGTGCCGATGCCGACGATCGTGACCAGCGAGCCCGGGTCGACGACGAGCGTTCCCTGCGGCAGCACGACCAGGCCACGGCCCAGCGACAGCGCCAGCACGCCGGGCGTCGACGGGCCGGCGGCGCTCCACGCGATCGTCACGGTGCTGCCCTGGGTCGTCGCTCCGCTGCCGGCGATCAGCGCCGTGTTGTTGCCGCCAAGCCCGAGGGCGTACGTCTGGATGCCGCACACCGTGAACACCTGCTGCGGTGTCGTCGTGCTGTTGCCGCGGCGGTCGGTCGCGGTGAGCGTGAACGCGATCGTGCAGCCGTTGGTGACCACGCCGGGCGGGGGCAGCAGGTCGGCGCGGTAGAACAGGCCGCCGCGGAAACGCAGCGGCGTGCTGCCGGTCGTCACGCCGCCGGTGTGCGTGATCGACCAGTCCATCGTCGCGGTCGCCACCGACGTCTCGCCGTCGTCGACCATCGAGTCCTGGATCACGGCGCGCACGACCCACGGCCCGTCGGGTTTGGTCGAGACCGCCGGCAATTGCTCGACACGCACGAAGCGCGGGGCCCGGGTGTCGGCCGGGCCGGTGCCGTAGTAGGCGCGATTGAGGAACGAACCCGACTCGCCCTGCGCGGTGACCACGTCGAAGACGCCGTCGCCGTTCAGGTCGCCGACCGCGACGTCGAGCGTGCTGTCGACCAGCGGCGAGAAGCCGGCGTTACCGGTCTGGCGCGCGAACGAGAACGCGCCGTTGTTGAGGTAGAGCTTGTCGCCGTTGCTCTGCAGCGAGCCGTTGACCAGATCGAGCCAGCCGTCGTTGTTGGCGTCGACGAACGCCCACTCGTTGTCGTCGTCGCCGTTGCCGCCGGTCAGCGCCGTGGTCAGGCTCGTGAACGACAGCGTGCCCGACGGCACGAGGTTGTTGCGGATCACGGTGTCGGTCAGTCCCGACACCGACAGCATCGTCAGATCGAGGTCGCCGTCGTGGTCGAGGTCGGCGGCCTCCGCTTCGTAGGTCAGCGTGGTGCCGGTCGGCAGCAACGAGGTCGTGACGGTGAGGAACTTGCCGGTGCCGTCGTTGAAGAAGATCTGCTGGCCCGACGACTTCCCGACGTTGATCACGTCGAGATCCCAGTCGTTGTCGACGTCGCAGACGACGACGTCCTGCTGGTTGCTCTTCGGCGCCGCGGCGACGTGCGTCGCGGTGACGTTGGTGAAGAACCCGAGCCCGTCGTTCCGGAACAGCTTGAGCTGGCCGTTCGTCGCCTCGTCGTTGCAGAACAGGTCGAGGTCGCCGTCCTGGTCGACGTCGCCGAACGCGCAGCCGGCGACCGAGATGTTCAGGGTACCGAGCCTGGCGACGCTCTGGTCGGAGAACACGCCGGTGCCGTCGTTGATGTAGAGGCGCTGCTGGCTCGGGCCGTTGCACGAGAACATCAGGTCCTTGTCGCCGTCGCCGTCGACGTCGAACGCGATCACCAGCGTGCCCTTGATCGCGAGAATGGGCAGTCGCGCGGCGGTCTCGTCGACGAGGCCCTGGCCGAGGTTGATCTTGTTGATCAGGATCGTCGGCTGGATCGCGGATCCGGCGATGTTCAGCACGTAGCCGTTGGCGAACACGACATCGAGGTCGGTGTCGCCGTCGACGTCGACCAGGATGCAGCCTTCACTCATCACGGTCGGGCCGGTGACGAGACCGACTTGTTGGGTGTAGGCGTACTGGGCGGTCAGGTGGGCGGCGACGAACGGCAGCGCCGCCGCGACGAGCAGGCAGTGGTTCTTCACACGAGCACGGGGCCGGGCCGAGCAGGGGCGTGCCGCGGCGGCGGGTGGCGGAGTCTAACGAAGCAAGCGCGTCAGGTGCTCGAGCACCACGACGTAGGCGTTCTGGTCGAACGCTTCGGGCCGCAGGAACTGCACGGCGAACCCCTCGGTGCCACGGAACGGTCGCAGGTTCCAGGCCAGCTGGATGCCCGCGAACACGAAGAGCACGAGCCACAGTCGCACCGCGTACCGGTGGCGCGGGTCGCGGGCGATCAAGGGCCGGTAGTGCCGGGCGAGCACCAGCTGCGCGGCCCAGGTCGCGCTCGCGAACAAGCCGCCATCGAGCAGCGTCTGCGCGTAGGGATCGTGCACCGAGAGCGACTGGAACACGGCGACCGGTGCCAGGGCCCCGAGCACGATGCCCAGCGTCGCCTGCGCCGCGAGCACGGCGTGCCACGCCGCCGCGAAGTCGTTCCGCAGGCCCAACACGGTGTTGACGACGTAGAAGCTCGGCAGGCACAGACCGGTTGCCAGCGCCAGCAGCATCGGCACCTTCACCGCCGCGAACAGTCCGAGGCGTGCATCGCCGGAGGAGCCGCCGAGCGCGAGTCCCATCGCCGCAGCGCCCAGCGCGCCGACCAGTGCGCAAGTGGCGCGGGCGGGCACGTCGGCCACTTCGCCGCGCAGCAGCCGTTCTGCCGCGAGTGCGATCATCCGCCGCCGAGGGCGCGCAGCGCGCGCATCACGCCGATGAAGAAGTTGTCCTCGCGCGGACGGAACATCGTGAACGGCAGGTCGGGCGAGCCGAGGAACGGCCGCAGCAGCCAGCCCATCTGCGCGCCGACGGCGCCGTAGACGAGGCACCAGGTGCGGAGCACGCGCCGCGCCTGCTCGACCGCGAGGCTGGTACGGGCCGAGCCGTGCGCGCGCGGCGCGGCCACTTCGCCGGCCGCGACCGCGTCGGGAGCGGGTAGCGGCGGTGGCTCGGCTGCCGCCGCCGTGAACATGCCGTGCGTCGCGCGGCGCAGCACGGCGAAGCCGAGGATGCCACCGATGGCGAAGAAGGCGACGTTCAGCAGCAGCATGAACGCGTAGCTCTTGGTGCTCGCCGCGAAGAACGCGAACACCGGCCCTAGGCTCGCGATCACCGCCAGGTGCACCAGGATGGCGATCAGCAGCAAGCGCAGCGTGCTGCGCACGTCGAGCGGCAAGCGCTGCAACGCCGCGAACACGTAGAGCGACGGGAAGGTGACGGCGAGCGTCAGCAGGAACAGCAGCGGCACCTTGAGCATGCTCGCGAGGATCTGCAGGGCGGCCTGGTCGGCGCCGCGCAGCGCGGCGTAGCTGCCGAGGGCGACGCCGTAGAGCGCGCCGAGACCGAGACCCAGGCCGATCAGGCGTCGCGTCGGCACTTCGATGCGGCCGCGCGTCAGTTCGTCCGGCTGCAGGAAGGTCCCGCGCAGCACGTGGTCGAGCGTGGCGAGCAACGAGAGCGGTGTCCGGTCGGCCATGGCCGCAGTGTAGTCATCTGCTTTGCGGTGCCAAGTAGGGGCGCTCCGGCAACGGCGTCGCTTCGGCAATCGCCGATGACGAGGCGGATTCCGCGGCGCGCACTGCCGGGGCGCGGCGCGCCTTCCACGCTCGCGCGCGCTAGATTCTGCGCCGCCGATGCAGTGGTCCCTGCCGATCGTCGTGGCTCTCGCACTGGTCGGCTCGCTGGCGTTCCGCCGCGACGTGGCGCCGGCGTCGGGCTCCAGTCCGCTGGTCGCGCCCACCGACGACTACGTCGGCTCGGCGACGTGCCGTTCGTGCCACCCGGCAGAACACGGCACGTGGCACGAGTCGTTCCATCGCACGATGACGCAGCGACCGTCGCGCGCGACCGTGGCGCCGACGTTCGAGCGCGTCGAGCTCGACTGGTGGGGCAAGCCGGTCGTGCTCGAGTGGCGCGGTGAGCAGCTGTGGACGAGATTCGAGCGCGGCGGCCTGCAGCCGGCCGCGGTCGAGCGCCCGATCGAGCAGCTCACCGGCTCGCACCATCTGCAGGTGTTCTGGTACTCGACGGGCAACGGTCGCGAACTGGCGCCGATGCCGATGTGCTGGAAGATCGAAGAGCGGGTGTGGCTGCCGCTGACCAGCGTGTTCGTGCTGCCGCCCGAGTACCGCGATCCGCCAGAACCCGGCGCCTGGAGCCAGAGCTGCTCGTCCTGCCACGCGACGAACGTGCGCCCGCGGCTCGACATCGGCCACAACGACACGCACGTCGGCGAGCTCGGCATCGCTTGCGAGGCGTGCCATGGCCCCGGTGCCGCGCACGTCGCGGCGAACCAGCTGCCGTGGCGGCGTTATGCCGCCCGGGTACGCGGCGACGATCCGACCGCCGTGCATCCGGGCACGCTGGCGCCCGCACGTTCGGCCGAGACCTGCGGCCAATGCCACGCGGTGTCGATCCTGCGGCAGCAGCATCACGACGCCTGGCGCGACGCTGGCTCGCCGTTCCGTCCTGGCGGCGACCTGCATGCGACGCACCTCGTGATCGGCACGGGCGACGGCGACGCGCCGGAGCTCGCCGCGGAACTGCGCAAGAACACGAACTTCTTCGCCAGCTCGTTCTGGTCCGACGGCGAAGTGCGGCTGTCGGGCCGCGAGTTCAACGGCCTGCGGCAGTCGCCGTGCTTCACGCATGGCGATCGCAGCCGCCAGCTCGACTGCACGTCGTGCCATGAGATGCACCCGGCCGAGGGTGCGTCGGCGCCGTGGCGCGACGACCAGCTGCGCGACGGCATGCGCGGCAACGCCGCCTGCACGCAGTGCCACGCCGAGTTCGCCACGCCGGACGCCCTGCGCGCGCACACGCGGCATGCCCCCGATTCGATCGGCAGCAACTGCTACGAGTGCCACATGCCGCACACTTCGGTCGGGCTGATGAAGGCCTCGCGCAGCCACCAGATCACCAGCCCCTCGGTGCAGAAGGAGCTCGCGACCGGGCGGCCGAACGCGTGCAACCTGTGCCACCTCGACCGCACGCTGCAGTGGACCGCGGAGCAGTTGGCGACCCACTGGGGGGCGGACATGCCCACGCTCGACGACGAGCAGCGCGACGTTGCCGCGGGCGCGCGATGGTTGCTCACCGGCGACGCCGGACTGCGCATGCTCGCGGCGTGGGGGGCTGGCCGCAGCGAGGCGCGTTCGACCGCGGGCAGCGATTGGCTCGCGCCGTACTTCGCGCGGCTGCTCGACGATCCGTACTACGTCGTGCGCTGGAACGCGGCGAAGGGGCTGCGGTCGCTGCCGGGTGGCGCGGAGCTCGACGGCTACGACTGGCTCGCCGAAGGCGCCATGGCGCGCGCGTTCGGCGAACGGGCCACGGCGCGGTGGGCCGCCGACTTCCAGGGTCCCGCGCGGCCCGCGGTGCTGCTCGGCGATCGTGGGCTCGATGCGGAACGGTTCGCGCAACTGTTCGCGCGCCGCGACGACCGCAAGGTCTACCTCGCCGAGTGATCTCGGCAGAGGCTGGTGCGGTCCTCGACGTTCAGCGTGCGTCGAAGCCGCCGCTGCGTCGGCACTCGCCGTCGAAGCCGATGAGCGCCGCGAAAGCGCAGACCAGGATGCTGTCCCAGAACGGGCCGGTCACGAAGCGTTGCTGCGCGACCATCGCGATGGCGTGCATCGCATAGAGGCAGCCCAGCGCCCGCAGGGGATCCAGGAAGCGGTCGGGCGACGCGTGCCGCCACCAGATTCCGCACACGATCCCGGCGGCGATCGTCGCGTGCCAGAAGGCGCCGGTGCCGAGGAACATCGCGGCGACGAAGACGACGACGGCCGCGACGAACCGCCGGTTCCGGTGGGTGCGCTGGCCGACGGCGGAGTCGATCGCTTGCGAGCGCTTGCCTGCCCACGACGTGTGCAGCCGTTCCTGCTCGGCCGGCGGCAGCGCGCGGAACCACTCGCTCTCTTCGCGCGAGTCGCGACCGTCGGTTCCGGCGTCGTACTCGACCACGGGCTGTGCTTGGGCATCGTCGGCGTGTGCGAGCGTCGCGGCGAGCCGCGCGTCGCCGGCGGCCTTCATGCGCCGCGCGGCCCGTTGCTCGTCGCGCCCCGCCTGCGCGATGAGGCTCGTCGCGGCCGGCTGCCGCGCGATCCGCTGCTTCAACTCGGCGAGTGCACGCTCCGCGGCCGGGTCCGGTGGTGCCGGCGGCGGTGGCGGCGGCGGCGCTGGTGGCTTGGGCTTGCGCGGCGTGAGATCGACGACGTCACCGGGACGTTCGCAGAGTCGCTCCGCTGGCAGCGGCGCCCAGTCGTCCTCGGTCATGGGGTGCATTTTCGGCTGGCTCGGCACCTCACCTGCGGGCCCACGTCGCGGGCGGTCGTGTCACGTCCATCGCACCGTTGGATCGCGTGTTGACGACATCGGCAGGCGCCGCCAACGTTCGCGCCTTCGTGCCGCGAGCCCCCGTCCACCCTGCGCATCGCAGTGGCCTGTTCGCCGGTGCCGGCTGCTTCCTGTTCTGGGGCCTGGTCCCGATCTTCTGGAAGCAACTCGGCCACGTCGACGCGCTCGAACTCGTCGCGCAGCGCACCGTGTGGTCGCTGCTGTTCCTGCTCGTCGTGCTCGCGGCGCAGGGACGCCTGATCGGCGTGCTGAAGTTGCTCGCGAGTCGGCGCCTGCTCGCGGTGAACGCGCTGACCGGTGCGCTGCTCATGGGCAACTGGCTCGTGTTCCTGTGGGCGATCGGGCGCGGGCAGTTGCTCGAAGCGAGCCTCGGTTACTTCCTGGTGCCGCTGTTCCACGTTGCCGCCGGCGCGCTTCTGCACGGCGAACGGCCACGGCCGTTGCAGTGGCTGGCGATCGCGCTCGCGACGGTCGGCGTGGCGTGGCTGATCGTCGCCGTCGGTCATCTGCCGTGGATGGCGTTGCTGCTGGCGATCACGTGGGCGCTCTACGGGGTCGTGCGCAAGCGGTCGCCGATGCCGGCGATCGATGGGCTCGCCGTCGAGACGCTGCTGTTCGCGCCGCTCGCGGTCGGCTGGCTCGTCGTGCACGGCGGTGGTGCGCTGGCCCGCGGTGGCTTCGTCGATCCGCTGCTGCTGGTGTCGTCGGGCTGGATCACTGCAATCCCGCTGGTCTGGTTCGCATTCGCCGCGGCGCGCATTCCGCTGACCACGCTCGGGCTCCTGCAGTACCTGTCGCCGTCGATCCAGTTCGTGCTCGGCTGGCTCGTCTACCACGAGCCGTTCGACGGCGGCCGCGCGCAGGGCTTCGCGTGGATCTGGGCGGGTCTACTCGTCTACGTGATCGAGGGCCTGCGGCATCGCCGCGCCGCCGGGATGCTGCGCGGCGCTGCGGGCGGGTGATGGGACGATCTGCGCGCGTGCAGTCGCGCCGTCGGTTCGCTACGAACGGCGGCCATGAGTTCGCCGGACCTGGCCAGCGCGCCTGCGCGGGATGCCGCGATCACCGCGGCCCTGCAGCGGTGGTTCGGTTTCGCGCTGCTGCGCGAACGGCAGCGCGAGGCGATCGACGCCGCGCTCGACGGGCGTGACGCGCTCGTCGTGCTGCCGACCGGCGGCGGCAAGTCGTTGTGCTACCAGTTGCCGCCGCTCCTGCTCGACCGGCTGGTCGTGGTGGTGTCGCCGCTGATCGCCTTGATGCAGGACCAGGTCGACGGCCTGCGGCTGCTCGGCGTGCCGGCGGCGGCGGTGCATGGCAACCTGGCGGCGGATGCGCGGTCCGAACTGCGGCGCATGGCTGCGGACCGATCGCTGCGGCTGCTCTTCGTCGCTCCCGAGCGGCTGTTCCAGGAGGCGTTCCTGCGCTGGCTGCGCGGCCAGAACGTCGCCGCGTTCGCGATCGACGAGGCGCACTGCATCAGCCAGTGGGGGCACGACTTCCGGCCGGAGTACCGGCGCCTTGCCGAGCTGCGCGAGCAGTTTCCCGGCGTGCCGTTCCAGGCGTTCACCGCGACGGCGACGCCGCGCGTGCGCGCCGACATCGCCGAGCAGCTGCGCCTCGCCGATCCGGTCGTGTGCGTTGGCACGTTCGATCGCCCCGAGCTGACCTACCGCGTGCTGCCGCGGCAGGATCTCGAGGCGCAGGTCGGCCAGGCGATCCGCCGCCATCCCGACGCGGCGGCGATCGTCTACTGCATCGCGCGCAAGGACACCGAAGCGCTCGCGAGTGCCTTGCAGCAGCAGGGCATCGACGCGCGCGCCTACCACGCGGGCTTGCCGGCCGGCGAACGCACGCAGCTCTCCGCCGACTTCCGGGCCGAACGCGTGAACGTGGTGGTCGCGACGGTCGCGTTCGGCATGGGCATCGACCGCAGCGACGTGCGGCTCGTCGTGCACGCCGGCATGCCGAAGAGCCTCGAGGCCTACCAGCAGGAGACCGGTCGCGCCGGGCGCGACGGCATGCCCGCCGAGTGCCTGCTGCTCTACTCGGCGGCCGATGCCGCGAAGTGGCGCTCGGTGATGGAGCGCAGCAGCGCCGAGAGCGGCGGCGATCCGGCGGCGCTCGAGGCGCAACTCGGGCTGCTCGCGCAGATGCAGCGCTTCGCCGGCCGCGCGCGGTGCCGCCATCGTGCGATCAGCGAGTACTTCGGGCAGGCCTACGAGGCGGGCAACTGCGGCGCCTGCGATGTCTGCCTCGACGAACTCGAGCCGGTGCCCGACGGGCCGGTGCTGGCGCAGAAGATCCTCTCGGCGGTCGCGCGCACGGGGCAGCGTTACGGTGCTGGCTACGTGATCGACGTGCTGCGCGGCAGCCGCAGCGAGAGGGTGCTGCAACGCGGCCACGATCGGCTGCCGACGTTCGGGGTGTGCAAGGGGCTGCCGGCGGGTCGGCTCGGCAACTTCGTCGACCAGCTGATCGACGCGGAGTTGCTGGTGCGCAGCGACGGCGAGTATCCGACGTTGGCGCTCGGGCCGGACGCGCCGCGCGTGCTGCGCGGCGAAGTGGAGGCCGAGTTGCGCATGCCCAAGCAAGCGCTGACGGCGCGTGGACGCCGGCGGCGCGAGGACGCTCGCCGGAGCGTCGCGGCGGCAGCCGACGACGTTCCCGAACTGTCGCCGACGGAGCAGGCGCTGTTCGACACGCTGCGCGCCCTGCGGCGCACGATCGCCGGTGAACTCGGCGTGCCGCCGTTCGTGGTGTTCGCCGACACGACGCTCGACGAGATGGCTCGCGTGCGGCCGTCGACGCCGCTGGCGCTGTTGAACTGCCGCGGCGTCGGGCAGAAGAAGCTGGCGTCGTTCGGTGAACGGTTCCTCGCGGCGATCGCGGCGAGCGACAGATAATGGCCGCGCGGCGGCTCAGGCCTGCGGCGACTGCCGACCTTCGCATCCCGATCTCCCCTCGACCCGACGCAGCATGAACGACGCCGAACTCCTGCAACGTCTGCGCGCGATCCCGGCGCCACAGCGGGGCGCCGAGCTGGCGCGGCTGTTCCCCGGCGACGCTTCGCGGCAAGCCGAGTGGCTCGCGCGCTCGGCAGCGGCGGATCACGAGGCCGGCGCAACCGCGCCGCCGCGACCCTCACAACCCGCGGCGGCGAGCGCGGGGACCATGGCGACCAACGTGCAGCCGTTCGCCGTGGGCGCATCCTCGCCGGTCGAGTCCGTTCGCGCCGCGACGTGGATCGATGGCCGCTACCAGCTCGTCGAGAAGCTCGGCGAAGGCGGCATGGGCTCGGTCTGGATCGCCGAGCAGCACGCCCCGGTGCGGCGGCGCGTCGCGATCAAGCTGATCCGTTCCGGCATCGAGTCGGCGGCGATCGTGCGCCGCTTCGAAGCCGAACGGCAAGCGCTCGCGCGCATGGACCATCCGGGCATCGCGCGTGTGCACGACGGCGGAACCACCGAACGGGGCGAGCCGTGGTTCGCGATGGAACTGGTCACCGGCCTGCCGCTGACGGACTACTGCGATCAGCGGCAGATCGGCGTGCGGACGCGGCTCGAGCTGTTCGTGCAGATCTGCCAGGCTGTCCAGCACGCGCACCAGAAGGGCGTCATCCATCGCGACCTCAAGCCGGGCAACATCCTCGTGACCGAGGTCGACGGCCGGCCGGTGCCCAAGGTGATCGACTTCGGCGTCGCCAAGGCGATCGGGCAGGCGCTGACGGACCAGACGTTCGGCGACACCGGGGCCATCGTCGGCACGCCGACCTACATGAGTCCCGAGCAGGCCGATCCGTCGTCGGGCGATCTCGACACGCGCACGGACGTCTATGCCCTCGGCGTGGTCCTGTACGAGTTGCTCGTCGGGTCGCCGCCGCTCGATGCGAGCCAGTTCGAACGCGGCGCGCTGCTGGAGATGCTGCGCATGGTCCGCGAAGTGGATCCGCCTCGTCCCAGCACGCGGCTGAGTACCGCACGCGACCTGCCGGCGGTTGCCGCGAGTCGCGCGCTCGACCCGGCGGCGCTGCGGCGTTGGCTGCGCAGCGACATCGACTGGATCGTGATGAAGGCGATCGAGAAGGAGCCAACTCGGCGCTACGAGAGCCCGCTGCACTTCGCTGCCGACATCGGGCGGTTCCTCGCGCACGAGCCGGTCGTGGCGCGGCCCCCAGGTCGGTGGTACCGCGTGCAGAAGTTCGTTCGCCGGCATCGCGCGGCCGTGGTGGGTGCGGCCCTGCTCGTGCTGGCGCTGCTGGCCGGCATCGTCGGCACGACGCTCGGCATGTACGAGGCCCGCGCCCAGCAGGTCCTCGCCCAGGCGGCCGAGAAGCGCGAGAGCGAACGCGCCGCCGGGGAACAGCGTGCCCGTGAGCAGGCACAGGCGTCGGCCGAGAACGAGCGCATCGCCAAGGAGCAGACGCAGCGACGGTTGACGCAGATCGAGGCCGGCAGTGAGTTGCTGTTCTCGGTCTTCAGCGACCTCGACATCCGCCAAGCGCGCGCCACGGAGCCGTTGGAGCAGGTGCTCGCGCGGCGACTGCGGCAAGCCGGCGAGCGGATCGACGAGCATGCGGTCGGCGATGCGTCCGTCGTGGCGACCCTGTGCCACCGGCTCGGGACGTCGTTGCTGACGCTCGGCTTTCCCGCCGACGCCAAGAAGCTGCTCGAGCGGGCCGCTGCTCTGCACGAATCGCGGTCGGGCGCCGGGCATCGCGACACCATCGCTGCTCTCGTGAACCTGGCCGAGGCGCACGAGCAGACCGGCAACCTGGCTGCAGCGCTCGAGATGAAGACGGACTGCTGGGAGCGCTTGAAGGCGTTGCGCGGGGCGGAACACGCCGATGCGCTGATGGCACAGGCCAACCTCGCCAACTGCCATTGGCTGATGGGGCGCTTCGATCTGGCGCTGCCCATGCTGGAGGAAGTGTGGGCCACCCGGCGGCGTGTGCTGGGCCCCGAGCACTTCGACACGTTGACCAGCCATTCGAATCTGGCGGTCGTGTGCGCGGACGTCGGTCAGACCGAGCGCGCGATCGAACTCGGCCGCGAGGTCGTTCGCCTGTTGGAGGCGTCCGTCGGTGCGCACCATCCCGACTCGCTGATGGCCCGGAACAACCTCGGCGTGGCGATGCGCGACGCCGGACAGGCGAGCGATGGTCTCGCGGTCTTGCAGCCGGCGTTCGATACGGCCCGGCAGCGCCTCGGCGCCGAACATCCGACGACGCTGAAGATGATGGGCAACCTCGGGATGATGAAGTGGCTGGCCGGGCAGAAGGCAGAAGGCGAGGCGATGGTCGTCGAGTGCCATCGGCTCGCCGACCAGCGTCTCGGCGCCGAGCATCCGGAGACGTTGATCGCGCTGCGGCACGTCGCCGAGCTTCGCAGTCGGGCGGGCGGGCCAGCGGCCGGCGTCGAGGCCTACACGGAGTTGCTGGCGAAGCTCGAAGCCCTGCTCGGCAGCGACCATCCGGAGACCGACGAAGTCCGCTTCGGGCTGGCGACTGCGCTGGGCGGCAAGCGTGAGTTCGCGCCGGCCATCGCGCTCATGGAGACGGTGGTCGCGCTCCGTCGGCAGCGCTTCGGCAACCGGCAGAAGGCGTTCGTCGCCATGGCCACCCTGTCGGGGTTGCGCTTCGAGGCCGGGCAGCGGGCCGAAGCGCTGTCGCTGCTCGAGGAAGTGGTGCGGCTCGAGCGAGAACATCTCGGCGATCGGCATGCCGAGACACTCACCGCGATCAACAACCTCGCGGTCCAGTATCGCGCCGCGGGCCAGATGGATCGGGCGCTGCCGTTGTACGACGAGATCCTCGCTGCGACGCGGGAGCGGTTGGGAGCGAATCACCCGCAGACGCTGGCCGCCGTGCACAACCTCGCGGTGGCGTCGTTGGTCGGCGGCAAGAAGGGCAAGGCGCTCGAGTTGTTCGAGCAGTTTCGGGCGGGATGGAAGCAGGATCCGGGCGCCGACACGGCGACGTTCGTCCGGTTGCTGACCCAGTTCTCGCGCCGCCTCTTCGCGAGCGGCGATGCCGTGACGCCACGTCCTTGGCTGGAGGAGTCGCTGGCGTTGCGCCGAGCGAACGCGATCGGCGGGTGGCAGACGGCCGCTACCGAGGCCCTGCTCGGGCGTTCGTTGCTGGCCAGTGGGATGCCGGCCGAAGCCGAGCCGTTGCTGCTCGGCGGCTGGCGCGGGCTCGATGCGCAGCGGGCCGCGATCCCCGCGAGCGATCAGGTCCTTCTTCGCCAGGCGGTCGAGGCGCTCGTCGAGCTCTACCGCGCCACGGGGGACGAAGCGAAGCACGCCGAGTGGAAAGCGCGCCTCGACGCAGCGGCGGGGGACAGGTAGATCGCGCGGCGGCGTCTGCCGCGGGGTCGCCGTGTTCGCCGACGGGATCGACGAGACGCCGATGGCGGCTCAGCCGGACCTCGTCGAGGGCCTGCACACGCGGCAGCAGGGTCGTCGGCGTGAAGGGCGGACTCGCCGCGACTCAGTGCGCCTTCTTCGGCGTCTGGAAGATGTGCACGGCCATGCTGTGCACGGCCTCGGCGGCCTCCATCATCGCTTCGGGCAGCGTCGGGTGCGCGTGGATCGTCTGCGCGAGATCCGACACCGTGGCGCCCATCTCGAGCGCGAGTGCGGCCTCGGCGACGAGCTCGGTGACCTCGGGGCCGATCATGTGCACGCCGAGCAGCTTGTCGGTCTTGGCGTCGCCGACGACCTTCACCCAGCCTTCGGTCTCGTTGAGTGACATCGCGCGCCCCGAGGCGCCGAACGGGAACTTGCCCTCGACCGGCTCGAAGCCAGCCTTCTTCGCCTCCTCGACCGACAGGCCGACGGACGCGATCTCGGGGTCGGTGAAGATCACCGCCGGCACCGACGCCGGGTCGTAGGCAGCGCCCTTGTCGCCGGCGATCGCCGCCGCCGCGACGAGCCCTTCGTGCGAACCCTTGTGCGCGAGCATCGGCTGGCCGGCGACGTCGCCGATCGCGTAGATGCCCGCCACGTTGGTCATGCGGCGGTGGTCGACCGTCACGAAGCCGCGGTCGTCGACCTTGACGCCGATCGCCTCGAGCCCGAGGCCCTTGCCCGACGGGCGGCGGCCGACGCACGACAGCACCACGTCGCATTCGAACGTCTGCGGCTTGCCGTCGACCTCTGCGGACACCTCGAGGCCGTTCTTGGTCTTCTTGAAGCCGGTGGCCTTGGTCTTCAGGTGCACTTCGATCTTCTTCTTCTTCAGCGAGCGCCCCATCTCCTTGCTCAGCTCCTCCTCCATGCCGGGCAGCACGCGGTCCATGAACTCGAGCACGCGGATCTCGGTGCCGAGCTTGTGGTAGACGAGGCCGAGCTCGAGGCCGATGTAGCCGCCGCCGATCACGATCATGCGCTTGGGCAGCTGCTTCGGCGCCAGCGCGTGCGTGCTCGACCACACGCTCTCGCCGTCGAACGGGAAGCCCGGGATCTCGATCGGCGTGCTGCCGACGGCGACGACGACGTTCTTCGCTTCGACGGTCTTGGTGCCGTCCTTGCCCTTCACCTCGACCCGGTTCTTCGCCACGACCTTGCCGTCGCCGAAGAACACGTCGACCTTGTGGTTCTTCAGCAGGCCGCCGACGCCCGACGTCAGCTTGTTGACGATGCCGGCCTTCCACGTGACCAGCGCGCCGAGGTCGATGCCTTCGAGCTTCGCCTTGATGCCCATCACGTCGGCGTGACGGATCTTGTCGACGAGCTTGCTGGCGGCGATCAGCGCCTTGCTGGGGATGCAGCCGACGTTGAGGCAGACGCCGCCGAGGTTCTCCTTCTCGATCACCGCGGTCTTCAGGCCGAGCTGGGCGCAGCGGATGGCGCAGACGTAGCCGGCGGGGCCGGCACCGAGGACGAGCACGTCGTAGGTCATGTGGGGGTGAGCAGGCTACGGACGACGGCGATGCGGCGGAAGGAGGCGGGACGAGAGAACTTCGGGTCCGCCGCTTTCAACCGTCGATCCCGTCCGCCCGCATCGCCTCGCTCGACGCCACGTCGGCCACCGTGCCCGGCGGGTGCTGGTAGTGCCCGGGATCCCCGTACTCCGTGATCCCGTCGCGCACCTTCAGCACCGTGACCATGCCGCCCATCGTCACGTAGCCGAACGCCCCCTGCCCGCCGACCATCGGCAGGCTGTTCTTCGGCAGCGTTTCGTCGGGCGCGTTCGGGTCGGCGCTCATCGCCGCCGCGTTCATCTTCGCGAAGGTCGGCACCGCGCTCGCCAGCTCGGCGTCGAACTGACCCGGGTCGACGCCCAACAGGTTGGGCAGGTCGTGCCCCATCTGCGTCATCACGTGGTGCGTCATGTGGCAGTGCATCGGCCAGTCGCCCGTCGCATCGGCGACGAACTCGACCGTGCGCGTCTGTCCGGTCGCGACGAGGACCGTGGTCTCGGGCCAGCGTGCGCTCGGCGGCACTTCGCCGCCGTCGGTCGCGACCACCGTGAACACATGCCCGTGCAGGTGGATCGGGTGGTGGTCCATCGCACTCAGGTTGCCGATGCGGATGCGCACGCGCTGGCCGGTGCGCACGACCATCGGTGCGGTCGCCGGGAACACCTTGGCGTTGAAGGTGAGCACGTTGAAGTCCTTCATCTCGTTCGGGTCGGGCCGTTCGGTGCCGACCTTCACGGCCCACGTGCTGAGCAGGTAGACGAAGTCGCGCTCGACGGGTGGCGTGCTCGGCAGCCGCGGGTGCACGACGAACATGCCCATCATCCCCATCGCCATCTGCACCATCTCGTCGTGGTGGCTGTGGTACATGAACGTGCCGTGCTGCTTCAGCACGAACTCGTAGAGGAACGTCTCGCCGGGCTCGATCGAGCGCTGCGTGATGCCGCCGACCCCGTCCATGCCGTTCGGCAGGATGAGCCCGTGCCAGTGCACCGTCGTCGGCGCGTCGAGGCGGTTGGTCACGTAGATGCGAACACGATCACCCTCGACCGCTTCGATCGTCGGTCCGTGCACGCGGCCGTTGTAGCCCCAGCAGTTGGCCTGCAGGCCGGGTGCGAACTCGTGCCGCACCGCTTCGACGACCAGGTGGAACACCTTCACGCCGTCGACGATCTTCCACGGCAGCGACGCACCGTTCGGCGTCTCGACCGGCAGGTAATCGACGAACGGTTGGCCCGGCGGCTGCGGCGGCGCGTTCGGCGGCAGCGTGCTCGCGCGCAGGCTGGCGGCGCCGAGCCCTGCGGCGGCGCTGCGGAACAGGAACTGGCGGCGGTCGTGGCTCATTCGTGGCCTCGTTCGTCGGGCGGGGTGGGTTCGCCGGCGGCGTCGGTCTGGGGCAGGCCAGCGAACGCGCGGCGCGGCAGGCTGCCGGCGAGCAGTTCCTGCAGATCGAGCCGCGCGAGGTGCGCGTCGCGCAGCGTCGTCACGTGTTCCCGTTCGTCGTCGAGCTGGCGGCGGCGGGCGAGCAACACGTCGAAGGCCCCGATCTGCATCGCGTTGTAGGTCTGCAGCGTCGTACGCACGACGGCTTCGCGGTGCGGCAGGTGCGTCTCGCGTTGGAAGCGTGCGGCATCGGCGAGCACCGCGGCGCGGCTGCGCAGCGTGCGTGCCGCGGAACGGATCTCGACGGCGAGCTGCGTGTACTCGAGCAGCCCGGCGGTCAGCGCATGGGCGGCGCGGTCGCGCGCGGGTGCGCCGTCGTCGAACAGCGGCAGCTCGAGGGCCACGTGGGGTCCGAGGCCCCAGTCGCCGCCGGGCTCGCGCAGAGCACTGGCGCCGAATTCGCCGTCGGGCAGCCACTGCTGCCACGAGCGCAGACGGGCCTTCTGCGCCAGCGCGTCGAGGCGGGCGCGATGCGCGGCGATCGCCAGGCTGGCGGCGATCGCGCGATTCTCGGCGTGCGCGAGATCCTGGCCTTGCAGCGGATCCGCGGGCAGCGGCCCGGCGAGCGTCCACTCCGCGCCCGCACCCCAGAGTCCGAGCAGGCGCTGCAGCGGTTCGTGGGCTTCGCTCGCGGCGAGTTCGGCCGCGGCGAGGTCCAGGCGCGCCCGCGACTCGCCGACGCGCTCCATCGCGAGCTGCTGGTCGGTGAAGTTGCCGGCCGCGTGCAGGGCGACCGCCAGTTCGTGGGCCGAACCGGCCGCGACGACCGCCTGACGACGGAGATCCAGCAGCTGCTCGGCCGCCTGCGCGTGGACAACGGCGCGCCGCACGGCGAACACCAGCTGCACCAGCTCTGCCGCCAGCATCGCCCGCGCTGCTGCGAACTCGTGGGCGGCCAGCCGTTCGCGCAGCGGACGCTGCAGCAAGTCGACGAACGGCGCGGCCAGCCCGAGTTCGATCTCGGTGCCGCCGTCGAGCAGGAACCGCGCGTCGCCGTCGAACACCGGGTTGCGCAGGCGCGAAGCCTGCAGCAAGTCGGCGCGCGCGATGCCGAGGCGTTCGAACGTCGCCTGCACGCGGCGGTTGTTGCGGAGCGCGATGCGCACGGCGGTCTCGGCGTCGATGGGCGCGCGCAGCATCGCCACGGTCTCGTCGTCGAGCCCGGCCAGCGACGCTGGCGGCGCTGTCAGTGCGGTGCCGGTCCGCTCCTGCACGTGGCTGCGCAGCGTCGCGTCGTCGTTCGCCGGGTCGGTCGTGCGGCACGCCGCGAGTGCCGCGAGCGTCGTCACCGCCAGAGCGAGAGGACGCACGTCAGTGCCCCTTGCCGGTCGGCGCGACTGTCGGCGGTTTGCGTTCGGGCATCACCAGCGTCTGGCTCGGCGCGCGCTCGGGCGCCTCGTCGGCTTCGGGCGATGCCGGGTGCGTGCGCTCGGGGGCTGGCAGCGGCGGCGCCGCCGAGCACGCGGCCAGGGCAGCGAACACGATGGCGGCGCAGCGACGCGCCTTCACTTTCGGGCCTCGGGCTGCGGCGGCGTCTTGGCGAGCTCCTCCGCCTTCGCGAGCACGGCACTCGCGTCCTTGACGTCCGCCAGGCCCTTGCCCGCCGCCAGGTGCACGATGGCATCGCCGATCACGACGAACGCGTTCGCCGCGACCGCTTCGCCCGTCAGCGGACACGTCTTGTTGCCGACGTCGCGCACGCCAGGGCGCAGCAGCTTGACCAGCGTGGTCTGTGAGTGCTGCTGGGCAAGGGCGACCTCGGCCTCGCTGTGCACCGCGAAGCGATGGCCCTGCAGCGTGACCAGTGGCGCGCCTTCGCCGATCGGCTTGCCGCTGACGGGGCAGGTCGTGTTCTTCGCATCGGTGACGACCGGATAGGCGGTCTTGTGCGCGGCGGGAACGTTGGCGCGGATCTTCTTGAAGCACGGCTTGCAGCAGACCCAGAAGCGGCCGAGCTCGGTGTCGATGAAGAGCGGCTGCGACACCTTCTTGCCCATGATCGGGCACGTGGCGTTGGGGAACGTCGGCACGACGACTTCGACGGCCGCGGGTGTGGGTTCTGGCGCGGGTGTTGGCGCAGGCGCGGGGGGCGGCGTCTGGGACGCGGCGATCGAGCAGGAGAGCAGCAGGACGGAGAGCGAACGCAACATGGCAACCTCGGCAGGGCGCCACCCCTCAGGGCGGCAAGAGCGGAACGAACGGACACGCAGACGGACGGACCGTCGGACCGTTACACGCGCAGCGGCAGGTTGCGTTCGCGATGCGGCGGCGGCGGGCGGCAGTCGGCAGTCGGCCACGCGCGCGGCGGCGGGCAGTGCGTCCAGTCGACCACGATCGGGACAGAGTGCGACGCGCGGGCGGGTGCGGCGATCGTCGCGAGGTCGGGCACGAACGGCTCGAACCTCGGCTCGGGCATCGGCACCCAGGTGCAACCGCACCGCGCCTCGAACCGAGGCTCGTCCGACGCTGGCGCGCGCGGTCGTTCGCCGCGGTGCGCGCGGCAGCACGCGGGGCGTTCCGGCTGCTTCTCGGTGGCGCAGCACGACCGCGTCTCGGCCGAAGCGCGGGGCGCGCAGCGGCAGACGTGCAGCAGCATGCCTGCCGGCAGGATCAGCCCGGGCAGGAGCAGGAGCAGCAGGAACGCGGCGGCGCAGCGCATCGACGGGCGCCGAGTATCGTCCGGCGGGTCCCGTTCGCCAAGCCGACCGCGTCAGTTGAGCGGCCAGGGAGCCGACGAGTTGATGAAGTGGATGGTCTGCAGGTCGGTAGTGACGCTGGCGCAGACCCAGACGATCGTGCCGGGCGATCCTGGGCCGTAGTTGATGCCCGGGTAGCTGGCCCAGAACGTGCCCGAGCCGTCGAAGTAGCCCGCGGTGACGGCGATCGGACCGGTGCCGAAATCGATGCCGAGCACGGCGATGTCGCCGGGATTGCCGGTCACCGACTGCTCGATCGTGTAGGTGGTGGTCGGGACGTGCTGCGGCACGACGCGATGCGAGCCGTACGGATTGTCGTTGGCGTCGATCGCCGACGGCGTGCCGTTCGCGCCGAGATCGGTGACGAACGCCGAGGCGCCGATCGGCGACATCGTGAAGACCTGGTCCGGGTTGGGGCCGCCCGTGCAGAGCCAGAAGTCGTCGGCCGTGCGGTCGTAGGCGATCCAGTTCATGCCCGGGAAGGAGAACGGCGTGCCGGCCACGACCACGGACGCGCCGCCGGCGGCGTTCACGTAGCCCACGCTCGTGTTGCCGGTGGCGTAGTTCGTGAAGTAGACCCGCGCCGGCGTGGCGCCGACTGCCGGCCGAAACGCCACGCCGGTGATGGTCACGCTGTTGCTGGCGGGCTGGCAGGTGCCGACGAGAACGGGAGCCGCAGTGTTGGGGAACGGTCCCGGGAGCTTGAAGATGCGTCCGCCCGCGCCCGGTGATCCGTCGACGACGCCGAAATAGATGTCGCCGGTCGCGAGGTCGACATCGACGCAGTTGACCGTGCCCGACGGCGAGATCGCCGCGTGCGGCGCGAGCAGGTTGGTCACGGCGCCGGTTCGACGGTTCACGCGGAACACGCCCCCCGTGTTCGGCGGCGTGACTCCCGAAGTGACGATCGGGTTGCCGTTCTGGTCGAACGAGATTCCGGAGAACGTGCCGTTCGGGGCCGTCGGCAGCGACGCCACGAGTGTCGCGGTGCCGAGGGTCGAGCCGGTCAGTGCTGCGCGGCGCAAGCCGTGCGTCGTCGGAGCGGTGTTGATGCTGCCCAGCCAAACCGAGTTGTCGATCGGATCCAGGGCAACCGAGTTGACGTTCTGGATGTTCTGCGCCGTGAGGCCCGTGACGTTCACGCGCGGATTGGCGCGTCCGACGATCACCAGCCCGTCGGTGCCGCCGGCGTTGGCGAAGATGCTCTGGATGGCCTTGCCGGGGGCCACTTGGCCGGAAGCGATGGAAACGAGCAGCACCGAAACGAGAGCCGGTCGCATGGGGAAGCTCCAAAGCCGCTGTCGTCGAAAGCGACCCGCAACGTCACGCAGTCGCGTTTCTGCGCACGACGACGCTCTAGGAAAATCGTCGGACGGCCGCGGAATTTCGCGCCATCAGCGAGGGCCATCGGCAGTTGGCCCGCTGGGGCGCGGGAAGGTGCACGTACGTCGCTTCGGTCCGGGTGCGACCAGCCCCGGCGCCGGCAGTCCAGCGACTCGCGGAGCCGCCGTGCCGCACGCGCGCTACAGCGGGAAGGCGCCCTGGTTGACGCCGCGCCCTTCGAGTGCCAGCACGTCGGCGAGCTGGTCCTTCAGCTGCTGCGGCACCTGCGCGTAGACGTCGGTGACCAGCGTCTCGTCGGCGGGCGGGCCGTTCTTCTCGGCGGCGGCGATCGCGTCGTTGACGCGCTGCGCGATCTGCTCCTTGAACGCGACCTCCTGCGCCTCGGTCCACAGCCCGCGCTTGGTCAGGTAGGCGCGGAAGCGGTCGACCGGGTCCTTCTTCTCCCACGCCTTCACTTCGGCTTCGTCGCGGTAGCGCGTCGGGTCGTCGCTGCTGCTGTGGCCGAGCCGGCGATACGTCACCGCTTCGATGAACGTCGGTCCGTCGCCGGCGCGCGCGCGCGCCACCGCGTCGCGCGTGACCTGGTACACCGCCAGCACGTCGTTGCCGTCGACGCGCACGAACGGCATGCCGTAGGCCTTGCCCTTCTGCGCCAGCGTCTCCGACGCCGACTGCTTGCTGATCGGCACCGAGATCGCCCACTGGTTGTTCTGGCAGAACAACACGCACGGGCTCCGGTAGACCGCGGCGAAGTTCATCCCGCAGTGGAAGTCGTTCGCCGACGTCGCGCCGTCGCCGAGGTAGCCGAGCACCACGACATCGTCGCCGCGGATGCGCGCCGCCATCGCTGCACCGACGGCGTGGCTGAGCTGCGTGCCGATCACCGACGACATGCCGTAGTAGTTGCCTTCCTTGAAGGTGTAGTGGCACGGCATCTGGCGGCCCTTGCAGCGGTCGGCGCCGTTGCCGATCAGCTGGTTGATCGCCTCGGTCAGCGACAGGCCGCGCATCATCGCGGCCGCGCCTTCGCGCAGGGCCGGGAAGATCCAGTCGCGCGCCTGCAGTGCTGCGACCGAGCCGACGGTCGCGGCTTCCTGGCCGAGGATCGGCCCGTAGAAGCCGATGCGGCCCTGCCGCTGCAGCATCAGCATGCGGCGGTCGAACTCGCGCACCTGCACCATCTGCTCGTAGAGCGTGCGCAGCGTGTCGACCGGTAGCGCCGGGTCCTTGCCCTTGGCGACCGTGCCGTCGTCTTCGAGCACGCGCACGAGGCCGGCCCCGGCCGGCACCGTGGTGGCTGGCGCCGTCGCCGGAGGCTTCGGCTTGGCCGGCCTGGTGGGCGCCTTCTTGGCCTTCTGCCTGGTGTTCGCCATCAGCCCAGCAGCAGGCGGTAGGGCTGCTCGAGGTGGTCCTTGACGACGTTCATCCAGCGAGCGCCGGTGGCGCCGTCGACGAGGCGGTGGTCGATCGAGACCGACAGGTACATCTTCTTGCCCGGCACGCAGGCGCCGTCGCGGATGACCGGCGTGTCCTTGATCGCGTGCACGCCGAGGATCGCGACCTCGGGGAAGTTGATGACCGGCGTCGCGAACAGGCCGCCGATGTTGCCGGCGTTGGTGATCGTGAACGTGCCGCCGGTGAGGTCTTCGA
>DDSQ01000126.1 GCA_002343845.1 Planctomycetes bacterium UBA2386 | reverse complement strand
AGCGCCGCCATCCGGCCGCCGGCTCCCGGCACTGCCGATAATCCCCACCCCCTCCCGCCTGTCACGCCTGCCGTGCCCCAGACGATCCCCACCCCCTACGAAGACTTCATGCGCCACGTCATCACGCACGGCGTGGACAAGGCCGACCGCACCGGCACCGGCACGCGCAGCGTCTTCGGCCACCAGATGCGCTTCGACCTCGGCGCCGGCTTTCCGCTGATCACGACGAAGAAGGTCTTCGTCAAGGCGGTGATCGTCGAGCTGCTGTGGTTCCTGCAGGGCGGGCGCAACGTCAAGTGGCTGCAGGAGCGCGGCTGCACGATCTGGGACGAGTGGGCCGGCCCCGACGGCGACCTCGGCCCCGTCTACGGCGTGCAGTGGCGCAGCTGGCCCACGCCCGACGGCGGCCACGTCGACCAGATCGCCGAGGTCGTCCGGCAGCTGAAGACCAACCCCGATTCGCGCCGCATCATCGTCAGCGCGTGGAACGTGGCCGACCTGCCGAAGATGGCGCTGATGCCGTGCCATGCGTTCTTCCAGTTCTATGTCGCGCCGCCCCGGCAGCCGGGCGGGCGCGGCCGGCTCAGCTGCCAGCTGTACCAGCGCAGCGCCGACATCTTCCTGGGCGTGCCGTTCAACATCGCGAGCTACGCGCTGCTGACGCACATGCTCGCGCAACAGTGCGAGCTGGAGGTCGGCGAGTTCATCTGGACCGGGGGCGACTGCCACGTCTACGCCAACCACCACGAGCAGGTGCAGCTGCAGCTGTCGCGGCAGGCACGGCCGTACCCGACGCTGGTGATCCGCCGTCGTCCGCCGACGATCTTCGACTACGAGCTCGAGGACTTCGCCTTCGAGGGCTACGACCCGCACCCGGCGATCAAGGCGCCGGTGGCGGTGTGAGGCACGCCGGAGGACGGGCCCGACGATGCGGCTGGCACTGATCGCCGCCGTCGCCCGCAACGGCGTGATCGGGCGCGACAACGACCTGGTCTTCCGGGACGGCGCCGACCAGCGGCACTTCCGCGAGACGACGCTGGGCTGCCCGGTGATCATGGGGCGCAAGACCTGGGAGTCGCTGCCCGCGCGCTTCCGTCCCCTGCCCGGACGGCGCAACCTCGTCGTCACGCGCAATGCGGCCTGCGAGGCACCCGGCGCCGAGGTCGTCGCGAGCCTCGAGGACGCGCTGCGGCGCGTGGCCGAGGTCCCGCTGGCCTTCGTCATCGGCGGTGCCCAGTTGTATGCCCAGGCGCTGCCGCTTGCGCAGCGCCTCGTGCTGACCGAGATCGACGCCGAGCTGCACGGCGACCGCCACTTCCCGCGCTGGAACCGCGACGACTTCGTCGAGACCGGGCGCGACGAGCGGCAGGCTGCCGACGGCACGCGCTTCGCGTTCGTCACCTACGAGCGGCGGTGAGGCCGGCACGCGGACAGGACAACCGGACCAACCCAAGGGAGCCCCATGACACACGAACGCGCCGGGCAGCCGGCTCGCGCCGACGACCTGATCGACGTCGCGCACCTGATCACGGCCTACTACACGACCTGGCCCGAGCTCGACGACCCCGGCCAGCGCGTGGCCTTCGGGACCTCGGGCCACCGCGGGTCGAGCCTGAGCGGGGCCTTCACCGAGGCCCACATCCTCGCGACCACGCAGGCCATCTGCGACTACCGCGCGGCGCAGGGCATCGCCGGGCCGCTGTTCATCGGTCGCGACACGCACGGGCTGTCCGAGCCGGCCTGGGCCTCGGCGCTGGAGGTGCTGGCCGCCAACGGCGTCGCGACGCGGATCGACGAGCGCGGCCGCTACACGCCGACCCCGGCGGTCTCGCACGCGATCCTGCGCCACAACCGCGGGCGGTCGCCCGACGACAGCGGCCGGGCCGACGGCATCGTCGTGACGCCGTCGCACAACCCGCCCGCCGACGGCGGCTTCAAGTACAACCCGCCGCACGGCGGGCCGGCCGACACCGATGCGACGAAGTGGATCGAGAACCGCGCCAACGAGCTGATCCGCGCCCGGCTCGCGGGCGTGCGGCGGATCCCGCTGGCGCGCGCGCTGGGTGCCGGCACGACGGCGCGCCACGACTTCCTCGGCAGCTACGTCGACGACCTGCCCTCGGTGCTGAACCTCGCCGCGATCCGTGACGCCGGCGTGCGCATCGGCGCCGATCCGCTGGGCGGGGCCAGCGTCGACTACTGGGCCGAGATCGCCACGCGCCACCGTCTCGACCTGCGCGTGGTCAACCCGCTGGTCGATGCGACCTGGCGCTTCATGACGCTGGACTGGGACGGCAAGATCCGNNTACGCGATCTCCACGGGCAACGATGCCGACGCCGACCGCCACGGCATCGTCACGCCCGACGGCGGGCTGATGAACCCGAACCACTTCCTCGCCGTCGCGATCGGCTACCTGTTCGCCCACCGACCCGGCTGGAGCGCGCAGGCGGCGATCGGCAAGACGCTCGTGTCGTCGTCGATGATCGACCGCGTCGCCGCGGCGCTGGGCCGCCGGCTGCTGGAAGTGCCGGTGGGCTTCAAGTGGTTCGTGCCCGGCTTGCTCGACGGCTCGGTGGGCTTCGGCGGCGAGGAGAGCGCCGGCGCCGCGTTCCTGCGCCACGACGGCACGGTCTGGACGACCGACAAGGACGGCATCCTGCTGGCGCTGCTCGCCGCGGAGATCCTGGCGGTCACCGGCAGGACGCCGAGCGAACAGTACCGAACGCTGACCGCCGTCCACGGCGATCCGGCCTACGCACGCGTCGACGCCGCCGCGACGCGCGAGCAGAAGGCCGTGCTCGGCAAGCTGTCGCCTGAGCAGGTGACGGCCACCGAACTCGCCGGCGAGCCGATCACCGCGAAGCTGACCACGGCGCCGGGCAACGGCGCGGCGATCGGCGGCCTGAAGGTGTGCACGCGCAGCGCCTGGTTCGCCGCCCGGCCCTCGGGCACCGAGGACGTCTACAAGATCTACGCCGAGTCGTTCCGCGGCTCCGGGCACCTGGCGCAGGTGCAGGCTGCGGCGCGGGAGCTGGTCGGCGCGGTGCTGGCCTCGACGGCCCCGACGGCAACCCGCTGAGCCGCGGCGACGAGCGCCTGCGTCGCTCAGTCGCCCGACTCCAGCTCGCCCACCTGCGCGAGCTCGGCCACCCGCGCGCGATAGCCGACGGTCTCGGGATCCTCGGCATGCGGCTCGACCGCGAAGCCGAAGGCGTCGAACAGCGCCCGCATGCGCGGGTTGCGGGTGCGGTAGGTGATCGCGTGGAACTCCCGTGCGCCCGCCTCGACACCCCAGTCGACGAGCATGCGCATCAGCTGGCCGCCGATGCCCTGGCCGACGAGGTCGCTGCGGCGCGAGAACGACACCTCGTAGTCGCCGGCCTCGCCGCTGCGGAACGCGTGCGCGACGCCGACGATCTCGCCGTCGAGGTCGACGATGAAAGCCGCGTGCAGCAGGTAGTCCAGCGTGTCGTGGTACAGCCGCGTCAGCCGGTCGCCCGCGGTCAGCGCGCGCACCGAGACCGTGCCCATGTAGCGGGTCTGCCGGTCGTCGTCGCTGAGCCGCGTGATGTAGTCGCGGATCGCGTCGATGTCCTGGCGGCCCGCCGGGCGCAGGACCGCCGTGCGGCCGTCGTGCAACGCGACCAGCCGGGGCTCCACCGCGCCGACCCCCTGCATCGACGGCAGCGTGCGCGCCTCCTTCGCGAGGATCGCGCGCCAGTCCGGGTGTGCGACGCCGAGCATGGCCTCGACGCGCTCGCTGTCGTCGAGTGCGCGCAGGTCCGCCGTGCCCTGCTCGGTGATCACCACCACCGGCAGGTCCGCGCCGATGGTGTGGTGCGCCCCCTCCGGGTGCAGCGCGACGATCTTGCTCTCCAGCGCGCCGTTGCGCAGGCGCGCGACGCTGGGCAGCGCGATGATCGAGGTGCCACGGTGCGCCCACGACGCGCCGAGCGCGAAGTCGAACTGGCCGCCGACGTCGGAGTAGTAGTCGCGCCGGATGGTCGCCGCGGTGACCTCGCCGGCCAGGCTGACCGCGATGGCGCTGTTGACGCTGGCCATGTGCGGGTTGCGGGCGATCAGCGCCGGGTCGTTGACGACGTCCTGCGGCAGGACCGCGAAGTGCGGGTTCCCGCGCATGGTCTCGTACAAACCGCCGCTGCCGAGCACGAAGCCGACGACGATGCGGTCGCGCAGGCCCGGTCCGGTGGTGCGGCGCACCAGTCCGGCCCGATACAGCGCGAGCACGCCGTCGGAGAAGAGCTCCGACCA
>DDSQ01000123.1 GCA_002343845.1 Planctomycetes bacterium UBA2386 | reverse complement strand
CGCTGGAGGCGGACGAAATCCTCGCCGGCGCGGGCCGCCGGCCGAACGTCGAGGGCCTCGGCCTCGAGGCGGCCGGCGTGGCCTTTGATCCGCGCGCGGGCGTGCGGGTGGACGGCCGCCTGCGCACGACGAACCCGCGCATCTTCGCCGCCGGCGACGTGTGCCTCGCCGCGAAGTTCACCCACGCCGCCGACGCCGCGGCGCGCAGCCGCCGCCAGGCCGACAAGACCCGGCTGAAGGCGCGCCTGGCCGGCTGCCTGCGCGACGCGTCCGTGCTGCAGGCGCTGCAGGCGGTGGTGGCGCAGGTCAACGGCCGCGTCGGCGAGCGCGCCAGCTTCGACGAGCTGGAGGCGCTGATCGCGGCCCAGCCCTACCGGCTGGCGCACTGGCGCGTGGCCGGCGACGAGATCAACTACCGGCGCTTCTTCGACATCAACGAGCTGGCGGCGGTGTGCATGGAGCGCCCCGAGGTGTTCGAGGCCACGCACCGGCTGGTGCTCGAGCTGACGGCCAGCGGCGCCATCGACGGGCTGCGGCTCGACCACCCCGACGGCCTGGCCGACCCGGCCGGCTACTTCGCGCGGCTGCAGCGCCGCCATGCCGAGCTGGCGGGGCTGCAGCCACCGGCCCCGGGGGTGGAGGGTCAGCCGGCCGACATGCGGCTGTACGTGGTGGCCGAGAAGATCGTCGCCCCGCACGAGCAGGTGCCGCGCGAATGGGCGCTGCACGGCACCACCGGCTACCGCTTCGCCAACGTCGTCCACGGCCTGCTGGTGGACCCCGCCGCCCGCGCGCGGCTCGACCGCTGCTGGCGCCTCTTCGCGCCCGACGAGGCCGAGGACTTCGACACCCTGTCCCGGCGCTGCCGCCACGTGGTGATGGACGGCAGCCTGGCCGGCGGCCTGACGGTGCTGGCCGGCGCGCTGCTGCGGCTGGCGCGCGAGGACCGGCGCACGCGCGACTTCACGCTGCACTCGCTGCGCCGGGCGCTGGCCGAGCTGGTGGCCGCCTTTCCCGTCTACCGCACCTACATCGTCGACCGGCCCAGCCGGCAGGACCGCCGGTACATCGACTGGGCGATCGGCCGTGCGCGGCGCCGCAGCGTGGCGGCCGACGCCAGCGTCTACGACTTCCTGCGCCGGGTGCTGCTCGGGCGGCCGCTGCCCGGCGCGCCGGAGGGCCTGGCCGCGCGCTGCCTGGCCTTCACCCGGCGGCTGCAGCAGTACACCGCGCCGGTGCTGGCCAAGGGCATCGAGGACACGGCGCTGTACCGGCACCAGCGCCTGGTCTCGCTCAACGACGTGGGCAGCGAGCCCGACGAATTCGGCCTGTCGGTGGCCGCCTTCCACGCCATCAGCCGCGAACGGGCGCTCAACCGGCCGGCGGCCCTGCTCAGCACCTCCACGCACGACGGCAAGCGGTCCGAGGACGTGCGCGCGCGCATCGACGTCATCAGCGAACTGCCGGCCGCCTGGCGGCTGGCCACGCGCCGCTGGAGCCGGCTGAACCGACGCCACCGCCGCACCGTCGACGGCCGGCCGGCGCCCACGCGCAACGACGAATACCTGCTGTACCAGCTGCTGGTCGGCAGCCTGCCCGCGGGCGTGCCCGACGACGCGGCGCTCGGCGCCCATGCCCTGCGCATCGAGCAGGCGATGCTGAAGTCGGCACGCGAGTCCAAGGCCGTCACGAGCTGGATGAACCCGCACCCGGCCTACGAGGCGGCGCTGGCGGGTTTCGTGCGGGCCGTGCTGCACCCGCGCGAAGGCCAGCTCTTCCTGGCCGACCTGCGGGCCAACGTCGAGGTCATCGCCTGGCACGGCGCGCTCAACGGGCTGACGCTGGCGCTGGTGAAGGCCTTCTCGCCGGGCGTGCCCGACTTCTACCAGGGCCACGAGCTGATCGAGCTGTCGCTGGTCGACCCCGACAACCGGCGTGCGGTCGACTTCGAGCACCGCCGCCGCTGTCTGGCCGAGGCGCAGGCGCTGCAGGCGCTGCCCGACGCGCCGGCGCGCCGGGCGGTGCTGCGCGGCTGGGCCGCGCAGGCCGCCGACGGGCGCGCCAAGTTCTGGGTCACCTGGCGCGCCCTGCAGCTGCGCCGGGCGCACGAGGCCATGCTGCGGCGGGCCGAGTACCTGCCGCTGGAGGTGCGCGGCAGTCGGGCGCAGCAGGTGCTGGCCTTCGCGCGGCGCGACGGCGCGCACTGGATCGTCGTCGTCGCGGGGCGGCTGCTGGCCGCCTTCGGGCGCCCGGCGGGCGTGATGCCGACCGGCGCCGACTGGGGCGACACCACCGTCGTGCTGCCCGCCACGGCAGCTGCGGCCGGACCGGCTGCGCCCTGGCTCGAGGACGCCCTCACCGGTGCCCGCCACGCGCCGGCCGGCGGCCTGCTGCCGCTGGCGCAGGTGCTGACGGACTTCCCGCTGGCGGCCCTGTCCGGTACCGTCGGCCCGAGCGATGAACCCGAGCGACACCCCCCCGACGACGGCCGCGGCGATCGACGCCTGCCGGCGTGAATCCCTGGCCCTGCTGGCGCGCAACCTCACCCGCCACGGCATCCTGGCGGCGAGCCGCAGCGAGGCCGCCGAGTCGCGGCGTTATACGCGCATCTTCGGCCGCGACGCCGCCATCTGCGTGCTGGCCATGTGCGGCAGCGGCGAGCCGGCGCTCGAGCAGGGCGCGGTCGACAGCCTGGACGCGCTGGCGCGCGAGCAGGCCGACAACGGCCAGATCCCCAAGTACGTCGACCCCGAGGGGCGCGACGCCGACTTCTGGTACCTGGGCTGCATCGATGCCACGCTGTGGTGGCTGATCGCGGTCGACCACGTGCGGCGCCAGGGCCGGGTCGCACCGGACCGCTGGCGCGACGGCGTGGCGCAGGCCCTGTCCTGGCTGCGGGCGCAGGAGCATCCGACCTTCAGGCTGCTGCAGCAGAACGAGGCCAGCGACTGGGCCGACATCATGCCGCGCTCGGGCTACGTGCTGTATACGAACGCCCTGTGGGTCGAGGTCAAGCGGCGCTACGGGCTGGCGCACCACGAGGCGACGCACCACCACTTCAACCACCTCTTCGACCCCTACCGCCAGGACCTGCCCGACTATCACCGCGCGCGGCTGCTGCGGCACTATGCCCGGCGCGGGCGGCGCGACCCGGGCCTGTACCTGAGCTTCGTCAACCTCGCCTTCGCCGGCAACGAGGGCGACGTGCTCGGCAACCTGCTGGCCGTCCTGTGCGGCGCCGCGGCCGAGTCCAAGGGCCACGCGATCGTGAAGACGATCGCCGCCGCCCACGCCGCCGAGCCCTGGCCGGTGCGTGTCGTGCTGCACCCCCTGGCGCGCTCGCACGAGCTGTGGCGGCCCTACATGGTGCGGCACCGGCAGAACCAGGTGCACCAGTACCACAACGGCGGCATCTGGCCCTTCGTCGGCGGCTTCTGGGTCTTGGCGCTGGCGCGGCTGGGCCTGCACGGGCAGG
>DDSQ01000150.1 GCA_002343845.1 Planctomycetes bacterium UBA2386 | reverse complement strand
GGCCGCTTGCGGTTGTAGGTGTCCTTCGCGCGGTAGGTCGCCAGCCCGGCGTCGACCAGGGTGCGGCGCAGCAGCATGTTCAGGTGCGGCGTGGCCTGCTCGGAGATGTCCAGGTCCAGCGCGCAGGAGAAGCTCTCGGCCGCCGCGGGGAACTTCAGCTCGTTGTCCCGGGCCGCCAGCTGCCAGCGCGGCGAGCCGCGCAGCGCGCGCGTGGCGCGGTGGATCTCGAGGTCGGCCGCAGCCTGGGCCGAGCCGGGAGCCGGCGGCCGGGGCAGCAGCGCCAGGCTGTCGGGCAGCAGCTTGCGGTCCAGGTACCCGTTGAGGATGCCGGAGCCCGGCCGCACCTCGCCCACCTCGGCGGCCGTGGTCGGGGGCGGCGTCTGGCAGCCCGCCAGAACGCCCAGGGTGGCTGCCAGCACCAGGCCGGCCGCACGCAAGCTCGCGGTCATGAAGGTCTCCTCCTCTCGTTGTGGTGACGGCCGCAGTGTGCCCCGGCCACCGGTGCTGTCCATCCCGGCGAGTCCCGATGCAGGACGCCTGGCGCGCCGCCCTCGCGCCGGCGACCACGGCATCCCATGGCGGAGGCCCGCGAGAGCGGCCGCGTGGGGATCACGCCCCCGGTGCGACCCGGCCCTGGAGGCCCAGCAGCGCGCGGGCCGTCTGCGCCGCATGCCGCGGCAACGCCCCGGTCAAGGCCACCGCGGGACCTGCAGCGTGCATGCGGCAGACGGCCTCGTGCACTGCGGCGGCATCCACGGCCCGCACGCGTTCGACGAGTTCCTCGACCGGGCGCACGCGGCCGGCGGTGAACAGGTCGCGGGCGGCGCGTTCGGCGGCCTGCTCGATGCGTTCGTCGTCGCGCCACAGGCGCGCGACGACCTGGTGACGGGCCCGGTCGAGATCCACGTCGTCGGTGCGCCCGGCCTGTGCCCGCAGCAGCGCGGCCACCTGCTGCAGCACCTCGGCGAATCGCGCGGGCGCGAACGACGCCTCGATGGCCAGNNCCGAGGGCCGCCGCGGCCACCTCGGCGCTCATGTCGTCCTCGGCCAGCGCCGGCACCGGGAAGCCCATCACCAGGTGCACCTGGCTGCCGGCGTCCATGCGCCGGCTGCGCAGGCCGCCGGCCCAGAGCGGCGGCGCCACGGTGTTCGGCACGCCGGCGGGCAGGTCAGCGAAGGCCGCCGTCGCGGCCCGCAGGACCGCGTCGCCGTCGATGCCGCCCGCCGCCGCGACGACCACGTTGGCTCCGCTGTAGCGCCGCTCGACGAAGGCCACCAGGTCCTCGCGCGTGAAACGCTCGATGCGGCTGCGCTGGCCGATCACCGGCAAGGCGGCGGGCTGGAGGCCCCAGCAGGCGTGGTCGAACAGGTGGTAGGCGACCGTGACCGGGTCGTCCTCGACCTCGGCGACCTCCTGCAGGATCACCTCGCGCTCGCGCTCGAGCTCGTCGGCCGGGAAGGCGGCGTGCCGCACGATGTCGCCCAGCATCGTCACGAAGGCCGGCGCGTCGGCCGCCAGGCCGCGCATCTCGTAGGCGGTGTGGTCCTTGTCGGTGTGCGCGTTGACCTCCGCGCCCAGCCGCTCGGCGTCGAGGTTGACGCGGTGCACGCTGCGCGTGCGGGTGCCCTTGAACGCCATGTGCTCGAGCACGTGGCTGATGCCGTTGTCGACGCGGCTCTCGTGCACGCTGCCGGCCCGCACGAAGACGCTGACCACCGCCGTGCGCAACGCCGGACGGGGCAGCAGGGCGACGCGCACGCCGTTGGGCAGGGTGTGGACCTCGGTCATGGCCGGAGTATCGACCGCGGGGCACGGTCCCGGCCTGCAAGCCGCCTCCGCGAGGCTGGGCTATAAACCCGCATGGGCCCCGCCACCGTGCTGCGCGTGATCGACTCGGTGACCGAACTGCGGCCGTCGGACCGCGGCTGCGTCGCGGTCACCGGCTCGCACGGCGGCGTGTCGGCCGCGCGCCATGCCCTCGCCGCGAGGCCGCTGCTGTCGGTCTTCAACGACGCGGGCGTGGGGCGTGAGGCCGCGGGCATCGCCGCCCTCGCGCTGCTGCAGGACGCCGGCCTGGCGTGCTGTGCCGTCTCGCACGCCAGCGCCCGCATCGGCGACGCGCGCAGCACCCTGGACGACGGCGTGATCGGCCACGCCAACGACGCGGCGGCGGCACTGGGCGTCGCGGCCGGACAGCGCTGCCGCGACGCCGTCTCCCGCCTGCTCGGCGCCACATCCCTCCCCGAGGAGCGTGCGTGACGCTCGCCGGCGTCCAGGCCGTCGCCTTCGACACCGGCGGCACCGTGCTCGACTGGCACGGCTCGATCGTCGACGACCTGGCCGCGCTGCCGGCCTGGTCGGCGACGACACGGGACCGCCACGCCTTCGTCAACGAGTGGCGTCGGCGCACGATGAAGGGCATCGTCGGCCAGGTGCAGCCCGCGTTCGACATGGACGACGTCCACCTGCGCACGCTCGACGAGACCGTGGCCCTTTTCGGCCTGCCGCCGCTGGACGCCGGCCAGCGTGACTGGCTGTGGCGGGGGTGGCACCGGCTGCGGGCGTGGCCGGACTTCCCGCCGGCGCTCGCCGCCCTTCGCGGCCGGCTGCCGGTCGTCTCGTTCACGATGCTGCCAACCGCGCTGGTGATCGACGTCTCGCGACGCAACGGCATCGCCTGGGACGCCGTCGTCTCGTGCCAGATGATCGGCGTGTACAAGCCGCATGCGCAGGCCTACCGCACGGCCGCGGCCTGGCTCGGGCTCGCACCATCGCAGGTGCTGATGGTGGCCTGCCACAACTTCGACCTGAACGCGGCGCAGGACGCCGGGATGCGCACGGCCTTCGTGCGCCGCCCGCACGAGTGGGGACCCGCCGGCCCGCCGGACCCGCACCCGAACCGCGCCTACGACCTCGTCGTCGACGGCTTCGACGAGCTGCAGTGCCGCGTGCAGGCCGGGCTCCGGGCTCCGTGAGGCGCCCGCGCAGTTGCCTCGTTGCCGCTGCGGCGACGGAGCACGCGCTCCGCCCTGAGCCAGGCGCAGGCCCGTCCGCAGTGGACGGTCCTGCGTCCGGGCTCAGTCCATCTGCAGGCCGAGTTCCTTGGCCTTCTTCGGCAGCACGTCGAGCTCGCGCTGGATCACCTCCCTGAACGCCTCGATCGTGTTGCCCGTGCTCGGCGCCACGCCACCGAGCTCGGCGAGCCGGCGGCGGAACTCGGGTTCGGCGACGATGGCCGCCACCTTCTGGTTCAGCAGCTGCACGATCGCCGGCGGCGTCTTGGCCGGGGCGACGAGACCGAACCACATGTCGAAGTCGACCCCGCCGCGAACGCCTTGCTCGGTCAGCGTCGGCAGCTCGGGCCACAGTTCCGAGCGAGTGGCGCGCAGCTGGCCCAACGCCTTGAGCTTGCCGCCCTGGATCTGCGCCCGCGCGTCGGCCGTGCCGAGCAGGCCCCAGCGCACCTCGTTGGCCATCAGCGCCTGCGCCAGCGGTGCACCACCGCGGTACGGCACGTGCGTGAAGTTGCCGTCGGCGGCGCCGTTGACGAGTTCCGAGGCCACGTGCGAGATGCCGCCGGCACCCGTCGAGCCATAGGGCAGCCCGCCCTTGCCCGCCGCCTTGCCGGCCGCCACCAGGTCCTGCATCGACCTCCACGGTGACTCCGCCGGCACGACGAGGACCAGCGGCGCCAGCGAGATGCGCGCGATCGGCGCGAAGTCGGCCGCCGTGAACCCGGCCTGCCGATAGGTGGTCGGGTTGATCGACAGCATGCCCGTCAGGCTCATGCCCAGCGTGTGGCCGTCGGCCGGGCTCTGCAGCACGGCGACCATGCCGAGGTTGCCGCTCGCCCCCGGACGGTTCTCGACGACGACGTTCTGCTTCAGCTCGTCCTGCAACCGCGGCGCGACGAGCCGCGCGGCCACGTCGGTGGCGCCGCCCGCCGGGTAGGGCACGATGATGCGGATCGGCTTGCTCGGATAGCCCGCCACGCCGGCGGGCTGGGCGAGCACCGGCACGGCCGCGACGAGGGTGGAGCCGACGATCGCGGCGAAGGCCAGGCGGCGGTGGATGGTCATGGGGTTCTCCTCGGGTTGATTGGGTTCGGGGAAACGCGCGTCAGGCCGAAGACGCGCCGATCTCGTAGTGCGCCTGCCGCTCCTCGAGCGCCTGCCAGCCGATCAGCTGCTTGAAGTCGGCCATCGTGGTGCGGCCACACGGCAGGTCGCCGAACGGCTCGCCGCGACGGCTCGCCAGAGCGGCCAGGTTGGCCTGCACGGCGTGCACGGTGCTCATCAGCGTGACCAGCGGGTAGGTCGCGAACGCCGCCACGCGCTCGATCTGCGCGCGTGTCATGGTCACCAGCCAGGTGCCCTCCATCAGCTGCAGCGACAGCCGCCGGCCGCAGGCCTCGCGCAACCGCACCAGGTCCTCGTGCGAGCCGAAGGTGCGCGAGATCGGCTGGATCAGGTCGGCCCCCGCCTCGGCATAACGCGCCGCGCGCTCGAGGGCCTCGTGCGGATCGAGGACGTCGGTGCGCGCGACGATGAGCAGGTCGGGGTCGGTGCGCGCATCGACCGCCGCGCGGATCTTGCCGACCGCCTCGGCGATCGGCAGCGTGACCGGTGCCGAGGCCGCCGCCGGGCAGCGCTTCGGGCTCACCTGGTCCTCGATCGACAGCGCCGCCACGCCGGCCTTCTCGAAGGCGCGCACGGTGCGCGCCACGTTCAGCACGTTGCCGTAGCCGGTGTCGGCATCGGCGAAGAGCGGCTTGCGCACCACGTTGGCGACATGATCGACGACACCGAGGTTCTCGCTCAGCGTGTACAGCTCCATGTCGGGCTGCCCGAGCAGCGAGGCCGAGATGCCGAAGCCGGTGGTGAAGACGCCGTCGAACGCGGACTGCTCGACGAGCAGGGCCGACAGCGCGTCCTGCGCGCCGGCGAACCAGACGGTGTCGCCACGGTCGACGCGGCGCCGCAGCGCCTGGCGGATCGCGTTCACTGGACTCCTATCGTGCGGCCGATGCGCCGCTTCAGGTACGGGATCAGGCCACCGGCCTCCAGCGTCTCGCGCTCGGCCGCCCCCAGCGGCTGCAGCGGAAGCGACAGGCCCCGGCCCAGGTGGCGCACGCAGCCCGCCGCCCAGTCGACCTCGATCTCGTCGCCGCGCTGCACGGCCGCGACGATGCCCGGACAGGTCACCAGCGGGAAGCCCATGGCGATCTCGCCGCGGAAGAAGCCGGGCGAGAAGGACTCGGCCACGACGCCGGCGATGCCCAGGTGGCGCATCGCGCGCATCGCCGGGTAGTGCGGATGGCCGTAGCCGAAGTTGCGCCCGCCCACGAGCAGGTCGCCACGCTGCACCGTGGCCGCGAAGCCCGGCGCCCGGTCGGCCATCGCGACCTTGGCGAGCTCGTCGACGTCGGTGATCTTGATGTTGCGGATGCCGATGATCAGGTCGATGTCGAAGTCGTCCTCGTCGAAGACCCAGGCCACCCGGCCGCGCAGGTTGCGCAGGCCCATCACGCGACCCCCAGGTAGGGCCGCGGATCGGCGATGCGCCCCTCGATGGCGGACGCCGCCACCACGGCGGCGTTGCAGATGTAGATCTCGCTGTCCACGCTGCCCATGCGGCCGGGCGTGTTCAGCGTGCCGGTGGACACCGCACGCTGGCCGTCGGCCATCGTCGCGATGCGGCCGTAGCAGTAGTCGCAGGTGGGCGAGCTGATGAAGGCGCCGGCCTCGACCAGCGTCTCCAGCAGCCCCTCGCGGGCGGCCTGCGCCATGATGGTCTGCGAGGTGGGCACGACGTGCAGCTGGAAGCCGGGCTTGACCTGGCGGCCGCGCAGCACCGTGGCCGCGGCGCGCAGGTCCTCGAGCCGGCCGCTGGCGCACGAGCCGAGATAGCCGGTGTGCACCTGGAGACCCAGGTGGTCCTTCAGGTCACGGGTGTTGGCGGGGCTGGGCGGCACGACGACGATCGGCTCGAGCGACGAGACGTCCACCGTCACCACGCGTTCGTAGGCGGCGTCGGCATCGGGCCACACGGGCTCGAGGTCCAGCCGGGAGCGGCCGCGCGTCCACTCCAGCGTGCGCGCATCGGGGGCGATCAGCATCGTGGTCGCGCCGAGGAACATCGCCTGGCCGCAGATCGTCTGCCGGCCCTCGATGCTCATCGCGTCGATCACCGGGCCCGCCAGCTCGACCGCCTTGAAGGCGCAGGACGACGGCCCCATCACGCGCACCAGGTGGTGGAACACGTCGCGGGCCATCACCCCCGGCTGCAGCGTGCCGGTGACGACGACCCTGACCGTCGGCGGCACCGTCAAGGCCAGCGTCTCGGAGACGTAGGCCTCGAGCACGCCCTTGCGCGCGCCGAAGGCGTAGACCCCGAAGGCGCCCAGCTGGCTCACGTGGCCGTCGAAGTGGACGACGAAGGCCCCCGGCGTCGCGTAGCCGAGCTCCGCGGAGACCTGGTGCCCGATGCCCTTGCGCTCGTGCACCGGAACGCCCTGCGCCGAGCCCCAGGCGCGCGTGACGCGGTGCAGTTCCTCCTCCTTCGGCGCGGCCGCCGGCACCATGTGGTCGATGAACAGCACGAAGCGCTCCGGACTGGAGACACGCTCGACGCCGAACTCCTCGCGCGCTTCGCGGAAGAAGACGTCGGTGTAGCCGGGGAAGTCGTAGCTGATGACGAAGTCGGGCCGGGCCTCGATGTCCTCGCCGGGCCTGACATGGTCGCGACCGCTGGCACGCGCCAGGATCTTCTCGGTCATCGTCTGCGGGACACGGGCGGCTAACATTTCCACTTCGTGGCAAACCGGGGAAGAACTTGGAGACGCTATTGGAGAGCATGGCTGCAGCCCGTGATCCCGGGCGAACCCGCAGGTTTCCCGTATCGTGGCAATTGCAGGGGCGATCGGCAGCGCACCGGCGCGGCCCGCGCCCGCCGTGCGGCACCGGTCGCCGGGCCACCCCCGGGAGGCCGGGCCGCCGCGCCGGGTCGGCCGCTGAGCACCGGCGGCGCCCGTGAGCCCGCCCGCCACCGGCAGGCCCGCGGTCCGCCGCGGCACGCAGAGCATCGAGCGTGTCGTGGGACTGCTGCGCGTCGTGGCCTCGCGCGGTCGCAGCGGGATGCGCCTGAGCGACGTCAGCGCCGCGACGGACCTGCCGACCTCCACCTGCTACCGGATGCTCCAGCAACTGGAGCTCGAGGGCATGGTCGAGCGCCACGCGGTCACGCGCAAGTACGTGCCCGGCCCGCTGCTCCACGAGCTCGGCCTGCTCGCGCGGCCGCGCCTGGACCTCGCCGCGCGCTGCGAGGACACCCTGTCGGCACTCGCCGAGCAGACGCAGGACACGGTCTACCTCAGCGAACGGCGCGGGCTGGAGGCCATCTGCTCGGCGCGCTCGCTCGGCGACTACCCGATCAAGGCGCTGACGCTCGACGTGGGCATCCGCCGCCCGCTGGGGATCGGTGCCGGCGGCCTGGCCATCCTGTGCGCGCTGCCGCCGGCCGAGGCCGAGGAGATCGTCGAGGCCAACGCATCCCGCTACGCCCGCCTGTCGACGCTCGACGCCGATCGCGTGCGCGCCGCGGTGCGGGAAGGACGCGAGCGCGGCTACGCCTTCCTCGACGGCGCCGTCTTCCCGGGTACCGCGGCCGTGGGCGTCGCCTTCCCGGCCCACCATCCGATCGCCGCGATCAGCGTTGCCGCCGTGTCGACGCGGCTCGGTGACGCGCGCCGCGAAGCGGTGGCGGCCGGACTGCAGCGGGAGATCGCCCGGCTGGAGCGCAGCGTCGACTTCAGCGGCCGGCACGGGGCGGCCGCTGGCGACGCGGCACGCCCGCGACGCCCCTGACCCGGTTCGCGGCGGGCGTGGTCGACGCCGACAGCGGCTCGCCGCGACCGCCGCTCAGCGGTGCAGCACCTCGACATCGTCGATCACGCCACCGCTCAGCAAGGGCAGCAAGGCCTCGCGCGCCAGCACCGCATCCGCCTCGGGCTGGCCGAACAGCTCGCGGCGCAGGAAGACCAGCGTCGCCGCGCGCACGACGGGCTGCGCGTCGACGCGCGAAGGCGACGGCAGCCCGCGCCGCCCGGATCCGCCCGGGTCGCTGAATGCCGC
>DDSQ01000035.1 GCA_002343845.1 Planctomycetes bacterium UBA2386 | reverse complement strand
AAGATCGGCTACCTGCCGCAGGAGAGTGCGCCGGTCGGCGACGAAACGGTGGTCGAAGTCGCCTGCGCGGTGACCCCGGACTTCGTCGAGTTGCTGCGCGCGGTGAAGGCCTGGGACCAGGGCCATCCCGAGGAGGCGCTGCATCCCGAAACGCTGCACGACGACGTGCACGAGCGCTTCCACGAACAGAACGGCTACGCGGTCGAAGCGAAGGCCCGGCAACTGCTCGCGGGACTCGGCTTCCGGCCCGAGCAGTTCGACAAGCCGGCGCGCGAGTTGTCCGGCGGCTGGGTGATGCGCGCGCANNCTCGACGAACCGACCAACCACCTCGACCTCGAGACGCTGCTGTGGTTCCAGCAGTACCTGCAGGGTTACCCCGGCGCGATCCTGGTGATCTCGCACGACCGCGAGTTCCTGAACGAACTGGTCACCGCGATCGTCGAGATCCGCCAACGCAAGCTGGTGCGTTTCACCGGCAACTACGACCGCTACGTCGCGCAGCGCGAGGCCGCAGACGCCCAGCAACTCGCGGCGTTCAAGACGCAGCAGAAGGAGATCGCGCACCTGCAGGCGTTCGTCGACCGCTTCAAGGCCAAGGCCAGCAAGGCGACGCAGGCGCAGAGCAAGCTCAAGCAGATCGAGCGCATCGATCGCATCGAGGCCCCGGTCGCCGACGACAAGAAGGTCGGCTTCCGCTTCCCCCAGCCGATCCGCAGCGGGCAACGCGTCGTCTGGCTCGAGGGCGTGCACTTCGCCTACGGCGACAAGCCGGTCTACCGCGGCGTCGACTTCGAGGTCGAGCGCGGCGAACGCATCGTGCTGGTCGGCCCCAATGGCGCTGGCAAGTCGACGCTGCTGAAACTGCTGGCCGACAAGCTCACGCCGCAGCGCGGCGCACGCAGCCTCGGCCACAACGTGACGGCCGGCTACTACTCGCAGTACCGCGTCGAGATGCTGCAAGCCGAGCGCACCGTGCTCGCCGAGGCGCTCGACACCGAGAGCAAGGTCACCGAGCAGTTCGTGCGCACGCTGCTCGGCTCGTTCCTCTTCTCCGGCGACGCGGTGTTCAAGAAGGTCGGCGTGCTGAGCGGCGGCGAGAAGAGCCGCCTGGCGCTGGTGAAGCTGCTGCTGAACCCGCCGAACCTGCTGCTTATGGACGAGCCGACGACCCACCTCGACATGGGCAGCATCGACGCGCTGGTGCAGGCCTTGAAGCAGTTCGAAGGCACGCTGGTCTTCATCAGCCACGACGTCTGGTTCATCAAAGCCCTCGCCAACAAGGTCGTGCACGTCGACCGCGGTGTGCTGACGCCGTACCTCGGCGACTACGACTTCTATCTGCACAAGACGAAGGCGGCCTCGGCCCGCGCGGCGTTGACCGCGGCGAGCGGCGGCGACAGCAAGGCGTCTCGGCGTGAGCCGCCGCCGACCGCCAAGCAACCGCCGGCGAAGAACGACGTGCAGAAGCAGGTCAAGAAGCTGCAGCAGAGTGCGCAGCGACTCGAGCAGCAGATCGAGGCGGCCGAGGCGCAGAAGCAGGCTCTCGGCGAGCAACTCGCGGACCCCGCAGTCTGGCGCGACGGCCCACGCGCCGCCGGCTTGCAGCGCGAGTTCGAGGCCCTCGCCGCCCGCATCGCCGAACTCACCGCCGCCTGGGAACACGACGCGCTGCGCTTGCAGGAGCTGCAGTAGCGCTCCCCACGCGCGGGCCCCTCGCCCGGTTGCTCAGAGCATCGCGCCGGTGACCACGTTGCCCACGAATTCGATCAACGCCGTGAGCCAGGCTCCCGAGTCCGTCGCGCCTCGTCCGCCGCGACCGACCATCGCGACGCTGGTCCCCGGCAGCCAGTAGCCCTGGCACGAAGAGCAGCTCGCAGCGGAGACCCTGTCGAGCCACACCGGACCCAGGGACGGCCCCGCGCAGTGCGGGCAACGGCACGCCGGCCCCGTCCGCGGCTTCGCGACCACGGTCTGCACCGTCGCGTGGGCCGCGCGCCAGGCCGCGAGCTCGCCCCGGTCGAACCACATGCCGCCGCAGTCGCACGCGTCGACCACGACGTCCTGGTGGCGCAGTTCGCGCATCTCGCGCTTGCAGTCGGGGCAGTTCCTCGTCGGCATCGCCGCCATCATGCCGCCGGCCGCCGAAAGAACGACGCCCCCGGGTGACACTCGAACGCAGCGCGCGCATGATCCGCGACTTCGGTCGCCCCACCGCTGCCATGCCGCCGACGTCCCTGCTGTCCGGCCTGCTCCTCCTGCTCGCGTGTTCGCCGCTGGCGACTGCGCAAGAGTCCGCGCCGCGCTACGGCCGCGACGTGCGGCCGATCCTGTCCGACCGGTGCTTTCGCTGCCACGGTCCCGACGCCGGCACGCGCGAAGCGGGCCTGCGCCTCGACGTGCGCGACGACGCGCTGGCCGCTCGCGACGGCGGTGCGGCGATCGTGCCCGGCGATCCGGATCGGAGCATGCTGCTGCAGCGCGTCGCGCATCCGGACGTCAGCGAGCGCATGCCGCCGGTCACGAGCGGCAAGCCCGCCCTGACCAGCGACGAACAAGCCGTGCTGCGCCGCTGGATCGCCGCCGGCGCCGAGTACGAGGCGCACTGGTCGTTCGTGGCGCCGAAACCGCAGACCATTCCCGCGGTCGACGACGTTGCGCATCCGGTCGACCGGTTTTTGCAGGACGCGCGACGACGCGCCGGCATCACGCCGTCGCCGCGCGCCGATGCCGCGACGCAGGCCCGGCGCGCGTTCCTCGTGCTCACCGGCCTGCCGCCCACGCCCGCCGAACTCTCCGCCTTCACCGCCGACGACCGACCCGACGCCTACGAGCGCCTCGTCGAGCGCCTGCTCGGCGAAGAGCCCTACCGCACGCGGCACGCCGAGCACCTCGCTGGCCTCTGGCTCGACGCCGGTCGCTACGCCGACACCAGCGGCATCCACATGGACGCCGGCCGCCAGGCGTGGGCCTGGCGCGACTGGCTGATCGCCGCCTTGCGCGACGACAAGCCGTTCGACGAGTTCGTGCTCGAGCAGATCGCGGGCGACCTGCTGCCGGACGCGACGACCGCGCAGAAGATCGCCACCGGCTTCCTGCGCAACCACGTCACCACCGACGAAGGCGGCGCCATCGACGAGGAGTACCGCGTCGAGTACGCGGCCGAACGCACGGCCACGGTCGGCAGCGTGTTCCTCGGGCTCACGCTGCAGTGCGCGCGCTGCCACGACCACAAGTTCGACCCGATCAGCCAGCAGGACTACTTCCGGCTGTTCTCGTTCTTCAACAGCAACCAGGAACCCGGCCTCTACTCGCAGGTTCCGGACAGCAATCGGGCTCTCGAACCGTTCCTGATGGTGCCGACGTCCGCGCAGCAGACGCAGCAGCAGCAACTCGAGCAGCAGCTCGCCGCGGCCGAAGCCGAAGAACGCACCTGGACGCCGCCGGAGCTCGCCGCCTACGACGACTTCCAGCGCGTGCATGCATCTCGCGCGATCGCGTGGCGCTCGCCCGAAGTCACGGCCGCCGAGTCGAAGCACGGTGCCACACTGCGCATCGACGAAGGCGGCGTCGTCGTCGCCACCGGCAACAACCCGGACCGCGACGAGCACGTCGTCGTGCTGCGGGTCCCGGCGGGCCGCTTCCGCGCGCTCGCGCTGACCGCACTGCCGCACGCGGACCAACCCGACGGCAAGGTCGGCCGCGCGCCCAACGGCAACGCCGTGCTCCAGCACCTGCGGCTCGAGGTGCGCGCCGACGCGAATGCAACGTGGATACCCGTGCCTTTCGGCCACGCGCTCGCCGACGTCGAACAGCAGAACGGCGACTTCGTGGTCACCAACGTGTTCGCCGACGATCGCGTCGGCTGGGCGGTCGGTGCGCATCTGGCGGCGCCGCGGCCGGCGCGCGCCGTGCTGTTCGCGCGCGAACCGTTCGGCGGCGAGCAGCCGTTCGAACTGCGCGTCACGCTCGAGTACGACTCGCCCTACGCGCAGCACACCTTCGGCCGCGTCCAGTTCGCAATCGGCGACGTCCCCGAGGCCTTGCTGACGGCTTTGCCGATCGCCGCCAGCGGCTTCCACACCGTCGGCCCGTTCGCCGACGCAACCGCCGACCTCTACGCGCAGAACCACGGGCCCGAGGCCGTGGTCACGATCGACACCCGGCAACGCTGGGGCCAGCGCGCCTGGCGCTTCGACGACGACCTGCGGCACGATCGGCCGAACGCTCTCCCCGACGGCCGCAACGTCGTCTACGTGGCGCAGCGCGTGCACGCGCCCGACGCCCGGCGCGTCCAGGCGTCACTCGGCAGCGACGACGGCTTCCAGCTGTTCTGCAACGGCGCGCAGGTCGCCGAACGGCGCATCGACCGCGCCGTGGGCCCCGACCAGGACCAGGCCGAGTTCGACCTGCCGGCCGGGCCGAGCGTGCTCGTGCTCAAGGTCGTCAACACCGGCGGCCAGGGCGGCTTCGCGCTCCGCCACGTGCCCCGCACGGACGAACTGCACGGCGACCTGCGGCTGCTGGCGCTGCCGGACGCAGCTTCGGACGAAGCCCTGCGCGACCGCATCCGCGCGGCATGGCGGCTGCGCTTCTCCCCGCAGCAGCAAGCCCGGCAGGCGCGCGTCGCCGAACTCCGCCAGCAACTCGCCGCGCTCGCCGCGGCGATCCCGCGCGCGATGGTGATGCAGGAGGCGGCGCAGCCCCGGCCGACGTTCGTGCTCACGCGCGGCGAGTACGACAAGCCCGACCCGGCGCGCCCCGTCGCGCGCGAGTTGCCGGCGATCTTCGGCACGCTGCCGCCCGGGGCCGAGAGCAACCGGCTCGGGCTCGCGCGTTGGCTGGTGTCGGCGCAGAACCCGCTGCTGCTGCGCGTGCAGGCCAACCGCCTGTGGGAGTTCGTGTTCGGCCACGGCATCGTGCGCACCAGCGAGGACTTCGGCCTGCAGGGGGAATGGCCGAGCCATCCCGAACTGCTCGACTGGCTGGCGCTGCAACTGCGCGACAACGGCCACAGCGTGCGCAAGCTGCTCACCTTGTTGGTGACCAGCGAAGCGTTCCGCAGCACGAGCCGGATGCCGCCCGCCGCGGCGGCCAGCGATCCGCAGAACCGGCACCTGGCCTGGTTCCCGCGCCGGCGCCAGACCGCCGAGGCGATCCGCGACCAGGCGCTCTACGTCGGCGGCATCCTGGTCGAACGGTCGTTCGGTCCGAGCGTGAAGCCCTACCAGCCCGACGGGCTGTGGCAGGAGGTAGCGATGACGCAGTCGAACACGCGCGTCTTCGTGCGCGGCCAGGGCGACGAGCTCTGGCGCCGCAGCCTCTACACCTACTGGAAGCGCGCCTGCCCGCCGCCGAGCCTGCTGATGCTCGACGCACCGACCCGCGAGTTCTGCACCATCCGACGCTCCACGACGAACACGCCGCTGCAGGCGCTGGTGTTGTGGAACGACGAGCAGTTCGTCGAAGCGGCGCGCGCCCTGGCCCAACGAACGCTCGCGGCTCCTGGCGACGACGATGCGCGCTTGCAGGCCATGTTCACGGCATGCACGGGCGAACCGCTCGGCGCCGCCGCCCTCGCCGACGCCCGGACCTTGCTCGCGACGCTGCGCCAGCGCTACGGCGCAGCCCCCGCCGATGCCGAGGCCCTGCTCGCCGTCGGCGTCGCACCGCGCAGCGCGGCGGCGCCGGTCGAGACGGCCGCGTTCACGGTGATCGCCAGTGCGTTCCTCAACCTCGACGCCACCCTCTGCATCGACTGACATGGAACCGATCGACGACCCGATGGCGCTGACGCGCCGCCGTTTCCTGCATCGCTCGGCGACCGGTCTGTCGGCGATGCTCGGCACGACCGCGTTCGCGGCCGCGAACGCACCCGCCGCGCTGCGGGCAGTCGGCGACGATGCCCACCGCCGCGGCCCCCACTTCGCGCCGCGCGCCACGCGCGTCATCTACCTGCACATGGAAGGCGGGCCGAGCCAGCTCGACCTGTTCGACCACAAGCCCGACCTCGGCCGGTGGTACGACAAGGACCTGCCCGACTCGGTGCGCGGCGGCCAGCGGCTGACCGGCATGACCTCGGGCCAGCAGCGCTTCCCGATCGCGCCGTCGATGTTCCGCTTCACGCGCCACGACAACGGCGGTGACGGCGCCTGGATCAGCGAACTGATGCCGCACCTCGGCACCGTCGCGCACGAACTGTGCATCGTTCGCTCGATGCACACCGAGGCGATCAACCACGAACCGGCGATCACCTTCGTGCAGACCGGCCACCAGCAGCCGGGCCGTCCCAGCATCGGCTCCTGGGCCAGCTACGGCCTTGGCAGCGAGAACCGCGACCTGCCGGCCTTCGTGGTGTTGATCACGCAGGGCTTCGGCAACATGCAGGCGCTCGCGGCGCGGTTCTGGGGCAACGGCTTCCTGCCGAGCGAGCACCAGGGCTGCAAGCTGCGCAGCAGCGGCGACCCGGTGCTGTTCCTGCGCGATCCGCCGGGCGTGTCGCGCGCCGACCGCCGGGCGATGCTCGACCTGGTGACGTCGTTCGCACGCGCCGAGCACGCACGAGCGCTCGACCCCGAGATCGAAGCGCGCATCGCGCAGCAGGAACTCGCGTTCCGCATGCAGACCTCGGTGCCCGAACTGGTCGACCTGGGCAACGAACCCGCATCGACATGGGCGCTCTACGGCGACGAGGGCAAACAGCCGGGGACCTTCGCCAGCAGCTGCGTCCTGGCGCGTCGCCTCTGCGAACGGGGCGTGCGCTTCGTGCAGCTCTACATGCGCGGCTGGGACCAGCACGGCAACCTGCCCAAGGAGATGCGCGACCAGTGCCGCGCCGTCGACCGGCCGATCGCGGCGCTGCTGACCGACCTGCGGCAGCGCGGCATGCTCGAGGACACGCTGGTCGTCTGGGGCGGCGAGTTCGGCCGAACCGTCTACAGCCAGGGCGGGCTCGCCAAGGACAACTACGGCCGCGACCACCATCCACGCTGCTTCACGATGTGGATGGCCGGCGGCGGCGTGCGCGCGGGCACCGTGCACGGCGAGACCTGCGAACTCGGCTACAACATCGTGCGCGATCCGGTGTCGATGCACGACCTGCACGCGACGATGCTGCACTTGCTGGGCTTCGACCACCAACGCTTGGTGTTCCGCCACCAGGGCCGCGACTACCGGCTCACGGATGTGCACGGACACGTGGTGCGGCAACTGCTAGCCTGACGCCGTGCTGCTCCTCGACGATCCGTCGCCGTGGCTCGTGGTCTTCGGCCGGGCCCATCCGGTGCTGCTGCACGCCCCGCTCGGCATCCTGCCGGCGATCGCGGTGCTCGAGTTCGGCAGCGCGCTGCTGCGCCGGCCGACGCCGTGGGGCGCTGTGCTGACGCTGGCCTGGCTGTGCGCGCTGTCGGCGGCCGCGGCGACGGCATCGGGCCTCGTGCTCGCCGGCAACGGCGACTACCACGGCGAGACCGTCGGCCAGCACAAGATCGCCGGCATCGTGCTCGGCGCTCTGAGCGTGCTGGCGGCGATCCTCGCCTGCCTGTCGCGCCGCGCGCCGTTCCGCGTCGTGTTGCTGGCAGCGCTCGGCGTGATGGTGCCGGCCGGCCACCTCGGCGGCACGATGACGCACGGCCGCGACTTCCTGTTCGCACCGTTGCGCGAACTCGCGCCGAAGCCCGACGTCGCCGCGACGCCCGCCGTTCCCGCCAGCGAGTTCGAGCGCACGATCCGCCCCCTGCTCGAACGCACCTGCACGAGCTGCCACAACGAGGACAAGCAGAAGGGCGAACTGCTGCTGACCACCGTCGAAGGCATCCAGAAGGGCGGCGAGAACGGCGCCGTGCTGGTACCCGGCAAGCCCGACGAGAGTCCGCTGCTCGTGCGCTGCGAACTGCCGAGCGACCACGACGACCACATGCCGCCTGCGGAGAAGCCGCAGCCGACCGCCGCCGAACTGCAGGCCCTGCGCGCCTGGATCGCCGCCGGAGCGGCGTTCTGAGCGTGCCGACGAACCGCCTCGCGATCGCGTTCGCCGCGGCGTTCGCCGCCTGCCAGAACGCAGCACCGCCCCCACAGCCGGCGCCCGAAGTGCCGGTCGTCGTGCGCTGGCCGGAGGGCACGCGCTGCCGGGCCGTGCTCGCCCCCGCGAGCCCCGACGATGCCGAGACCCGGGCCGCCGCGATCTGGTGGCGCGAGGCGCTGCGGCAGAGCGTCGCGTTCGACGTCGCCGACGACGGCGCGGCGGACCTGCCGCGGCTCGAGCTCGCGATCGACCGCACGGCCAACGCTCTCGCCGCGTCGCTGCGCACGACCGACGGCATCCGCCTGCTCGCCGGCGCGCGCCTTGCCGGCGGCGACCTGCCCGCGGCGATCGACGATCTGGCGTGGCGCGCGCGGCTCGCGCTCGGCGAAGCGGTGCAGACGCCGCTGCCGATCGCGGACGGCACGTCGAGGTTGCCCAGCGTCCTGATCGCCGTCGACGATGCGCGCGCGCTGCTCGGCGACGGGGGCTTTGCGACCGCCGAACGTGCCCTGCGCGACGCGCGGGCTCGCGACGGCGGCGCGCCGTTCGTGCTCGAAGGGCTGGCCGCGACCGCGCTGCTGCGCGGCGACGCCGCCGCGGCGATCCGCATCGCGCGCGAAGCCCTCGGCTACACCGGCCGCCTGTTGCCGACGACCGCCCACCGCCTGGCGCGCACGCTGCTGCTGGCCCGCGCGGTCGCCGAACCCGCCGCCGCCGGCCAACGCGACGCCGAACTGCTGACGCTGGCCACCGTCGCGCGCCGCGAACGGCCGCACGATCCCGAGCCGGTGCTGTCGGCGGCGTTGGCGCACGACTTCCGCGGCGAGTTCGCGCTGGCGCGCCCGCTGCTCGAGGCGCTGCGCGAACGACTCCAAGGCCAACCGGTCGTCGACTACCACCTCGGCTGGGCATGCCTCGGCAGCGGGGACGCCGCCGCCGCCGGGCCGCCGTTCGCGCGCGCCGCCGCGCGGCTGCCGGCCGCCTGGGTGTTGCTGCCGCAGGCGATCGCGCTGCACGAGTCCGGCCAGGCCGCAGCCCTGCGGGAGCTGCTCGCGGAGCACGCCGCGCAGGCCGCCCCCGACGACGCACCGCTGCTCTACGACGTGCTGCGGCTGCAGGCCGCGCAGGCCCTGCTCGCCGGCGAAGCCGCCGCGGCGCGGGCCACGATCCTCGCGGCGCTGCAGTGGCTCGGACGCCACCCGCAGGCGCTGGCCGTGCGCGCGGGCGAGTTCGCCGAACAGGGCGACATGCTGATCCGCCTCGGCGGCGGCGACGACCTGCCGGGCCTGCTCGCCGCGGTGCAGACGCAGCACGCCGGCACACCGATCGCCGACGTCTGCACGTTCCTCGGCGGCATGCGCGACGTGCAGCGCACGCGCGAACGGCTGCCAGCGGTCGAACGCATGCTCGCCGGCGGCGGCGACAGCCCGTGGGCCCTGCTGCTCGCGGCGTTCGCGCACGAAGTGCGAGGCGAGCTCGCCGACCGCCAGCAGGCGCTGACGCGCGCCGCCCAGCTCGCCGACTCGCCGATGACCAAGGCGCTGCTGGCGCGAGGCCTTGCGGCCACGGGGGCCCGCGCCGAGGCGAACCAGTTGCTGCAGACGCTGCGCACCGAGATGCGCACGCTGCGCATGCGCGAGACCTGCCGCCACCCGCTGCGCGCGCCCGAGCTCGCGTGCGTGTTCGTCGACGACTGAGCGCCGCTACGGCAGCAGCAGCAGTCGGCAGCCGCCAACTTCCTGCATGCCAGCTCGTTCGTAGGCGGCACGAGCCGGCCGGTTGTGGCGGCCGACGTGCAGGATCGCGGGCCCGCGGATCTCGTGCAGCACGGTCGCCACGAGGTCCGTCGCCAGGCCCTGACCGCGGAACTGCGGGAAGGTGAACACGCCTTCGATCACCGTCCCGCCCGGCCCCACGCTGCCGAGGTCGAGCTTGCAGCGCACGGCCCCGGGCGCGCCGATCACGCGCGTCGCGTCGGCGGCGATGCGTTCGTCGATCGCGTCCCGCAACCAGCGCCGATCGACGCGCGCCGGATCCACGTTGAGGTCGGCCTGGTTGAGCTGCAGCGAGGCCTGGATCAGGCCATTGCGGTCCGCGGGCCCGGCACTGCGCACGTCGCCAGACCCCGGCGCGGCGCTCGCCGCGTCGCCTCGGTAGTAGACCTGGTCGCGGCAGGCCAGAGCCTTCACGGGCAGCCGTTCCCGCAGGCGATCGACGATGGCGGCCGGCCCCATCGCGATGCGCCAGGTCCAACGCGCATCGAGGATCGCCGCCACCCACTGCTCGGCGACGGCCGGCGTGGGCTCGGCGCCGGTGACCACCACGAGGTTGCCGCGCGGCCCTGCCCACGCGAGCCCCGCGTCGCGGCCCGCACGCCACAATCCCTGCCCCTCGTGCGCGGCCAGCGCGTTGTGCACGTAGACCCCGTGCGCGCCCGCGGCCACCACCAACGCGATCGCGTCGTCGTCGTCGAACGCCAGATCCCGCCAGGCAGTCTGCATCGCCGCTCAAGATCCCGGTGGCATTGGCCGAAGAGCACCCCGTCTCCCGCCCACGAGGTGCCGATGGATACCTACGACTTCCTCGCCGACCCGCGCGCGATCGGCCTCGCCGAACGCCGGTCCCTGCAGTCGCGGCTGCGCAACGAACAGGCTTGGTGGCTCGCTCGCCTGCAGCAGTTGACCGAACCGCCACAACCCGACCGCGACTTCCCGGCGTTCCTGCTGGCGACGCCGCCGTTCCGCGACCTCGCGCGCCAGCTCGCGCGAACGACCGAACGGAAGGCGCTGCCGATGGCCGTCGCCGACGAACTCGACTGGTTCGTGCGCGCGTTCCGCGACTACCTGCGCAGCGACGCCGGCGAGGATGCCTTCAGCGGTCATCGGCCTTCCCACGAGCACTGAGCCCACCGGCGAGCCGTGCCTGCAGGTCCACGACCTGCGCCGACGGCAACGGCGGGCCATCCAGACCCGCCACCTGCCCGACCTGGTCGGTCGGCACGAGGTGCACGTGCGCATGGCGCACCACCCAGCCGATGACGCTGACGCACACGCGGGCGCACGGCAGCCGTTCCCGCATCGTGCGCGCGACGTCGCGAACGAACGCCCACAACGCGGCGTGCTGCGCCGGCGGCAGGTCGAACACCGAGTCGACGACAGCCCGGGTCGCGACGATCACGTGCCCCGGACGCGCCGGCCGTTCGGCGAGCCAGGCGACGTGCCCCTCGTCCTGCGCGATCACCGCGACCGCGCGCGTGCCGGCGATCACGTCGGCGAAGGTCGGCGGCGGCGTCACCACGCAGCTCCGAGTGCGCCGACGTCGGTGACCGGCTTCTGGCAGGCGCCGCGGCGGCACACGTAGGCGGCGGGTGCGCCATCGACCGGCTGCTTGCCCACGAACACCGGCGACAGTTCCTCGAGGGCCCCCCGGTTCTTCTTGTGCACGAGCGCCACGACCTTCGGCCCCGGCAACGCCCACGCCGCGCGCAGCAACTCGCCGGTGCGCAGATCGTCGGGCTCGCCGGCGACGATCACTTCGCGCGGCCCACCGACGTGGAACTGCAGCACCGACACGAGGGCGGGCGCAGCGAGCGGCACGGTCGACAGCGTGCCGTGGTTGCTGCGCAAGGCCGCGACGCCGTGGTCGTAGAGCGCTTCGTCGCCGAGCAGCAGGCCGGCGCGCAGGAACGCTCCCGCGGCGAGCGCCGTTCCGGACGGCGTCGAGGCGTCCCACACGACCTTCGTGCGCACCGCCAACCCCGCCTGGTCGTCGGCAGTGAACCAGAGGCTGCCATCGGCGGCGCGGAAGCGCTTGGCCACGACGCCGAGCAGGTCGCGCGCGGCGAGCAGCCACCGCGGATCGGGGTCGATCTCGAACAGGGCCAGCAGGCCGTCGGCGACGGCGCCGTAGTCCTCGAGGCAGCCGGCATGGCGGGCGCGGCCGCCGTGGCTGGCGCGCAACAGGCGACCGTTCTCGACCATCGTGCGCAGCACGAAGTCCGCAGCGGCCCGCGCGGCGTCGCGGTAACGCTCGTCCCCGAGCATCCGGTAGCCGTTGGCGAGAGCGCGCAGGGCCAGCCCGTTCCACGCCGCCAGGATCTTGTCGTCGGTGGCCGGTCGCACCCGCTGCGAGCGCGCCGCGAACAGCTCCGCCCGTGCGCCGGTGATCTCGAGCCCGACCTCGCCCGGGTCGCGGTCGAACTGCTTGGCGAGGGCAACGTGGTCGAGGGCGACGGCGAGCACGTTGGTGCCCTCCCAGTTGCCGGCCGCAGTGACGCCGAAGTGCGCGCAGAGCAGCGCCGCCCGTTCGCGGAGCACCTGCTCGAGTTCGCGCTGCTGCCAGACGTAGAACTTGCCCTCGACGCCTTCGCTCTGCGCATCCTGGCTCGACCAGAAGCCGCCGCCGGGCGCCTGCATCTCGCGCACCAGCCAGTTCAGTGTGCCGATGCCGACCAGGGTCAACCGCGCGTCCTCGGTGCGCGCGCCGGCCTCGAGATAGAGCGGTGCCAGCAGCGCGTTGTCGTACAGCATCTTCTCGAAGTGCGGCACGCGCCACGCGCGGTCGACGGCGTAGCGGTGGAAGCCGCCGCCGAGTTGGTCGTAGACGCCGCCGCGCGCCATCGCGTGCAACGACTGCACGACGAGCGCCAGGGCGTCGTCGTCCTGCAGTCCGAGCAGGGCCTGCAGTTCGAGCGCGGACGGAAACTTCGGCGCCCAGTGCGGCGCCTGGCCGAACCCGCCGTGCTCGGAATCGAAGCGGGCTCGCGCCGCCGGCAGCAGGGCCGCGAGCAGGGCCGCAGTCGGCTCGCCGGCGGCGAGTTCCGGCGCCAGCACGCGCGCGAGGTGCGAGGTCAACTCGTCGGCGCCCTTCAGCACTTCGGGCCGCCGTTCGCGCCAGGCCTTGCCGAGCTGCTCGCACACGCGCCGGAAGCCCGGCAGCCCGTTCTTGTCGGCAGGCGGGAAGTAGGTGCCGCCGTAGAACGGCTTGCCCGCGGGCGTGAGCCAGACCGACAGCGGCCAACCACCCTGCTGGCCCATCGCCTGCACCGACGCCATGTAGATCTCGTCGACGTCGGGACGCTCCTCGCGGTCGACCTTGATGCAGACGAAGTTGCTGTTCATCACCTCCGCCACCTCGGCGTCGGCGAAGCTCTCTTTGGCCATCACGTGGCACCAGTGGCAGGCCGAGTAGCCGATGCTCAGGAAGATCGGCTTGTCCTCGCGCGCGGCGTGGGCCAGGGCCTCGCTCCCCCACGGCCACCAGTGCACCGGGTTGCCGGCGTGCTGCCGCAGGTACGGCGAAGCCTCGTTCGCGAGGCGGTTTCGAGGCTGGTCTTGTGCGGGCGGCACCGGCGGATCCTGGGCGACCGCATCGCCGATGGCAACGAGCAGCAGGGCCCCCAGAGGCAAGGCGAGCCGGGAGAACGTGCGCGCAGACCGCATCGCCGGATCCTCGCCGCACGGCCATCACGACGCGAGCCCTTCCGCCGTCCCCGGCCCGCGCTAGGCTCACGGGTCATGCCGCGCGCACGCCTCGCCTGCTGCCTGCTCGCCACGCTCGCCGCCTGCGGTGGCGGCGGAGGCGGCGGCAGCACGCCGCAACTGTCCGGCCCGGCCCGCGTCGTCGCCGGCCCCGCCGAGATCCCGCTCGGTGCGGCGAGCGTCGACGTGCTCGTCGAACTGGCGAACGTGCCCTCCCCACCACCGGCCCTGCTGCAGCTGGCGGTCGAAGTCCCCGCTGGCCTTGCGCTTTCGCCGACGAACCGGCTGCAGGCAGCGACGGACCTGGTGACGCTCGACGGCGACTTCGTCGGCGACCGCTTCGTCGTCGTGTGCGGCGACGCACGCAACGCCGCGGCTGCACTGCTGAAGGTCGGCCCGCTGTTCCGGCTGCGAGTGACGCCGGCGACGCCGCGGGTGCCCGGCACCCACCAGCTGCGTCTCAAGGAACTGATCGCGGCGTCGCGCGACGGTCAGACGCCGCTCGCGGTCGAGACGACGCCGGCCTTCGTCGACGTCGTGGTGCGGTAGGCGCGGGCGATCGTCAGGCACTTGCGATCGATCGCGGCACCCGCGCCGCCACCCCTCTCAAGGGGCCACGGCAACCGACTCACATCGCGCAACTCGCTGCACCGGACGCGGCAACTCGTCCCAGGTCCGGCCGTCCAGCAGACGTCCCGTGCGACTCTTCCAGACTCCGCCCCACTGCTTGAAGAAGAACGGCACGTTGGCCGCGGTGCACTGGTCACGCAGGTCACGAACCCAGTCCGCCTCCATCGGCCTGGCGCCCGGTCCGGACTCGCCGCCGACGATGACCCAGTCCATCCCTTCGAGGTCGAGATCGGCCAAAGGCCCGAGCAGCGGCTCCAGCGACAGGAACTTCACCGCCGCGGGCGTCTCGCGCAGACAGTCGATGCGCGCCCGCTGCCGCCCATCCTCGACACTCACCCCCATCCAGATGTTGGCCGGCCACGGCAAATGGGACGCCAGTTCCCGCAACCGCTCGGCCCGCTTGGTGAGCACTTGGAAGCGGTGCCAGTTGGCTGCCTGCATGGTCGCGAAAACACGCTGCAGGAACTCGAGCGGCACGTCGTGATGGAACAGGTCGCTCATCGAGTTCACGAATACGACCTGCGGCTTGCGCCAGCGCAACGGCAGATCGACGGCATGGTCGTGCACCGTCAGCTCGAACCCGTTCCGGTAGTTGTGCAGCCCCATCGCGTGCAGGCGCCGCGCCATGCGCTCGGCGTAGCAGTTCTTGCACCCCGCGCTGATCTTCGTGCAGCCCGTGACAGGGTTCCACGTCGCTTCGGTCCACTCGATCGAGGACTTGGCCATGGTCAGGATGTCCGGTTGGCGTGCTTGTGGAAGATGTCGGACACGATCCTCGCACCGGTCTGGTTCGGGCCCGCAAAGAACAGGTAGTAGACCACGGCCCCGCGCGTGTTGCGCATGGGCATCGGCTCGGGAACGAAGGTGAATCCAGCCACGTCTCGCAGTCGTCGCTGGAATGCGGCAACGACCGCCTCATTGCCTTGCTTCTCGCGGATGTCGGCGAACAGCCCTCGCTGCACCCTGTACGCAACCTGGCGCCACGATTCGTCGCCCCAGAACTGCGTCATGCGAGCAACTCCCTCCTCGCCGACCGAGTCCGGGTTCTTCCACAAGGCGTTCCGATTCATGTCCATGATCGGGAAGTTGAGGAAGATCTCGATCGCTCGCGACCGGCCCGCCATCGCGAGAACCTGCCAGTCGAGCTGCAACCCGTAGGGATCGAGAACGACGAGCCCGCGTCGGAACAGATCGTAGCGCAGCTCAGGCAGCACCTTCCCGAGGAGCAACTCGTTGCAGTCCCCCTCGAGGATATCCACGCGATCCGCATGCCTCGTCTTGCCAACTTGCTGACGTAAGTGCTCGACCTTCGCACCGTCCAGGTCGATCAGCACGTAGCGGTCGAATGGTGGGTCGACTAGCAGCGCATTGAGTGGACTGCCGGGCACCACGTCCGGCGACTGCTTCCGAAGGTGCTCGCCCGCACCGCTGAACCCATCGATGTAGACGTGGGACAGCCCACGCTGGTTCGCGAGGATGCGCGAGTAGGCCGAGCAATACTCGCGGATGATGTCGAGCTTCACTTCGGACCAGTAGCCGATCCGATCGAACTGCAGCGCCTTTGCCTTCTTCTTGGTCATCTCCCCTCCCTGCCGCCATCCCCGGCGGCGGCTCAGGACGCTAGCCCGGAACCCCAAGAGCACAACCCCCGGCACGCAAGTCGAACCAGCCGCCGCTGAAAAAAACGTCCCCGCTTCTCTCGGCAAACAGCGGGTCGAACAGAAAGAGCCAACTCTCAGTCGCGCTTGCCGTCGAGCTCACGCTGCAGCTCGACGAACGTCGAGGCGTGGATCTGCTTCACGCGCTCCTGCAGCGCCCCAAACCACCCGAACCACCGCAAGATCACGTTCGCGTAGCTGCCTTCGTCGCTCCAGCGCAGCCGGCAGCCGTCGCCGTCCTGACTCCAGGTGAACCGTCCGTGCCCCGGCGGCCCGCTGCCTTCGACCTCGAACGCAACCGTGTAGTCGAGGGAATCTGCAGTGACGCTGGTGACCGCGAGCACGGCACGGCCCCGCGCCCCGCTCCAGACGATGCGCTGGCCGACCGCGCCCGCTTCGCCGGTGATCTCGCGCGTCGTCTGCGGCCCGAGCTGGATGTCGAGCTTGCACCAGCGCGGCCACGTCGTGCAGTCGCGCACGAGCGCCGCGACGCGCTCGGTCGAGCCGAGCAGCCGCCGCTCGGTCACGACGCGCCAGTCCTTCCCGAGCAGTTGCCCGACTCCCATCACCACCAGCACGAGCCCGGCCAGGACGAAAACCAAGGCGCGAAAGACGATCCGGGTCGACGACATCGCGCGGCACGTTACCCGGCGCGCGGCCCGTTCCTACCGGCCGAGCAGCAGCGGCGTGAAGTAGCGGTAGTAGATCTCGAGGCAGAGCACGCACATCGCCGTCGTGTAGCTGCGATCGCGTCGGCTGTCGCCGGCGTACTCGGCGTAGACGTCGATCGGCGGGAACGAGCCGTCGTTCGCCTGCGCCGCGGGCAGCACGACCCGCAGCCGTTCGTTCCAGCGTTGCCACGACTCGCCACCCTGCAGGAACGCGGCGAGCGTGCCGTAGTACCAGAAGTAGACGTTGCCCTGGGCGCGCAGCACGAAGTCGTCGTCGTCGTAGCGCCGGTACGCTTCGGGCCGCCGCTCGACCGTGTAGTCGAGGGCGCGAACGACCATCGGGTCGTCCTTGCTCGCACCGAGCAGCAGCAAGCAGAACGCGCCGGCTGGCGTGCTCGCCGGCAGCGTCGGCCACGCCGAGTTCAGGCGACTGGGCTTGTGGTTGTAGCGGAACCAGCCGTTCGGCTGGTCGAACGAGAGTTCGAGGTACTCGCGCGCTGCCGGCAGCACCTTCTCGGGCAGTTCGATGCCCGAGAGCCGCGCCGACTCGAGCGCCATCACCATCCACGCTGACACCGAAACGCGCGCGTAGTCGTCTTCGGCGGGCAGCCCTGGCGAGAAGTACCCCCACCCGCCGCGGTTGCGCCGGTCGCGCCGCGGTCCCTGGTGGTCGAGGATCCAGGTCAGCGCGCGTTCGAGCGGCTGCCGCAGTTCGGACTGCCGCGTGATGCCGTAGCACTCGGCGAGCGCGTAGGTGGCGATGCCGTGCCCGTAGCACGAGCTCGCCCCGAAGGCACCGGTTTCGGCGTCCTGCAGCGACAGCAGATGCGCGGTGGCGCGCGCGACGACGCCCGAGTGCTCCGTGTTCGACTGCGCGGTGTGGCCGGCACCGAGGAACGCCAGCAAGCACAGCGCCGTCTTGCCGACGTACACGAGTCCGTACTTGTCGTCGAAGCGCGCGCGGTCGCCCCACGAGCCGTCGGCGTTCTGGATCCGCGCGAGGTAGCGCAGGCCGTTCCGCACCGCGCGTTCGGTGTCGTCGGTGCCGCCGAACTGCTCGAGCGCCTTGGCCTTCGCGGGCCCGAACCGGTTGCTGTAGGCAGCACTGGCGGCGGCGGGCATGGCCGCCGCGGTGGTCGGCACGCCGCGTGGCGCCGGCGCGAGTTGCGAAGGCGGTGGCGGCACGGGGATCGCCGCCACCGGGCTCGTGCCGGGCGACGAGGAACGGCTGGGGCGGGAACGCAACCCGACGGGCGGTGCTGCCGCGGGCAACGAGACTGCGGCGAGCGGTCGCGCCACCGCGGGATCGTTCGCCGACGACGGCGCCAGCGCCGACGCGGCGCCGTCCCCGCGCATCGCGGCGCGTGGGCGGCTGGCCACCGGTTGCCCGGCATCCCTGCCACCGCCGACGGAACCCGCGGCCGCGGCCGACACCTTCGCCGCACCGGGCGCCAGCGCCGAGCCCGGCAGCGGAGGCGCTGGCGATCGTGCGGCNNGAGCCGGCGCTCGCGTCGCCCCGCACGGCCGTCCGCGAACGGTTCGCGGCCGGCGCCGGTGCCGCGTCGGCGCGTGGTTGCAGTTGCCGAGCCGGACCCGCGTCGCTGCTCGCAACCGGACCGCTCGGCGCCGACGACGAGGGCTCCTCGAGCGCGACCCGAGGAGCTCCGCGCGCTGCCGGCGAGGCAACGGGGCTCGGGGCGCGCGGGCCCTGGGCGGCCAACGTGTTGGCGCCTTGGGGGCCGCGCACGAGCGCCGACGAAGGCCGCGGCATCGACGACGGCGCGACACTACCGGCGGGAGCGGCGGCCCGGGTTGCCGGCAACGCTGCGTTCGTGGCCGCCGACGAAGGAGCGCCGTCGAGCGGCTGCAGCGACCGGTCCGGCGCTGCGTCGCTGCGGGCCACGGGGCCGGACGACGCCGACGAAGAGGGCAACGCCACCGCGACCCGCGGCACGGCGCGCGCGGACGCCGGAGCGATGGCCGGCGGCGCGTTGCTCGCCGCCGCAGCCGCGAGTTGGCGCGAGCCATCGACGCCGCGGACCAGGCTCGACGCCGGTCGTTCTGCCGACGCCGCCAACTCGGCCCCGGGGGCCGGGGCGCGGGCCGCCACCACCGCCATCGCCGGCGACACCAGCGACTCGGCAGGCAGGCTCGCCGCCTTGGCCGCCGCCGGCGGTGCGTCGCTGACGGCACCCGTTGCGGCTGGCGCATCGGTTGTCGGCGCATCGGCGAGTGCCGGCGCGGGCGGCACGACGGCTTGGGCTTCGGGCTCGGGCAACGCCGCTCCGGCGTCGGGCGCGGACGACAGCGCCGGCGCGGCGACCGCCGGGCGACCAACGGCGCTGCCAGGCGCGGCGANNGGCGCGAGCGCCACGCAGGACCGCCGGGGTCGCCGGCTCGTTCGCGGCGAGATTCGCCGCGGCAATCGACGCCGAGGCATCGGCGCCCTCGAGGCGGGCCATCGTGGCCGCCGCATCGGCGACCTCGACCGGAGCGTCGAGGTCGCGGGCCGTCGCGTCGCTCGTGCGCTCACCGCCTGCTGCAAGCTGCGCAGCCTCCGCGACGTCGCGCGGCGCCGCCGTCGCCGGCGCGTCCGCCGCAAGTGAACGCTCGCTCGGCGTGAACTGCGCGCTGGCCCCGACGGCATTGCCGCCGCCCGCCGTCGGCGAGGCCGCGATCACCGACACCTCGATGCCGTCCGCGTCCTGTTCGCCGGGCAACAGCGAGCCGGCGATCTCGACGCCCATCAGCCACAGGAACAGCAGCAGGTGCAGCAACAGCGACAGCAGCAGGCACTGCGCGACCAGATCGAGCGTCGACCAGCGGCGACCGAAGTGCAGCAGCAGCAGCAGCACGGCGCTGGCGGCGGCGAGGCCGAGCAAGAGCCACTCGATCCAGTCCTGCCCCGGCCACCACGGCACCAGTTCGCGCGCAGTGCTGCGATACCACAGGCCGGAACCGCCGTCGGCGCCGTTCGCCGACCACAGGCCGACGTTCGTGCCATCGCTCGACGGCGACGGACTGCGCATCGCGGCAGCACCGTGGCCGGCGTCGATCGGCAGCGGCGCGGCGAACACGCCCNNCGCCCGCGTGGCGGCTCGCGCGAACGAGCCGCCAGCCATCGCCCGGCCGCCGTTCGACGAACCACAACGATGCGCCGTCGGCGGCGAACGCTGGATCGCGCCTCGCCGTGGCGCGGCCGCCGGGTGACTCTACGTACACCGGTGTGGGATCCTCGACGGCGCCGATCGCGTGGCGGAACAGGCCGCCATCGCCGCTGCCGTCGCCGCGTCGCGCGCTGCGCACGAACACCAGTTCGGCGCCATCCGGCGACGGTGCTGGATCGATCTCGTCGAACGCGGTGGCCGTCGCCGGCACCGCGATGACTTCCGCGGCGGCGGCCTGGAGGCGCGGCGCCACCCACAAGTCGTAGCCGCCCGCCCCACCAGGCCGGTCCGACGCAAACCACACGCGTCCCGCGGCATCGACGGCCGGCGACAGTTCGTTGTGCGGCCCGTTCAGGCCGTAGACCGGCTCCGGCGGCAGCGCACTGCGCGCGGGATCCCAGACGACGAGGTCCGCCGTGCCGTCCGCTTGCAGGCGACCGTAGAGCAGGCGGCCACCCGGCAGTTCGGTGATGCGGCCCGCGACCGGCCCCGGCACCTCGGCGACCACCTCGGGCGTGGACCACGCGAGCATGCCGGCTCCCGGCATCGACGCTCCGGATCGTTCGTGCGCGCCGTCGGTGTAGTAGAGCGGTCGCCCGCAGTGCACACCGCACCAGGCCGCCAGCGCCACGAGCAGCAACGCCCACAGCCCGCGCATCGCCCAACGCCGAGTGCCTTCGCGCAGCGCCATGGCTCACTTCACCGGCAGCGCTGCGAAGTCGACCTTCTTGATCTTCGCCAGCCGGCAGGCGTCGAGCACCTGCACGCCGATGCCGAACTGCGCCTGCTGGTCGCCGCGCACCAGCACCGCCTGCTCGGCGTTGCGCTGGCCCGCGGCGGCCAACTTCTGCCGCAGCGCCTCGAGCGTGACTTCGCGCCCGTCGACGTGCAGTTTGCCGTCGGCCAGCAGGTTCACGACCAGCGGCTTGTCGCCCTTGCCGGCGTCGCCGGACTTCGCCGACGGCAGCCGCATGTCGAGGTTGACCTCGTCGCTGCGGAACGTCGTCGCGGCGAGGAAGAAGATCAGCAACAGGAACACCACGTCGACCATCGGCGTGAGGTTGATGCCGCCCTCGTCCTCGGCTTCGCGTTCAAGCCGCATGCGTGCCCTCCGCGATCGGCGCGCCCGCACCTTGCGGCCGCGCCGCCAGCGCCTCGATCGCCGGCGCGGTCGTCGCCGCGATCGCCGCGGCGAGCCGCCGCACGCGCGCGGTCAGGTGGGCGCCGACCAGCGTCGCCGGGATCGCCACGAACAAGCCGAAGATCGTCGTGTAGAGCGCCACCTTGATGCCGGCGGCGAGCGCTTCGTTGCTCTCGGCCTTGCCGAGCCCCGTCTGCTCGACGGCGGCGAACGAGTCGGCGATGCCCATGACCGTGCCGAGCAGCCCGAGCAACGGCGCCACCGTCGCCATCAGGTGGATGCCCCGCACGCTGCCGCGCAAGTTCGCGGTCTCCTCGGCGAGCCGGTCCTCCATCGCCTTCTCGACGTCGGCGAGCGGGAAGCCGCGCCGCCGCAGACCGGCGGCGAGCACGCGCGCCGCCGGTGCCGTGGCCTCGGCGATGCCGGCCTCGATCACCTCGCTGCGACCGGCCACGACCTGTTCGACCGCGTCGCGCACGACCGGGGGCAGCACGCGCGCGCGGCGCAGGCTCAGGTAGCGTTCGAGCGCGAGGCCGGCGACCACCACCGAGCAGCCGAGGATCGGCCACATCAGCAGTCCGCCGGCGGTGAAGAACTCGCCGATCGTCGCGACGGTCGGCGCCTGGTAGTCGTTCGGCATCGTCATCACCTCGCTCGCTGCCGGAGGGTGAGGCACATTCGGTTTCGGATCCCCGGCGCCGCCGCGGATGCGGCCGCCGAAGGCAATCTGGGAACGTGGATCCTGGGCGTGTTCACAGGACCTCAGTTGGGGCGCAGCCGTTCGCCGGCGGTCTTCGCCTCGGCGCTGCCGGCGTGCTGGTCGACGAGTTCGCGGAAGAACCGCTGCGCCTTGTCGGGTTGCTGCAGGCGCTCGTAGACGAGCCCGGCGTGCAGGAGGCCGCGACGGACCCACTCGGCGTGCGCGTAGAGGATCGGCAGCTGCACGTAGGCGTCGGCCGCACCGCGCAGTTCCCCACGCGCCTCGCGGCTCTCGCCGAGCCGGAACTGCGCCTCGGCGCCGAGCGGACCGTCGCTGAGTTCGGTCGTTCGCAGCAGGCAGGCCTCGGCCTGGTCGTACTCCTTGCGCAACACGCGGGCCCGGCCGAGCCAGAGGTTGGCGCGGGCGAGATCGGCGCGGGCCTGGCCCTCGCCACGCAGGAACGGCTCGAGCGCCTCCACCACGACGTCGGGCTGCCGTTGGCGCAACGCGCACTCGCCGAGCAGCAGCCGGGCCGCCGCGGCGCGCGGGTGCGCTGGCTCCGCCTTCACCAACTCCCGGGTCGCCGCGATGGCCCCCGTGTCGTCGTCGAGCCGCACGCAGCACTCGGCGACGAAGTAGCGCGCCTCGCCGACCAACTCGCCGCTGCCAGCGGCCGCGACCTGGACGAACCGTTCGCGTGCAGCAGCGAGTTGCTGCCGGTCGCTGCCGGCGGCTTCGAACTCGGCGAACGCGAGCCGGTACCACGCGTGAGGACGCGCAGTGCCTTCGACCGAACCGAGCCACCGCCGCGCCGCGACCAGGTCCTTCTGCGCCAACGCGTGCAGGCCGAGCTGATGCCGGCTGTCGCCCGCGATCTCGACGTCGGCCGAGTCGGCCGACTGCTGGAACGCCGCCAGGGCACCGGCTTCGTCGCCCACCTTGCGGCAGGCCAGCGCCAGTTCGTACTGCAAGCGGTCAGGCCGTTCGTAGCCGCCGTCCTTGACGAGCGCCCCGAGCGTGGCGCTCGCCGACTTGGCGTCGCCGCTGCGCGCTTCGGCAATCCCGAGCGCGTACCGCATCGCCGGCGCCTTGCCGTGCGCGGCGAACTGCCGCAGGAAGCCCTTCGCCGTCGCGATCGCCGCCGGCCAGTCCTCGCGGCGGTGGTGCAGCGCCGATTCGAGTTCGAGCAGGCCCGGCAGTTCGGCCACCGCCGCCCCGTGCGCCTTCGCCGCCGCGAGCGCCTTGCTGCAGGCGTCGTCGTCACCGAGTTCGAACGCGCACCACGCGCGCCCGGCGAGCGCGCGGGCGCCGGTGGCGTCGGGATGGCGCTCGAGCTGCGCAAAGGCGGCGTCGGCCGCTTTGAAGTCGCCGCGCTGGTAGAGCAGTTCGGCCTGCTCGACGAGGTCGCCCGTCGCGGCCTGCGCCCCGCCACGCGCCTGCGCCACCGCGGCAGCCCGGGTCAGGCGTTGCTCCGCGCCGGCGAGGTCGCCGTTCTGCCGCAGCACGCGCGCCGCCACGCGTTCGGTGCGATCCAGGAACGCGCCCTCGCGGTAGCGGGCGCGGTACCGGTCCGCGCTCGCCAGCGCCGCCGGCAGCGAACCGCTCTCGAGTTCCGCCAGCGCCTGCATCGCCAACGCCTCCTCGGCGTGCGGCGACTGCGCATCCGCCGCGATCGCCGCGAAGCGCTTCGCCGCCCCGGCCGCATCCTGTTGCAGATAGCGGCACCAGGCGAGCTTCCAGCCGGCGGTCGCACGGTGCGCGCCGTCCTCGGCGAGCGGCGCGTAGTCCTTCTCGGCCGCGGCGTACTGCTGCATCGCGAACCGGTTCTCGGCGCGCGCGAGGGCGGCATGCGTGGCGAGGCGATGCGGCGGCTGCAGCGACAACACGGCGTCGGCGCGCGCGATCGAAGCCTCGTGCTGCCCGAGCGAGTGCAACGCGAAGCACGCGCCGTAGAGCGCATCGCCGCGCAGTTCGCCGGGCGCATCGGCGGGCACGCCGTCGTAGGCCTTCGCCGCCTCCGCCCACTGCTCTTGCTGGGCGTGCGCCTCGCCGAGGGCGAACGACAGCCGCGGCCGCTCCGCCGCTGGTGCCACCGCCAGGGCTTGCTGCAGCGCCGCGATCGCTTCGCCGCCGGCACCGGTCGCCAACGCGCACAGCCCGAGCAGTTCGCGCGCCTGTTGCTGCACGGCAGCGGCGACGCCTTCGGCCAGCAGCGGCTGCAGGATCGGCGCCGCCTCTGCCGGCTTGCCGTCCTGGTACAGCGCGCGGCCGTGCTCGAGCCGCGACGACGCCGCCTGCGGCGCATCGGGGAAGGTCGTGACCGCCGCCGCGAACCCCGCCGCCGCCGCGCGCCGGTCGCCGCGGCCGAGGGCGACCCACGGCAGCGCGTGCGCCGCGTCGTCGGCAAAGTCGCCGCCGAGCTTCACCGCGCGCTGGAACACTCGCTCGGCCGCGTCGAACTCGCCGAGGCGCAGCAGCGCGTCGCCGCCGAGGTAATTGCACTCGCCCTTGCCGTTGTCGTCGGGCGCCGCCGTCGCCGCGAGCGCGAACGTCGCGGCCGCGTCGCCCAACTGCTGCTGCCGCAGTTGCGCGAATCCGAGCTGGTACAGCGCCGGGAACCGGAAGCTCGCCCGTTCGCCGGTCGCCGCGTCGGCCGCGGCTGCGAACGCGCCTGCCGCCAGATCGTCCTTGCCGAGTTCGCGCAGCGCCTCGCCTTCGGCATAACGCGCCGCCGCGAGCAGGTAGTGATCGGCAGCCACGTCCTTCGCCAACTGCGCGAACTGCTCGACGGCCCGCGCGTGGTCCCTCGCCGCCTCGAACAGTCCGCCCAGCCGATAACGGCACTCGGCGCGCAGGGCGAAACCGGGGCCGCCGACGGTCAGGGCCATCTGCAGCGACTCGATCGCGCGGTCGTTGCGGCCGGTCTCGAGACGGGCAAGACCGAGTCGGTAGTGCGCCTCGGCGGCCAGCGGATGGCCCTTCTCGCGCTGCAGGAACTCCTCGAACTGCTTGGCCGCTTCCTCGTGCAGGCCGCGCTGCTGCAGACCGACGGCAACTTGGAATGCTCGCGGCGGTCCGTCGTTCTGGGCGGGCAGGGCGGCGAGCACGAGCAGGGCGGTGGCGAGCGCGCGAGACATCTTGGTGGCTTCGGTCCGCGCTGGCGACTATTCGGGCGCGGGGGGCGCACCGTAGCCGCTGCTCGTGGCCTCCGCATCCCGCTCGCGCATCGACGCGCGGCGCCAGGGCGGGAAGCCCGGAGCACTCCCCTCTGCCGCCCTCGGGCTCGTGCTGGCCGCGGGTGCGCAACTCGTCATGATATGGGGCCTTTCCATGCCGAGCCTCCGCCACCCGCTGCTCGCCGCCATCTCCGTCCTCGCCGCCTGCACGGCCCAGGGAACTCCCGAAGCGTCCTCCGCCGCGAGGCGCGCAGCGTCCGGCAACGCCCCACCGGCCATCGCGCGCGAGTTCCGCGGCGCTTGGGTCGCGACCGTCGACAACATCGACTTCCCGAGCCGACCGGGCTTGCCGACTGCGACGCTGCGCGCCGAGATCGACGCCATCGTCGCGCGGGCCGTGCAGCTCGGGCTGAACGCGCTGGTGTTCCAGGTTCGCCCCGCTGCCGACGCGTTCTACGCCTCGCCGCTCGAGCCGTGGTCGGAGTGGCTCACCGGCCAGCAGGGCAAGGCTCCCGACGGCGACTTCGATCCGCTCGCATACGTCATCGAGCGCAGCCACGCCGCCGGCCTGCAACTGCACGCGTGGTTCAATCCGTTCCGCGCCTGGCACCCCGCCGCGAAGGGCGCTGCGCACAGCAGCCACGTCACGCAGCGCGCCGCGCGACTGTGCGTGCAGTACGGCAAGTACCAGTGGATGGACCCGGGCGAACCGCTCGCGGTCAAGTGGTCGCTCGCCACGGTGCAGGACGTCGTGCGCCGCTACGACGTCGATGGCGTGCACCTCGACGACTACTTCTACCCGTACCCCGAGGGCAAGCAGGCGTTCCCCGACAACGCGAGCTTCGCGAAGTACCGCGCCGGCGGCGGCACGCTCGGACGCAGCGACTGGCGACGCGCCAACATCGACGACTACGTGCGGCGTCTGCACGACCTGGTCCGCGCCGAGAAGTCCTGGGTCGCGGTCGGCATCAGCCCGTTCGGCATCGCGCGGCCAGGCGTGCCCGCGGGCATCCAGGCCGGCATCGACCAGTACGAACAACTCGCCGCCGACGTGCCGAAGTGGATGCGCGAAGGCTGGCTCGACTACCTGACGCCGCAGCTCTACTGGCCGATCGACCAGAAGCCCCAGGCCTTCGGCACGCTGCTCTCGTGGTGGCACACCCAGAATCCACGACGGCGGCACCTGTGGCCGGGCATCAACCCGGGCCGGGCGCTCGCGAACGCCAAGAACTGGCGCCCTGACGAGCTGGCTGAGCAGATCGCGCTGATCCGCGCCGCCGATCGGGCGCCGGGCCATGTGCACTTCAGCTTCAAGGCGCTGCGCAGCGACGCGCCGCACGTCGGCGGCGCCCTGCGCGATCGCGTCTACACCGAACGCGCCGTGGCGCCCGCGATGCCGTGGCTCGACGGCACGACGCCGCCAGCCCCTCGCGGCACCTGGCGCGACCGCGGCGTCGCGTGGACGGCGACACCGGCGGCACGCTTCGTCGTCGTGCAGGTTCGCGCGGCGAACGGCTGGCGCACGCAAGCGATCGTCGGCGCCGGCAGCGGCGCGTGCGACGTCCCGCCGGAAGCCAAGGCCGTGGCGTTGACCGCGGTGTCGCGCACCGGCATCGCCAGCGAACCGGCGATCCTCGCGCGCTGACGGCCGCGTTCAGCCGCGGTGGCGCAAGGCGCCGGTGAAGCCGAACTTGCCGTGCATCACCTGGAAGAAGTGCGACGGCCCGAGCCCCAGGTGGCGGAAGCGCACGCTGGCCGGCTTCAGCACGATGCGGCCGCCGACCGGCACCTGCAGCTGCACCTGGCCGTCGATCTGCGCGTACGCGTACTTCTTGCTGCCGGTCTCGACGACTTCGATCTCGATGCCGCTGGCGACCGGCAGTACGAGCGGCCGTGCACTCAACGTGTGCGACGCGAGCGGCGTCAACACCAGCGCATCGAGGTCCGGCGCCAACACCGGGCCGCCGGCGGCCATCGAGTACGCCGTCGAGCCGAGCGCGGTCGCGACGATCAGTCCGTCGCCGCGGTAGGTCGCGAGTTCGCCGCTGCCGCGGAACGCACGCACCGTGATCATGCCGCCCACCGCGGCGCGACTGACGACCACGTCGTTGAGGCCGAGCACGGGCGGCGTCGCAGTCCCGTCGAGGCCGACCATCGAGCACCAGTACATCAGCCTCGGCTCTTCGTGCAGCTCGTCGGCCAGCAGCATGTCGAGCGCTTGCTGCGTGTGTTCGTACTCGAACGAGGTCAGGAACCCCAGCCGCCCGCGGTTGATGCCGAGCGTCGGCCGCTGGTTCTGTCCCATGCGCCGGGCGGCCGCCAGCAGCGACCCGTCACCGCCCCACACCACGACGGCGTCGGCGGTCCGATCCTCGAGCGAGCTGTCGCGATCCATCACGATCTCGATCTCGCAGCCGCGGCCGGACAACCAGGTGGCGTGGTGCTGGATCAGCGCCTTGCTGCCGCCCTTGCGTTCATCGCCGACGAGCAGCAACCGTTTGCCGGCTTGCCTTGTCATCGACCCCTCACCGCGCGACGTGACTCGGCTTGTCGGCGAGGAACCGCTCGGCGACGTGCTGCGGCATCAACCCGCAGTGTTCGACGATCTGCGCGCGACTCATGTGCTCGAGGATGTCGTCGGGAACGCCCATGACCTGCACCTGCGCCCGCACCGGCCCGTGTGCGGCGAGGCACTCGAGCACAGCGCCCCCGAAACCACCGAGCTGGCTGTGGTCCTCGAGCGTGACGACGCGGTCGTGCCGGTCGCACAGCGCGAGCACGCCTTCGCGGTCGAGCGGCTTGCAGAACCGGGCGTTGACGACCTCGATGCGCAGGCCGCGCTTCTCGAGCAGTGCGGCCGCCTCGAGCGCGGTCTGCACCATGTGCCCATACGCGAGCACAGCACCGTCGCTGCCTTCGCGCAGGATCTCCATGCGCCCGAGTTGCACGGGCTGGTGCCGGCCGTGCCAGCCCGGCAGTTCGTTCGCGGTCGGCGCGTTGCCGCGCGCGTAGCGGATGCCGCTCGGCCCCGGCAGCGTCAACGCGAACTGCAGCATCTCGTGCAGTTCGGGGCCGTCCTTCGGCGACATCAGCACGATGCCCGGCATGCAGCGCAGGTAGGCGATGTCGTAGAGCCCGTTGTGCGTGGCGCCGTCCTCGCCGACGAGCCCGGCGCGGTCCATCGCGAACACGACCGGCAGCCGCTGCAGGATCACTTCCTGGAACACCTGGTCGTAGCCGCGCTGCAGGAACGTCGAGTAGATCGCCGCGATCGGCCGCATGCCCGCCGTCGCCAGCCCGGACGCGAGCGCCACGGCATGCTGCTCGGCGATGCCGGCGTCGAGGAACCGCTCGGGGAACTTGTCGCGGAACTCCATCAGCCCGGTGCCGTCCGGCATCGCCGCCGTGATCGCGACCAGGCGCGGGTCCGACTCGGCGAGACGCTGCATGCTGTCGCCGAACCACTCGGTCCACGAGCGGCCGGGCTTCTGCAGCGGCACGACCGGCTGCAGCACGCACGGCTCGACCGGCACCTTCTCGGGCTTCTTCTTCGGCTGCGGCTTGGCCGCGTGCGCGCGGTCGTAGCGGTCTTCGCTGCCCGGCACGCCCTTGCCCTTCTCGGTCAGCACGTGCAGCAGCACGACGCCATCGAGCTTCTTCACCGCTTCGAGCGCTTCGAGCAGCGCCGCGGTGTCGTGGCCGTCGATCGGCCCGAAGTAGCGGAAGCCGAGCGCCTCGAACAGGTGGCCGGGCACCACCATGTTCTTCACCATGTCGACCGCGTCGCCGAGCTTCTCGTCGAGCGTGGTGCCGACGACCGGGATCGCCTGGATCAGATGGTGCAGCGCTTCCTTCGCCTTGTTGTAGAAGGTGCCCGACCGCAGCTTGTTGAGGTGCCGGCTCAGCGCGCCGACCGTCTTCGCGATCGACCAGCGGTTGTCGTTGAGGATGACGAGGACCCGGTCCTGCTCGAGCGAGCCGCCGTGGTTCAGCGCCTCGAACGCGACACCGCATCCCATCGCCGCGTCGCCGACGACGGCCACGGAGTGGCGCTTCCTGCCGAGCATGCGGTCGCCCATGGCGATGCCGAGCGCCGCCGAGGCCGCCGTGCCGGCGTGCCCCATCAGGTAGACGTCGTAGGGCGACTCCCACTTGTTCGAGAACCCCGACAGGCCGCCCTTCTGCCGCAGCGAATGGAAGCGCGCCTTGCGTTCGGTCAGCAGCTTGTGCGGGTAGCACTGGTGCCCGACGTCCCAGACCAGGCGGTCGTCGCGGAAGTCGAAGCAGTAGTGCAGGGCGACCGTCAGCTCGACCACGCCCATGCCCGAACCGAGGTGCCCCCCGGTGATCGTGACGGTGTCCAGGATCACCCGGCGCAGTTCGGCGCAGAGTGCTGGCAACTGGTCACGGGGAATGCGCTTGAGGTCGTCGGGGTTGTCGACCTGGTCGAACAGGGGCGTCGGCGTTGGTTCCAAGTCGGGCTCCGCGCAGGCGTGGTCGGTCGCCGAGCGGCCGCGCCGTCTTAACGACGCCGCTGCACGGCTTGCCGTGCGGCATCTTGCAGCAGCACACCAGCCTCGTCCAGCAGCGTCCCGGCCGCCGGCCGGAACTCGCGCGCAGCCGCGACGATCTCCGGCGCCAGAGCACCCGCTGCGGCGGCGGTTTCCGCGGCCGCGGCGAGGCTGCGTTCGAGCCCCATCAGGGCCGGCCAGGTGAGCTTGCCGAGCGCCACGTCGGCGAGCGGGTTCTTGCCGAGTTCGTCCGCACTGCCGGTCAGATCGAGGCAGTCGTCGGCGATCTGGAAGGCCCGCCCGAGCAGGTCGCCGTAGCGCACGAGCGGCCGGGTCACCGCCGCGGGGGCGCCACCCGGCCCCGCTCCGCAGTGCGCGCCGACCAGCAGCGACGCGGTGATCAGCGCCCCCGTCTTGTGGTCGTGGATCCACTGCAGCCGCGCGAGGTCGTGGTGCTGCGGATCGCCTTCCGCGGCGAGGTCCTCGACCTGACCGCCGACCATGCCGAGGCTGCCGGCACCGCGCGCGAGAGCCTGCACCGCCGCCGGCCCGGCGAGTGCCACGCCCTCGAAAGCGAGCGTCAGCAGCGCGTCGCCGGCGAGCAGCGCCAGCGCTTCGCCGTGCACCTTGTGGCAGGTCGGCCGTCCCCGCCGCAGGTCGTCGTCGTCCATGCANNCACGGCAGGTCGTCGTGCACGAGGCTGTAGGTGTGCAGGCACTCGAGGCCCGCTGCGGCGGCCAGCGCCTGCGACGGATCGCCGCCGACCGCGCGCGCGCCGAGCAGCACCAGCAACGGCCGCAGGCGCTTGCCACCGGGAAACAGCGCGTAGCGCATCGCCGCGTGCAGCGACGCCGGCGGGGTGTCGGCGGGCGGCAGCAAGGCGTGCAGGGCCTGCTCGACACGCGGCCCCCACGCGGCGGCAAACGCCGAGAACGTCGCCGCGGCGGGCGCTGTCGTCACTTGGTCACGACCATGCCGAGCATGGCCTCGCGTGCCGTTGCCGGCGTCAGGTTCGGGAGCAGCATGCGCAAGCCTTCGGCGGTGATGGTCGACTCGCGGGCGCCGCGGCGCAAGACTCCGGATCGCAGCAGCAGCGACACCACGCCGCTCGATTCGTCGATCTCGACGGCGAACCGTTCGCAGTGCGCACCGCCGACGACGCGCGCCTTGTCGTCGATGCCGACGAGTTCGGCCGTCAGGAACCAGCCATCCTGCATGCCGCGGAAGCGGTTGACGCGGAAACGCGGGTCCATGCCGGAGTCCGCCAGAACGCGGTCGAGCCGTTCGAGCCACTGCCGACGGACCGCTGCATCGACATCGGTCGTCGGCCGGGTGTCGCGCTGCGGCGCGTCGGGATAGACGCCTTCGGCACGCACGAGGAACGGCAGCTCCGCCTCGATCGCTGGCCCGTCGACACCATCGAACACGAGCGCCCAGCCGTCCTTCGGCAGCACCGTGCGTTCCGCCGCGAACGTGCGCACGCCCTCGAAGAACCGCAGTTCGAAGCGGTCCTTGCCGCGGTCGAGGGTCGCCGTCATGCGCTCGGCCTGAACGAACGCGACGTCGATGCCCTCGGGATCGCCGTCGAGCACTTCGACGCCTTCGAGCACGCCGCCGGCGAGACGTTCCGCGCGCAGGAAGCGCGGCCCGTGGAACCCCTGGCGACGCAAGGTCGACTGCAAGGCGACGAGGCAACTGCGCACGCCTTCCGGCATCGTCGGTGGCAACGCCGCCGCGGCGGCGCGCTCGGCTGCTTCCTGGTTGCGCTGCGCGAGCAGCGCTTCGACCGCGATCAGGCGGTCCTTGGTCGCCGCGAGTTCGAGCGCGACGCGCGCGTAGGCCCCGGCGTCGTCGGGCGGGGCCACAGCATTCGCCGGCGGCGGCACGGCAGCGGCGGCCTGTGCTTTGGCTGCGGCCTCGCGCGCGGCGATCTCCGCTTCTCCCGCCGTCGCGGCCAAGACGAACGTCTCGCGGAGCAGGAACGCGATCGTCGCCAACGCCACGACCCACGCGACGAGATGCCAGGAACGCATGAAGGCTGGCTTGTGACGGTCTCGATCGACGCGGCTTCCCGCGCCGGCGAACTCACCAGGGCTTGCCCTTGTGGTCGTTGTGCCAGGCCTGCCACTCGCGGAACGTCGTGAAGTTCTGCCGCGTCAGCCGCGCCAGCGCCCCGTTCCAGCGGTGTTGGATCGTGTTGAGCCGGTCCTGCGCGTTCTGCGCGTCGATGTTGGTGCCGAGCTGCGAGGCCTTCTCCGCGAGCTCGCCGTACTTCTTCAGCAGCTCGGTGACGATCTCCTTGCGCACCGCCTCCTTGCTCTCCTCGAAGTTGCCGAGCGCTTCGCCAGCGGCGGCGGCCAGCGCGGCCTCCGGGCTGCGCAACGCCTCATCGGTCAGGAACTTGACCATCGACTCGTCCTTGGTGCGGCCGAGGTTCTTCAGCACGTGCTCGCGGAACGGCACCCACTCGGTTCTCGCGGGGAAGCGCTTGTTGAGGTAGGTCTCCTTGAGGATCTTCGCGCCGTCGGCTTCGAAGTAGCCGAGCGCCTGCGCTGCGCCGACGTAGAGCTCGGTCTTGGTGTGCGGTCGGTCCTTGCCGTCCTTCAGCACACCCGCGAGCGCCTTCAACACCGCGAGCCGGTCCTTCGGGTCGAGCCCGTCGCGCGACTTGATCAGCAGCTTGTCGATCGCCTCGACGCCCTCGGCATCGCGCGCGAACTTCTTGTCGGCGACGACCTCCTTCAGCACCGCGATGCGATCCGCGACCTCCTTGTCGGGCCCCTTCGCTGGTGCGGGATCCTGCGCGAGCAGCAGGCCGCCGAGCAGCAACGGAAAGCACGCAGCGAACGTCGGCACGAAATGTCGGGTGAGCATCGGAGAACCTCCACTGGGGTCGACGCGGGCGCCGGGGTCGGGTCCGCGTCGGTGGTACGGAGACAAATACCGTGCCCCGGGTCGCGGCGCTCGTTCCGGCCGCCGCGGGTCGCCGGTCACGGCAACCGGCCCAGCAGGGAACGGGCCGCCTGACGCACCGACGCCATCGGCAGCAGATGCCAGCGGCTCGGCACGGCGATCTCGGGCGGGGCGCCCTGCCGCACCAACTCGACGGTCAGTTCGCGGGCGAGGGCGCTGAAACCCTGGTGGTGCGGCGAGACCAACGTGGCGTCGGCGTGGAAGTCGGCGATGTGCGCCAGCACCAGTTCGGTGTGCGGCGAGACCGCCAGCGACGCCAGCTCCGCCCGCCGCTCCATCTCCGCCTCGATCGCCGACGGCGAGAAGCCGAACTCGAACAGCAGACCGAGACCGCGCCAGAGGTTGTGCTCGATCGGCAGGTAGAAGAACGAGTCGACCAGGTGCTGCCGTTCGTGGTGGCGAATCGTGTCGAGTACGGCCGCTTCGAGGCCCTTGTCCTGCACGGGCGACATCACCGAGAGCCGCCAGCTCACGTCGAACGGGTCGTCGCCGGGCTCGGCGGGCAACGGATCGGCGAGCAGCGCCCGGCCGTCCTCCTCGGCGATGGCGCGCCGGTCGGCGATGCTCCCGGCCCACTCGCGCACGGCGTCGTGGTCGATCAGGAAGTGGTTCAGCAACGCCACGCCGGCGAGGTCGCCGCCGAGCACGCCGCCGAGCGAACGCACGTCGCGATCGATGCCGACGACCTCGAGGCAACGGGCCGGCAGCGGCAGGTCGTCGCTCGGCGCCAGTTCCTCGACCGACAGGCGCGTCACCAGCAGGCCTTCGGCGACACCGCCCGCGCGGCGGCCGAGCACCAGGTGGCGGTTGTACCGATCGAGGTGCGCAGCAAGCCCGCCGGCGAACGGATCGAGCATCTCGCCGACCAACGGTGCCGAGAACACCACGGGCTCGCCGATCACATCGCGTCCGAGCGCCTCGCGCGACAACTCGCGCAGCCCGGACAGCAGTTCCTGGAGCGACGCGCCGTCGCGCGTCCGGTAGCCGGCGTACAAGCGGCGGCGCAGGCCGTTCTCGAACGCCAGCTGGCCACGCGCCTCGTCGCGCAGCGCGCGGACCGTGGTGCTGTCGGGGAACGTGCGCAGCGCCAGTTCGCCGAGCAGTTCCACTTCCTGCAGCCAGCCGACGTCGCGCAGCGCTGCCAGCAGCGACTCGGCTCGCGACGCATCCGCCAACGGCTCGCCGGAGTACCACGGGCCACGCAGCAGCGTCAGCCAGCGACCGCGCACGCGGTTGGGCTCGCGGTCGACGACGTCCATCGGCACGTCGGCGACCACGGCAGCGAGGAACGCGCGCACGTCGCCGAGCGTGAGCAGCAGGTGGCGGTACTGCCGGCGCAGTGCCGGGCGCCGCCCGTCGGGTGCGAGCCGTTCGAGCAGCGTACGCAGGGCCTGCAACTGCCCACTGCGCTGCAGCAGCGTCACCAGCGTCGTAGCACCGCCCCGACTGTCGAACGCCGCCCAGCGCTCCGGATTCTCGCGCAGCGCGTCGAGCAGTTCGTTCGCCTGGTCGGGCGCCGGAGCCGTGTCGAGCCAGCCGGCCGCGAGCGCCTGCACGGCGGTGTCGAACGGCCGACCTCGCACCGCGGCGAGCAACGACTGCATGCCGCTGCGCTGGTCGTCGCGCGCGAACGCGATCTGCGCGAGGCCGAGGTGGGCCTGGGCACGAGCCCGCGGATCGTCCCGCAGGGCCGAGAAGACCGCCGCCGCGTCGGCGAGCCGCCCCTCGTCGCGCAGGGCCCCGGCATAGGCGAGACCGACCACCGGATGGCTCTCGGCGGCGTGGAACAGGCGGTCGTAGATCTCGAGCGCTCGCTGCGACTGCGATCCGCGCAACGTGTGCGCGAGCCCGAGCCATGGCCACACCGACTGCGGTGCGAGTTCGGCGCCGCGCTCGAACAGCGCCAGCTTGCGTTCGGGATCGCGCGCGATGCGGCCGGCGAGGTAGTGCGCCTGGGCATCGTCGGGGTGGCGCGCCAACTCGCCCATCGCTTCGTCCCACAACAGGCCGCGGCGGCCTCGTTCGCGCAGCAGATCCTGGCGCAGCCGCCGCGCGTCGACGTAGCGCGGATCGGCCGTGAGCACGACCGCGAGCTCGCGCAGCGCTCCCGCGACGTCCCCACGTTCGGCGCGTTGGCGCGCCCCGAAGGCCACCTGCTCGGCGGGGGCGTCGCCCCACGGCAGGTCGCGCACACGCGCAGGAGGCAGCACACGACTCGTGCTGCAGGCCAGCGGCAGCAGTACCAGGACGACCACCGGCAGGACCGACCGCATGCGTGCGTTCTACCGCGAAGCGCCGCGCGAAGGCAGGAAGGTCATCCCGCGGTGTTGCGAGGCACCGCGGGCGCCCGACCGGCGGCGACCACCCCCATGGCCACCACCAGTGCTCGCTCGTCGCCGCATCCAGGCCCCCACCCGGTCACGACCACGCCGCGCAGACCCCCTGATCCCGCACAGTCTGCGCGCCACCGCGCGTCAGGTCCCCCCGGACCCCACGCAGCGTGCGCCCCCGGCATCGGCGCGGCGGAGCGCCCACTTGACCCGGCACCAGTTTCGCCCATGCCACCGCGGCCCCACGCCGCCGCGGGCGAACGTCACTGCGCGGTGAACTGCACGACGGCGGCCGCCCCGATCTCGCGCGTTCCGGTCGCCACGCCGATCCCGTTCGACCACAGCCGCGCGACCCGCTCCCAGCCGCAGACCTGGACCTTCTGCGCGCGACTGGTCACCACGCCGAGCGCGTTCGCCGCAGGATCGAGGCAAGCACCTTGGAAGCGCAGCCACTCGCCGACGAGGCTCGGCGCCGACGGGACCGTGAACGGGAACAACGAACTGCCGTCGCCCCCCGCGACCGCGAGCCACGAACCAGCGATGTCGATCGACAGCCAGCACCCCGGCGCCCCGACCACCTGCAGGTCCTGCGGCAGCACGAAGCCGCCCCATGGTCCCTGCTCGATGGTGCCGAGCGCCAACACCGTCGTGGCACCGGGCGCGGCTTGCCGCACGCGGGCGACCCACGGCCGGCCCCACATCACCTGCGTCGTCGCGCTCTCGACCACCAACGGCAGCCCGTTGGTGCCGCTGCACGAGGGCGGGCCGATGGCGACATCGGGGCTGTCGCAGACGTAGGTCATGTCGAGCAGGTAGCCGCCGGGCGGCTGGCCGTGCACGACGATCTCGAGCACCAGCAGTCCGGCGGCCGGGTCGTATGGGAACGGCGTCGCGAGCGCGATCGGCGGCAGGAAGCCGTTCGGCACCGCGGTCGCGCCGCCACCCGGCAGCGTCAACATCTGGCGCGGCAGCACCACGGTCTCGTTCGGGCCGCGGTTGCTGGCGAAGTCGGAGCCGAAGCCGAGCAGCGGCACCGGCAACGTCGACAGGCGCAGTTCGCAGTCGACGGTCTTCGACGCGGCAGTGGCGCCGCCGTCGAGCCGGAACGCCACCGCAGTGATGGTGACCGGCGCGGAGAACAGGGCGCCGTCGTACGCGTACTGCACCCGCGTCGGCGTGCTGCGCCCGAACGGCACGTTCGTACTGCCGGTCCCCTCCTGCGAGAGGTGCGAGGCAGGCACCGGCAGCGTGGTCTGCGCCGACGCGAACGCGGCGGCGACGAGCGCCGCGGACAATCCCCGGATCACCATGGCATGGCTGGCATCGGCCGGTGGCCGCTGCCGGCTTGACCCCACGTGCCGCCGATGCCGAAGGAACGCCCGTGACCACGCCGCTGCCGCGAACCCCCGGCGTGCTCTGCCTGTTCGGGGCGACCCGGCCGATGCAGGGCCTGCTCGATCGGCTGCACCAGGAGGGCATCGCCGTCGACGTCGCCACCGACCTCGCCGAGGCGCGCCGCCTGTTCTTCGGTGCTGGCGGCCACGACTGCATGGTCCTCGGCCCCGATGTGCGTCCCGGCCTCGCGCGGGATGTCGTGGAGGCGCTGCTCGCGCTCGACCCGGATCTGGCATTGGCCAGCTTCGGTCCGCGGCTCGACGCGATGGACCGCCCGGCGCGGCGCGCCGTGCTGGCGAGCCTGCATCCGAGTTCGCGCGCCGGCGCTGGCGCGCTGCTCCGGTTCCTGCGGCAGTTGCGCTTGCGCTGCTGAACCGCGCCGGAACCGCGCCGCCGCCGACCCCGACGCGGCACCATGTCGCACGGCGAGCGAGGAGTTGGGGTGGCTGACGGGATTTGAACCCGCGACCCCCAGGACCACAACCTGGTGCTCTAACCGAGCTGAGCTACAGCCACCGCGCGCGCTGCGGGGCGAAGAGTCTGCCGAAGCTGCCACCGCGGGTCAAGCGCGCTCACCCGAGCGCGTCTCGCGCGTGCTTGCACGCAACGACAGTGCTCGCTAGCGTCCTCGCCCCAACTCGCCTCCGTAGCTCAGCTGGTAGAGCAGCGGATTCTTAATCCGCGGGTCGAAGGTTCGATCCCTTCCGGAGGTACCAACTGCCGCGGCCGGGGCGTTCATCGCTCCGGCCGCCGGCCTCTCCAGCCAGCATCAGAGATCGTGCTGTTGCGCGATCGAGCTGACCGTCGAGTGCGGCGCCTGCACAGGGTTCTTCGGCAGGCACAGCCAGAACGTGGTACCGACGCCGACCTCGGATTCGAACGTCACGGCACCCCCGTGCCCCTGCGCGATCTCCTTGACGATGTGCAGGCCGAGCCCGGTGCCGCTGATGCCGCCGGTGTTGCTGCCGCGTTCGAAGCGACGGAACAACCGGGGACGGTCGCCCGCCGGGATGCCGATGCCGTTGTCGCGTACGCCGACGCGCCAGTGGTCGCCGTCGTCCTCGGCGAACACCTTGATGGTCGCCGCGATGTCCGCGCGCGAGTACGTGATCGCGTTGCCGAGCAGGTTCATGAACACCTTGCTCAGCGCCCACGCATCGGCTCGCACCTTCGGCAGCGGCAGCACCTGGATGTCCACGCGCTTCTCCTCGATCTCGTAGCGCAAGGTGCGCATCACGTCGGCGAGCACCAGCGTCAGGTCGCACTCCGCGATCGCGAGCTGCACGCCGTCGTGGTCGAGGCGGGAACTGTCGAGCAGGTCGCGCACCAGACGCTCCATCTGGCTCGCGGCCATCTGCCCGTTCTGTACCGCCTGCCGAACCGGATCGCTGACGGCGCCGAGGTAGCCCTTGTCGACCGTCGACAGCATCAGCCGCAGCGCACTGAGCGGACGCTTGAGGTCGTGCACCGTCTGCTGCGCCACGTCGACCAGTTCCTGCACCTTGCGCTCGAGCAGCAGCCGCTGCTCGTCGAGTTCGCCGTAGCGTCGCGCAAGCTCGAGGTTCGACTGCATGGTCTTGTCGAGCAACGTCGGATCGTGATCGACCCCAACAGGCAGCGACGAGCCCTGCCCGAGTTCCGCCATGCCGGCCGCCAGGTCGAACTGCAGTTCGTCGTCGCGCAGCACCTCGTTCGCGTTCGCCTTCGCGAGCGGCGGTCCGCCGGCCGCCGAGTCGCGAAGTTGGTAGGCCAGTTCGAATTCGTCTGCGTCCGTTGGCGCCGCGGCCTTCGGCAGCCCGGGCAGGCCCAGCGATCCCAGCGACGGCTCGTCACCGTCCGGGTCGACCACCGCCGCGCGCTCCACCGGCGGCAACGCGATCGACGGCGCCTCCTCGGCCAGTTCGACGCGCGTTTGCGGCAGCTCGGCGACCGGAACCACCGCCCGCTCGCGGCGCACCTCGTCGCAGATCGACCACAACTTCGCGCGCACGCCCTCGGCGACCTCCTGCGGGCCGTCCTTGCCGCGGCCCAGCCCGTACTGCGCGACCTTGCGCTGCACCAGGGCCGACGCAGCCTCGACGAACGCCTCGAACACGCCCTGCCCCTCGGTTGCGACCGACGGGAACGTCGCGATGTCGTCGCGGAAGCGGAAGTGCCGATCGAGCTCGGCTTCGGGCAACACGTCGTCGAGGTCGCGCTTGTTGTACTGCACGACGATCGGGATGTCCTCGCTGGTGCCGGTGCTGGTGCGCAGGTTCTCGCGCATGCTCTGCAGCGACTCGAGGTTCTCCTGCAGCCGGCTGCGCTGGCTGTCGACGACCAACACCACCGCGTCCGCGCCCTGCAGCACGTACCTGCGCATCTGCCGGTACTTCGGCTGGCCCGGCACCGTGAAGCCCTGGATGCGGATCTTGAAGCCGCCGACCTGACCGAGGTTGATCGGCAGGAAGTCGAACAGCAGCGTGCTGTCCTCTTCCGTGTTGATCGAGACGAGCTGGACCTCGTTGCGCGGGCACAGGATGCCGTGCACCTGCTGCAGGCTCGTCGTCTTGCCGCCGACACCGACGCCGTAGTAGACGAGCTTGGCGTTGATCGTGCGGTCGGCGACGTTGATGAAACCCATCGGCGGATATCGGGTTGCCGCCGGCGTGATGCCGGCCAACACCCGAAGCGTTCATCGGCCGGTGGTGCCGGCGGCCTTCATCGCCGGAAGCCGCGCTGGGACACCGGTGGTGGCGAAACGGCATGCCAGGTGCCCCGGCCCGCGAGCAGGGCCTGCAGCGCCTGCCCGGCCGCCGCCGGTGCCACCGCCTCGATCGCATCCTGGGTAATGCCGCACTCGCCGGCCAGCGTGGCGGCGAGCAGGCGTGCCGCCAGCGACGACGGATCGCCGGGCGAGGGCGCAACGACGGCGATCTCGAGGCAACGCGCCCGACGCGCCGCCTCGACCTCCGCGGCGGCCAACGGCCGGGTCCGCAGGTCGTCGACGAAGTCGCGCACCTCCGCCGCCGTCGCCGCCCGCTCCGCGTCGACCCCGGGCGCCCGTTCGCCGGGCAGCAGTTGGACATCGTCCACGCCGCGTCGGCAGAAGGCGACGAGGTCGTCGCCGGCCAACCAGTCGAAGGACGCGAACGACGCATGCGAGCGCAGCTCGGTGCCGCGCAACGGCCACCGTTCCGCGGCACGGGCATGGGCGGCGGCGACGGCAACGGCGAGCGCGCCGCGGTCGGCGTCGACGGGAACCGGGAACCCGACCAGCACGAAGGGCTGGTCGGTGAAGGTGTGCACGACGTCGCGCAGTTCGCCATCGCCTGCCACCGCCGCTGGCGACGCTACGTGGGCAGCGGCTGCGGGCGCCGGGGCGATCGCCTGCAGCATCGACTGCAGCGCCGCCGACGGCGCACCTGCCGCGGCCACGACGCGCCGCACCGGCAGGCGGAGCAGTTCGCCCAGACGCGTGGGCGGCATCGCGACGATCCCCTTGGCGTCCCCCGGCACCGGAACCCGGTGCGGCCACAGCGCCGTTCGTGCCGCGTGCCGCAACACCCCACCGGGCCGCACGCACTGTTCGTCGTCGATGCGCAACGCGGCATGGGCAACCGCCAACGCCTGCGCATCCGCCGGCAGGTCCGCGCTGTCGTCGAGCAGAGCCTGCACGAACGGCACCAGCTCGGCGGCCGCGGCCGCGGGGACCGTGCCGACGATGGCGCCGCGCCGACCATCGACGTAGAGCATCGCCACGACCGCGGGGGCTTTGGCCTTGGCTCTCGCCAACCGGCACTGCAGCAGCGCCGGCGCCATGGCCGCGAGTTCGGCGGCGCGTTCCTGGCCGCCGTGGTCCCACAGCACCAACGCCGAGGTCGCAGGCGATGCCGGCAGAGGATGCCACGGCGTTGCCTGGGCCCTGGCGCTCACCGCCAACGCCAGCGATGCGGCGACGAACACCGTTCCGATCAACCTGGGCACAGTCGTCCTCCTTGCAGCGAGTAGATGCGCGAACCGACCGCCCGCGCGAGGGCAAGGTCGTGGGTGATCAGCAGCATGGCGAGGCCCGTGCGCGCCCGCAGCGCGAGCAGTGTCGACACCACGGCCTGCGCCGTCACCGAGTCGAGCGACGCCGTCGGTTCGTCGAGCACCAGCACGCGCGGCTCGACCGCCAGCGCCCGGGCC
>DDSQ01000047.1 GCA_002343845.1 Planctomycetes bacterium UBA2386 | reverse complement strand
GGACAGCACGGTCTCGGTGAACTCGCGGCGCGCGTCGAGCTGCCGGTTCGCCTCGATGAGCTGCTCGCGGTTGCGCGCGAGCTGCGCCGTCATGCGGTTGAACGAGCGCGCGAGGCTGCCGAGTTCGTCGTCGGCCCGGCGCGGATTGACCCGCACGTTGAGCTCGCCGGTGCCGACGCGCTCCGCCGCCGTGATCAGGTCGCNNGCACGAGCTGGTTGGCGATCATGAAGCCGAGCCAGATCGCCGCCAGCAGCAGCAGCAGCGAGACGCCGCCGAATAACAGGTAGAACGAGAGCTGCACGCTCGAGCGCTGGCCTTCGAGGCGCACGTAGTCGTCGACCGCGAGGCGGAGCTGGCCGACATGGCGCACGAGATTCACGTCGAGCGGGCGTTCCGCGACGATGAACACGTCGGCGTCGACATAGATCGCGAGCCGCGCCATCGCGCGCAGCACGTTCGAACGCGCGGTGAGGACCGTCATCTCGTTGTCCTTGAGCCGCGCGATCGCGCCCTCGAGGTCCCGCGCATAGTCGATGCCGAGACTCAGGCCTGAATCGACCAGCACGCGCCGGTTCGCGTCGAACACGTAGACGCCGCTGATCCCGCGCTCCTTGGCCTGCGCCAGCACATATGGCTCGAGCAGGCGCGGGTTGGCCATCAGCTGGATCGCGGCTTTGTTGACGTCGTCGGCCAGCGCCTGCAGGTCGCCGCGGCCCTGGTCGTATTTCTCGGCGAGATACGCGTCGGTGATCGCCAGCGACTCGCGCAGCGCGACGCCCACCCGCTCGCTGAACCAGGCCTGGATACCGAAATTGAAGAACAGCGCCGAGAACACGGCGACGATGATCGCCGGCGTCACCGCGAGCAGGCCGAACAGCAGCACGAGGCGCGCATGGAGCCGCGAGCCCGCCCGTCCCTTGCGGCGCTCGACCCAGAGCCGCACGATGCGCTGCGCGACCAGCATGGCCAGCGGCAGCAGCAGCACGAGATCGACGATGATGAGCGCGAGCAGCGTGTTGGGATCGGGCCCGAACGGCGGCGAGCCGGTGAGCGCGATATAGGTGGCGATGCCCGAGGCGATCGCGGCGAAGGTGAGCGCGAGCGCGAGGTTGCGCGTCAGCCGGTGCCGCTGCGCCCACACGTAAAGCCGCGTCCAGCGGTTATACGTGACGTTCGCCTGCGGCTGCTCGGCGGGGCGCGTGGTCAGGGGGCACCTGGCGTTGCGGGATCGCGATCGGCGGGCATTTTACGCCGACGCCGAGTCGCGTGTCCAACGCCTTGAATCTCAACTACAAACGGCGCGTCGCTCGCGCCGCACGCTCAGGCGAGATGCTGCTTGAAGTGCGCGACCGTGCGCTCCCACGCGACCTTGGCCTGCGCCTCGACGTAGCGCGGCGTCGAGTTGTTGTGGAAGCCGTGCTGCGTGCCCGGATAGAAGTGCGCCTCGTAGCGCGTGCCCGCGGCCTTGAGCGCCGCTTCGTAGGCCGGCCACATCGCGTTGATGCGCTCGTCGGTTTCGGCGAAGACGATCAGCATCGCGGCCTTGATCGCCGGCACCCTCGCCGTCTCGGCGGCGGCGCCGTAGTACGGCACCCCGGCCTGAAGGTCCGCGCCCATCTCCGTCGCCAGCCAGTTCGTCGTGCCGCCGCCCCAGCAGAAGCCGGTGGCGCCGAGCTTCCTGTTCGAGAGCGCGTGCGCCTTCAGCCAGCGCGCGCTGTTCAGCATGTCGGCGCGCAGCTTGGCCTGGTCGAGTTTCGCCTGGAGCGCGCGGCCGTCGTCGTCGTTGCCCGGATAGCCGCCGAGCGGCGCGAGGCCATCCGGCGCCAGCGCGAGGAAGCCGGCGGCCGCGGCGCGGCGCGCGACGTCCTCGATGTAGGGATTGAGCCCGCGGTTCTCGTGGACGACGAGGACGGACGGAAACGGCCCCGTCCCGGCCGGCTGCACGAGGTAGCCGCGCATCTTGCCGGAAGTGCCGCCCGGCGAATCGTACGCGACGTAGGTCGCCTTGATGCGCGGATCGGTGAACGAGATCGTCTGCGCCTTCGCGTATTGCGGCAGCAGCGCATGCGCCATCGCGAGGCCGCCCACGGTGACGACGGCGGCGCGCGCGAGGAACGTGCGCCGGTCGATGCGGCCGTGGCAGTACTCGTCGTAGAGCTCGAAGACGCGCCGGTCGATGTCGGCCTGCGTCAGTTCCGGAGCCGCCTCGGATGCGATCCCAGTCCGGTCGTCGAGCATTGCCAAGCCTCCCTGAATTGGAGGCCGCACTCTAAGGCCTGCTTGTTCCCCGCGGAATCGCGGAACCATCCGATCACGGTTTATTTAACCCCGCGCAAGACCTCGATATCGAGTTCGCGGATCTTCTTGCGCAGCGTGTTGCGGTTGAGGCCGAGCAGCGCCGCCGCCTTCAGCTGGTTCCCGCGCGTGGCGCGCAGGCACAGGCTGATCATCGGCCGCTCCACCTCGTGCAGGATGCGGTCGTAGACGCCCGCCGGCGGCAGCGCGTCTGGGTGGCCGTCGAACTGGCGGCGGAGATGGCGCTCGACCGCCTGGCCGAGGGTCTCGTCGGTCGACGGCGCCGCCGCGGCGGGGCTCGCCGGTGCCGTCGTCGCGGGTGGCGGAGCCTCGGCGAGTTCGGCCTCGACGATGTCGACGCCGATGACCTCTTCGGAATAGAGCGCCGCGAGCCGGCGCACGAGGTTCTCGAGCTCGCGCACGTTGCCGGGCCAGCGATAGGATTTCAGGCGTTCCATCGCGGCCTGGTCGATGCTCTTGCGCGGCAGGCCCTCCTTCTCCGCCTGCGCGAAGAAGTGGCGGACGAGATCTGGAATGTCCTCGGCCTTCTCGCGCAGCGCCGGGATGCGGATCGGGACGACGTTCAGGCGATAGAACAGGTCCTCGCGGAAGCGGCCCTCGCCCACGGCGTTCGCCAGGTCGCGGTTGGTCGCGGAGACGATGCGCACGTCCACCTTCACCGATCGCTTGGCGCCGATCGGGTCGATCTCGCTCTCCTGCAGCGCCCGCAGCAGCTTGACCTGCATGTCGAGCGGCAGTTCGCCGACTTCGTCGAGGAACAGCGTGCCTCGGTGCGCCGCCTCGAACAGGCCGAGCCGCTTCTGGTCGGCGCCGGTGAACGCACCTTTGACGTGGCCGAACAACTCGCTCTCGACGAGGTTGCGGGCGATCGCACCGCAGTGCACGACGACGAACGGTTGGCCTGCCCGTTCGGAAGCTGCGTGCAGGCGGCGAGCGACGAGTTCCTTGCCCGTGCCGCTCTCGCCCGTCACGAGCACGCTCTCCGGCGAGGCCGCGAGGCGTGGGATCCGGCGGTCGAGTGCTCTGGCTGCTTCGCTGACCGCGGGCACGACGAGTGCCTCGACACCGCCGTGGGCGGCGGCGAGGCGCAGCCGCTGGTTCTCGCGCCGTATCGCCCCGTGCTGCAGCGCGCGCCGCAACGTCGCTTCGAGCGTGTCGAGATCGACCGGCTTCTGCAGGAAATCGAACGCCCCGGCGCGCATCGCTTCGACGGCGAGATTCACCGTGCCGTGCCCGGTGCAGACGACGACGGGAACGTCCGGATCCTGCACGATGAGCTGCGCCAGCACGTCCATGCCGGGAGTGCCGGGAAGATTGAGGTCGAGCACGATGGCGTCGGGGGCACTCTCGGCCGCGAGCGCGGCAGCCCCGCTGCCGGTCGCATGGGCGACGACCTCGAGCCCGAAGCGCGCCAGTTCCCGCGTCAGCACGAGACGCAGGCTGACGTCATCCTCGACCAACAGCACCCGCTCGTTTCGTCGTGGCAGCTGGCTCACAGCGCCTTGACGCGCAGGTTGCGGAACGCGACCTCGTCACCGTGGTCCTGCAGGCAGAGCCGGCCGCGCGCGACCTTGCCGAACGGCCAGTCGCGGAACTTGCTCTTGCCGATCATCGCGTCCCACTCCGGCCCCACACCCGGTGCGTCGACGACCGCGGCGCCGTTCAGCCAGAAGCGGATGCGCCCTTCGTGGACGAGGATGCGGGCGTCGTTCCATTGGCCGGCCGGGCGCACGGGCGCACCCTTGGGCGCCACGAGGTCGTAGAGTGCACCGACACTGTGCTTGCTGCCCGGCTTGCTGCCGAGGTCGTCCAGGACCTGGAACTCGGGGCCGCTCATGTAGCTCTGCTCGTGGTCCTCGACGACGTGCCACATCACGCCGCTGTTGGCCTTCGCCGCGACGCGGAAGCTGAAGCGGAAGTCGAAGTCGCCGTACTCCTCGACGCTGACCAGGTCGCCGCCGCCGCCGCCGGCCTCGTGCACGATGGCGGCGTCGCGTACGACCCAGCCCTGCGCCGGCAGTTCCTTGCCGCGGTAGCCGCGCCAGTGCGCGATCTTGGTGCCGTCGAACAACGACACGAATCCCTCGGCGCGCTCGGCTTCGCCGACGAAGTTCAGTGGTTCGGGCGCCAGCGTCACCGCGCCGGTCGCGGCCCACTCGGTGCCGCGCGCGAGCAGCCGGCGGAACTGCGCACTGGCCCAGGTCGCCCGGCTCTGCGGCACGCCCTTCCAAGTGTGGCCGAGCGGCGTGTGGAACACGCGCCCCTTGCCGTACGGGGCGACCGTCGCCATCGGCTCACGTTGCCCGGTGCCGCCGGTCTTGGGGTCGCTGAAGGCGTCGAGCAGCACCGTGAACTCGGCTCCCGCACCGCGGACCAGCTTGTGGTACAGCTCGTCGGGGTGCATGCGCAGCGGCGCCATGCCGAGCGTGATCGGGTGGTCCTTCACGACGAGCTCGATGTCGAACGGGTGGTAGCTGCCATGCCCCGTGCCCTCGCGCCACAACAGCCCGACCATGCGTTCGTACTCGGCCCAGCCGGGGAACGCGTTGTTCGCGGCGTGCACGACGACGACGCCGCAGCCCGCGTCGACGGCGGCGAGGAAGGCGCTCTCGGCGGCTTCGCCCCAGCGCGGGCCGTTGTAGTTCAGCACCAGCACGTGCAGTTCGCCGCGTGAGAAGGCGAGCGGGGCGGCGACCAGGTCCTTCGTCGGGGTGTCGGTGATCGCGACCTGGAAACGACCGGTCTCGGTCAGCACGCGCGCGATCTCGGGCGAGGTCCACTCCCAATCGTGGTTGTTGGCGCCACTGACGATCGTGGCGCGGATCGGGGGTTCCTGCGGAACGGCGAGAGCGGCGGCGAGGACGGCGGCGAGCATCCGGGCAAGGTAGTCGGCCGCCGCACCACGCGCACTGCGGTTGCGGACGATCGCCACAACCGGTACGACCCCGCCATGCGGCGGTGGGCGACAGCGGTCTGTCTCTTCTCGGCAGGTGCGTTTGCGGCGAGCGCTTCGGCGCAGGATCTGCAGCGGTTGGTGGCGGCGGCCGAGGCGCTGGGCGCGCGTACGGGCGTCGCCGTCGCCGACGGTGCGGGCAACGTGCTCTTCCGGCACCGCGCGACGGAGGCGTTCGCACCGGCCAGCAACATGAAGGTGCTGACGGCGACGGCGGTGCTGCAAGGCCTCGGCGTCGACCACGAGTTCGCGACGGTGTTCCGGCTGCGCGGCGGCAACCTGGTCGTGACGGCCAGCGGCGATCCGAACTGGATTCGCGGCTCGGTGCACGACAGCGCGGCGGTGTTCGCGCGGGTGGCCGCCGAACTGCGCGCGCTCGGGGTGCGCAGCGTCGGCGCGATCGATCTCGACGCCGGCACGTTCGTGGGGCCGGGGCGTCCGTCGACGTGGCCCGCCGACCAGCTCGAGACCTACTACTGCGCGCCGACCGGGCCGTTCGTGCTCGAACAGGGCACGTTCGCGGTGCGCATCACCGCGCAGGAAGGTGGCCAGGCCAGCGCCCTGATCGAGGCGCCGGTCGTCGATATGCCGCTGCGCGGCGCGATCGCGATGGTGGCGAGCGCCAAGGGCGCGACCTACGGCGCGAGCGACCGCGGCGACAGCGTGCTGGTCCGCGGCAAGTTCCCGCGGCGCGCCAAGCCGGTCACGATCCGTGGCGCGGTCGCCGATCCGGCCGTGTGGTTTCGCGCCGCGCTGCAGAAGGGGCTCGCCGACGGCGGCATCACCGTCGGCGTGGCGGCGAACGTCGCCGACCGCGAGGTCCTGGTGCACCGCAGCGACCTGCGGCAGGCCGTCCTGCGCATGCTCGAGGACTCGTCGAACTTCGATGCCGAGCAGTGCCTGCGCGTGTTGTCGAACCAGCGGCGCAACGACGGCAGTCTTGCCGGCGGTGTCTTGGCGATGCACGACCAGATCGTCGCCCTGCTCGGTCGTGTTCCCGATGGCGTCGTGATCGCCGACGGCTCCGGGCTGTCGAAGCAGAGCCGAGTCACGCCGGGCCTGCTGCTCACGGCGATGGCGCGCGCCGACGCGACGCCGGTGGGTCCGGTGCTGCGCGGCTGCCTGCCGATCGCCGGCCGCAGCGGCACGCTCGAAGGGCGCTTCCGCGGCAGCGATCTGGTCGGCCGGGTGCGCGCCAAGACCGGCTGGATCCGCGGCGCGTCGTCGCTGTCGGGCGTGCTCGAGCGGCGCGACGGCTCGGTGCGGTGGTTCTCGATCCTGATGAACTACGACCCAAAGCAGGACGGACTGAACAAGGACTTGAAGCGCCTGCAGGAGGAGATCGTGCAGGCGCTCGATCGCACCGAGGGGTGATGCCGCCTTCGTCCGACCTGCAGCGGTTCACCGCCGAGGCGCAGCGCCTCGCTGAACTCGCGGGCCGCGAACTGACGCGCATGCGCACGACCGACGTGCAGGTGCACCACAAGGCCACGCGCCGTGAACTGGTCACCGCCGCCGACCGCGCTGCCGAGACGATCGTCGTCGGCGGCCTGCTCGCTGCCTTCCCGGACCACGCCGTGCTCGCCGAAGAAGGCGTGCTGACGGCGCAGGGGCGCGCCAGCAAGTCGGCCGACTGGACGTGGATCGTCGACCCGCTCGACGGCACCACCAACTACGTGCACGGGCTGCCGCACTTCGCGGTCGCCGTGGCGCTCGCGTTCCGCAACGAGCCGGTGGTCGGCGTCGTGCACGCGCCGGCGCTGGGCGAGACGTTCGTCGGTGCGCGCGGCCTCGGTGCCTCGCGCGTGTTCGCCGACGGTCGCCGGCAGCCGCTGCGCGTCTCGTCGACCGGGGACTTCGCGGACGCGCTGCTGGCGACGGGGTTCAGCTACGTGCGCAACGAGCCGGGCCGCGACGACAACGCCGGCAACGTCGCCGCGATCCTGCCGCACTGCCGCGACCTGCGCCGGCTCGGTTCGGCGGAGCTCGATCTCTGCTACGTCGCGGCCGGCAGCTACGACGGCTACTGGGAGCTGTACCTCGCACCCTACGACGTCGCCGCGGGGGCGGTGTTGGTGGCGGAAGCGGGCGGACGCGTCACCGACTTCGCCGGCGGTTCGAACTGGTTGTTCGGCGAGCAGGTGGTCGCGAGCAACGGGAGGCTGCACGACGAACTGCTCGCCCGGCTGCGGCCGGTCGCCGGCTGACGCGCGGGGCGTCAGATCGGCTGACGCTGGCTCGCGAAGCCGCCGCCTTCGGTCGCGACCATGCGCACCAGGTGGCCGCCGCGGCACAGGGGCGAGCGCTTGAGCAGCGGCTGCAGCACGAACAACAGCTTGTCGACGTCGGGGCCGCAGAAGAACAGCGTGCACTCGCCGCCGCCGAGTTCGTCGCCGTCGTACTCGCCGACACCGGCGGCCGTGATCGCCGCTTCGAGTTCGTCGGCGAACGCTTCGAGGGCCTCGCGCTCCTGGTGCGTCCCCATCTGACGGTTGCTGAGCTTCAGCACGACCAGGAGGTCCTGTTCGGCCGCCGGGTCGTCGTCGTGCAGGTCGTCGTCGTCCATCGTGCGCCCGGCACCGTAGCCGGCCAGCGCCGCGCGGTCGCCGGCCACGATGGGCTCGCCCCGACTGGTCGGGCGGCCCACGCCTGCTATGCTGCGGGGTTCGTCGCTTGGCTACGAAGTCGAAACAGCCTCGGCCAAAGGCCGCAACCGTCGAATCCGCTGCGGGCTACGTGGTGGTCAAGGGGGCGCGGGAGCACAACCTGAAGGGCGTCGACCTGACGTTCCCGCGCGACGCGCTGACCACCTTCACGGGCGTTTCGGGGTCGGGCAAGTCGAGCCTCGCCTGGCACACGATCTACCAGGAGGGGCAGCGCCGCTTCCTCGAGAGCCTCAGCTCCTACGCGCGCCAGTTCCTCGGCCGCATGGAGAAGCCGAAGGTCGACCTGGTCGAGGGCCTGTCGCCGACGGTCTCGATCGACCAGAAGTCGACGAGCCACAGTGCGCGCTCGACGGTCGGCACCTTGACCGAGGTCAGCGACTTCCTGCGCCTGCTGTGGTCGCGTCTCGGGGAGCCGAGCTGTCCCGAGTGTGGTGCGGCGATCGAGGCGTGGTCGCCCGACCGCATCGTCGAGGCGATGGTCGGCGAGTACGCGGGCAAGTCGGTGATGGTGACCGCGCCGGTCGTCCGCGAACGCAAGGGCGAGTACCGCAAGGAACTCGCCGAGTGGGCCCGGCAGGGCTTCGTGCGCGCGCGCATCGATGGCGTGGTGCGGCGGCTCGACGAGGAGATCACGTTGGCGCGCTACGCGTACCACACGATCGAACTCGTCATCGACCGGCTGACGATCGGCGCCGACGTGCGCTCGCGGCTGGCCGAAGCGGTCGAGCAGGCGGTGTCGCTCGGCTCCGGCTCGTGCGCGCTGGTGTGGGGCGAGGACGGCTATCGCCTGTTCTCGACGCAGCGCAGCTGCCCGAACGGCCACGGTTCGCTGCCCGAACTCGAACCGCGCCTGTTCTCGTTCAACAGCCCGATCGGCGCGTGCGCGAAGTGCGACGGACTCGGCGAGACGTTCGGCTTCGACGCCGAGCGGCTGGTCGCCGACCCGGCGAAGTCGCTGCGCGATGGCGCGCTGCACGTGTTCACCGACGAGGGGCGGCTGGTCTACGGCCGGCTGACGCTCGAGCATCTCGCCGAAGTGGGGCGCGCGTTCGGTTTCGACCTCGACACGCCGTGGCGGCAGTTGCCGGCGAAGGCGAAGAAGGTCGTGCTGCACGGCTCGGGCAGCCAGAAGTTCGACTTCCGGTGGCAACGCAAGAGCGCGATGTTCACGACGTCGGGCAGCGACCGCATCGCCTTCCCGGGCGTGCTCGGCCACCTCGAAGCGGTCTACCGGCCGTCGCGCGCGCGGCACCTCGATCGTTTCCGCGCCTCGGTGCGCTGCCCGGACTGCAACGGCAGCCGGTTGTCGGCGGCGGCGCGCGCGGTGGCGTTCCAGGGGCGCTCGTTGCCGGCCGTGCTGGCGATGTCCGTCGACGAGGCGCTGCAGTGGGTGCGCGCGATCCGGCTCGCCGGCAACGCCGAACGCATCGGCCGTGACATCCGGCAGGAGATCGAACGGCGGCTCGTGTTCCTCGCCGACGTCGGCCTGGGCTACCTGACGCTCGAACGGCGGGCGCCGACCCTGTCGGGCGGAGAGTCGCAGCGCATCCGGCTCGCGGCCCAGGTCGGCGCGGGGTTGCGCGGCATCCTCTACGTGCTCGACGAGCCGAGCATCGGCCTGCATTCGCGCGACCAGGAGCGGCTGCTGCGCACGCTGCAGGCGCTGCGCGACCGTGGCAACACCGTGGTCGTCGTCGAACACGACGAGGCGACGATGCGCGCCAGCGACTTCCTGGTCGACATCGGGCCGGAAGCCGGCGTGCACGGCGGCGAAGTGACGGCGGCCGGCACGCCCGAGCAGGTCGAGGCGACGCCCGGGTCGTTGACCGGGCGCTACCTGCGCGGCGAGTTGGTCGTGCCGATGCCCAACGCGCGACGCACCGAGGACCGCGGTGTGCTCGCGATCCGCGGCGCGCGCTGGCACAACCTGCAGGGCGTCGACGTCGACGTGCCGCTCGGGCGGCTCGTGGCGATCACCGGCGTGTCGGGATCGGGCAAGTCGACGCTGGTGCACCACGTGCTGGTGCCGGCCCTGCGGCGCGACCTCGGCGTCAGCGACGCCGGACACCCTCACTGCGACGCGGTGCACGGCACCAAGGCGCTCGACAAGGTCGTCGAGATCGACCAGGCGCCGATCGGGCGCACACCGCGCAGCAACCCGGCGACCTACACCGACGTCTGGACGCACGTCCGCGACCTGTTCGCGATGCTGCCCGAGAGCAAGCTGCGGCAGTACGAGAAGGGCCGCTTCTCGTTCAACGTGCCGGGCGGCCGCTGCGAGGCGTGCGAGGGGGCCGGCGTCACCACGCTGGAGATGAACTTCCTGGCGCCGGTCGAAGTCGTCTGCGACGAGTGTGGGGGGGCTCGCTTCCACGCCGAGACGTTGGCGATCCGCTGGAACGGCAAGAGCGTGCACGACGTGCTCGAGATGACCGTCGACGAAGCCGCGACGTTCTTCGCCGCGATCCCCAAGATCGCGCGCGGGTTGGTGGCGCTGCAGGACGTCGGGCTCGGCTACCTGCGACTGGGCCAGCCGTCGACGACGTTGTCCGGCGGCGAAGCGCAGCGCGTGAAGCTGGCGACCGAACTGCAGCGGCCGGCGACGGGCAAGACGTTCTACGTGCTCGACGAGCCGACCACGGGGCTGCACTTCCACGACGTCAGCCGGCTGCTGACCGCGCTGCAGCGGTTGTGCGACGCCGGCAACACCGTGCTGGTGATCGAGCACAACCTCGACGTCGTGCGTGCGGCGGACTGGCTGATCGAGATGGGCCCCGAGGGCGGAGCGGGCGGCGGCGTCGTCGTGATGACGGGAACCCCGGAACAACTCGCCGACGACGGCAAGTCGGCGACCGGAGCCGCGCTGCGCGCCTTGGGTCTCGGGCGTAGCACCCGTCGCGCGGGCAAGGCGGCGAAGGCGCCGCGCCCGGTGGCGCCGACGGTGGTGGCGCGGCCGACGCACATCACCGTGCGCGGGGCGCGCACGCACAACCTGCAAGCAGTGGACGCCGACGTGCCGCTCGGTCGCTTCACGGTGCTCACTGGCCCGTCGGGCTCCGGCAAGTCGAGCCTCGCCTTCGACACGATCTTCCAGGAAGGCCAGCGCCGCTTCCTCGAGAGCATGTCGACCTACGCGAGGCGCTTCCTCGGCCGCATGGACAAGGCGCCGGTCGATCGGCTCGATGGGCTGGGGCCAGCGATCGCGATCGACCAGAAGCGCACCGCGCGCAGTCCCCGGTCGACGGTCGCGACCACGACGGAGATCCACGACTACCTGCGGCTGCTGTTCGCGCGCGTCGGGCGCGCGCACTGCCCGACGCACGGCCAGGAACTGGTCGCCTGGTCGCCGAGCAAGGCGGCGCAGAAGGCCGTACAGGACTGGCCGGGGCAACGCGTGTCGGTGTTGGCGCCGATCACGGTGCCGGCCGATGCCGCATTGCCGTGGCTCGAAGCCCTGCGCGGGGAATGGCAGCGGGCGGGCTGGCTGCGCGTGCTGGCCGATGGCGAAGAGCGCCGGCTCGACGCACCGTTGACGGCGGTGCCCAAGGAGCTGTTCCTGGTGCTCGACCGCACCACGGCGACCGACCGCGCGCGCCTCGCCGACGCGATCGAGCAGGCGCAGCAGGCCGCCGCAGCGCACGGCGGGGCGCCCGCCGCGGTGCTGCAACTCGTCGACGGGCCATCGCGCGGCGATCGACACTGGTTCCGCGCCGACGGCGGCTGCCACCTCTGCGACTACCAGGCTCCGGCCGAGCCGCATCCACGCTGGTTCTCGTTCAACCACCACAGCGGTGCGTGCGCGCGGTGCCTGGGGCTCGGCGTCGTCGTGGTCTGCGCCGAAGACCTGCTCGTCAACCACCCCGAGCGCCCGGCGTTCGGCGGCGCAATCCGGCACGCGGGTGCGGCGTTCACGTTCCTGACCGGCAGCGAGGGCTACTACGCCGAGGTCGCGCGCGTGCTCGCGGATCGGCACGGCTTCGACCTCGACCTGCCGTGGAAGAAGCTGCCGGCGAAGGCGCGCACCCTGCTGCTGCGCGGTGCCGGCGACGAGCGCTTCGAAGTGGTGTTCAAGAAGGTGGAGGCCGGCAAGCGGCGCGAATGGCGCATGCAGGTGCCGTGGAAGGGGCTGGCGCGGCAGGTCGAGGAGTGGTTCCTCGGCAAGGACGAACAGACGGGCGGCGACGAACGGTTCGGCGCGGTGATGCGCAGCGAGCGCTGCCCCGATTGCCTCGGCGAACGCCTGCAGCCCGGGCCGCGCGCGGTGCGCGTCGGCGGCGTGCGGCTGCCCGAACTGCTCGCCTGCACCGTCGACGCTGCGAGCGAACGCCTGGCGACGCTGCGGCTCGATGCCACCGAGCAGCGCATCGCCGCCGACGTGCGCAAGGAACTCGGGCATCGGCTGCAGTTCCTGCGCGAGACGGGGCTCGGCTACCTGACGCTCGATCGTTCGGCGGCGACGCTGTCGGGCGGCGAGGCGC
>DDSQ01000022.1 GCA_002343845.1 Planctomycetes bacterium UBA2386 | reverse complement strand
TGCCGACGCCGCCGCCGTGGTGGATCGACACCCAGGTCGCCCCCGACGCGACGTTCAGCATCGCGTTGAGCAGCGGCCAGTCGGCGATCGCGTCGCTGCCGTCGGCCATCGCCTCGGTCTCGCGGTACGGCGACGCCACCGAGCCGCAGTCGAGGTGGTCGCGGCCGAACACGATCGGCGCCGATACCTCGCCCTTCGCCACCAGTTCGTTCACGGCGAGCCCGAAGCGCGCACGCTCGCCGTAGCCGAGCCACAGGATGCGCGCGGGCAGGCCCTGGAACGCGATCTTCTGCTGCGCCTTCTCGAGCCAGGTCCGCAGCGAGGCGTTGTCGCCGAACATCGTGAGCGCGAGGCGGTCGGTGCGCGCGATGTCGCGCGGATCGCCGCTGAGCGCCACCCAGCGGAACGGCCCGCGCCCTTCGCAGAACAGCGGCCGGATGTACTCGGGGATGAAGCCCTTGATGCGGAACGCCTCGGCGACGCCCGCCTCGCGCGCCTCGGTGCGGATGTTGTTGCCGTAGTCGAAGGTGACGGCGCCGCGTTCCTGCAGGTCGAGCATCAGCGACACGTGCTTGGCGACGGTGCGCGACGACTCGCGCAGGTAGGCCTTCGGATCGCGTTCGCGCAGCGCCTTGGCCGCCGCCACCGTCATGCCGTCGGGCACGTAGCCGATCAGCATGTCGTGCGCGGAGGTCTGGTCGGTCAGCAGGTCCGGCACGACGCCGGCGTCGCGCACCACGGCGAGCAGTTCGGTGGCGTTGCAGCAGACGCCGATCGACCACGGCACGCCCTGCGCCTTCTTCGCCAGGGCGGCGCGCAACGCCGCCTTCGGATCGTCGATGCGCTCGTCGAGGTACTTCGTCTGCAGCCGCTTGTCGATGCGCCACCCCTCGACGTCGGCGGCGAGGCACACGCCGCCCGCCATCGTCACCGCCAGCGGTTGCGCGCCGCCCATGCCGCCGAGACCGGCCGTCACGGTGAGGCGGCCCTTGAGGTCGCCGCCGAAGTGCCGTTTGCCGGCGGCGACGAACGTCTCGTAGGTGCCCTGCACGATCCCCTGGCTGCCGATGTAGATCCACGACCCGGCGGTCATCTGGCCGTACATCATCAGGCCCATCGCGTCGAGGCGGCGGAACTCGTCCCACGTCGCCCAGTCGCCGACCAGGTTGCTGTTGGCAAGCAGCACGCGCGGCGCATCGGCGTGGGTGCGGAACACGCCGACGCACTTGCCCGACTGCACGAGCATGGTCTCGTCGGGCCGCAGCCGGCGCAGCGTGGCGAGGATCTTCTGCAGCGCTTCCGGGTTGCGCGCCGCCTTGCCGAGCCCGCCGTAGACGATCAGGCGTTCGGGATCCTCGGCGACCTCCTGGTCCAGGTTGTTCTGGACCATGCGGTAGGCGGCCTCGATCTGCCAGTTGGCGCAGGTCAGCGTGCTGCCCCGCGGGGCGCGGTAGACGGTCATTCCGCGATCGTGGCGAGCCGCGCGAGGGCACGCAAGCGCGCCCGGCCCGCCCCGCCCTCCGCCCACGCACGGACTGGCGGGGTTCGCGCCAATCCGTGCATGATGCGCGCATGCTGCTCGCGCCGCGGTTGCCCGCCTCGCTCGCCATCGCGTTGCTGCTCGCCAACGCCCCCGGCCAGGCCCCGCCGCCGGCGGCACCCGAGACCGGCTTCGTCGCGGCCTACCTCGCCGAAGCGAAGGGCAGGCTCGACGCCGGCGACCTCGCCGCGGCACGGCTCGCCGCCGACCGTGCGCTCGAACGCGACGCCAACAGCAGCGCCGCCCTGGATCTGCTCGCGACGATCGCCGAGCGCCAGACCGATCTCGACACCGCCGTGCACGCGTTGCACCGCTGGCTCGATCTCGATCGCAGCCGCCAGGGTTCTGCCACCAACCCCGAACGCAAGGCCCTGCTCGATCGGCTGCTGCCGCTCGACAGCGAAGCGGCAGCCTGGGGCAAGCTGCAGAACGACTACGCGACGGGCCTGCTGACCCTCGGCAAGGAGTACCGGCGCGGCAAGGACCTGCTGGGCGCGATCGAGATCTACCAGCACCTGCTCGCAGTCGTTCCCGACCACGCCGAAGCGCGCGCCGCGATCCACGAGATCCGCACCAAGGGCGGGCGCGAAGTGGCGGTCGAGGACGTCTACGCGGGCACCGATCCGACCGGCGGTCGCGGCGAGGACGAACTCGCGGCGATGGACGCCGCGCATCGCGAGTGGGACCAGGCCTACACCGCCGAGAGCGAGAACTACCGCTACCGCACCAACGCCGGCTTCCTGGTGCTCGAGACCTCGCGCATCGCGATGGAGCAGATGAACCGGTTCTACCGCCGCTTCTTCCGCTTCATGGAGGACGGCGGCCCGACGCCGAAGATCGAGATCCGCATCTTCAAGAGCCGCGACGAGTACCTGAAGCTCGGGGCCGGACCGCCCGTGGAGTGGTCAGCCGGCCACTTCATCGGCAGCGCCGTCGAGACGTACGCCGGCGGTGCGAGCGGCAAGGAGTCGGTGCGCGCGATGTACGGCACGCTGTTCCACGAAGCCGCGCACCAGTTCGTCAGCCTGACCGGACCGATGGTGCCGGGCTGGCTGAACGAGGCGTACGCGTCGTTCTTCGAAGGCTGCGTGATCCTCAGCAATGGCTCGGTGCAGTGGAACCGCGTGCCGCCCGGCCGGCTGTTCCCGCTCGCCTCGCGCCTCGAACGCGGCTGGATGGACAGCCTCGACGAAGCGGTCCCGGTCGGCGGTGGCCAGTTCCGCGACCCCGAACGGGCGCCGCCGTTCCGCATGGTCGTGGAGGGCAAGTACGCGTGGGGCCCGCCGTGGTACGCGCCGACCTGGGGCGTCGTGTACTTCCTCTACAACTACCGCAGCCAAGACGGCCGCCTCGTCTACCGCGACGCGCTGCACGCCTACTACCAGTCGTTCCGCCGCGGCCAGCCGAAGGACCCGGCCGCGCACTTCACGGAGCTCGTGCTCGCAGCACCGCTCTCGCCGGCGAAGACCCTCGCCGAACTCGACCCGATCTGGCGCGACTGGATCCTGCGGCTGCGCGACATCGAGACCGGCAAGGTCACCGTCGGCGACGAACTCGTGCAGTGGGCGAAGGCGGCGACGGCGCGCGGCGAGCACGCGTTGGCGATCGAGTTCCTCGACGAAGCCCGCGAACGGGCGCCCGCCGACGCCGAGGTGCTGTGGTCGCTGGCCTCGTCGCTCGAGCGCGACAAGAAGCGGCGCGGTGAGGCCGCGGCGCGGTTGCGCGAGTTCCGTCGCGCGCTCGAGGCGAGCGGCAAGACCGCCGATCCGCGCCACGCCGAGGCCGAGCAGCGCATCACCAAACTCGACCCGCTGGTCGCGCGGTATCGCCAGCAGAAGCAGGCGTTCGCGCAGAAGGGCCTGCAGCTCGCGCGCGGCTACGAAGCCCGCAAACTGCCGACGATGGCGCTCGAGATCGCGCGCCGCATGACCGCGAACTACTCGGTGCCCGAGGCGATGGCCTACTACGCCGAGCTCGCGGCGCGCACCGGCAAGAGCCTCGCCCGCTGGCGCGTCGCCTACGACGAACGCAGCCTGGCCGGTTGGTCGGGCGGCGACGACGCCTTCCAGGCCTACGGCAAGCTGGTGCGCGCGGCAGTGCCGCGGGCGGGCACGACGATGGTCACGCGCGAACTGGTCGCCGACGTGACCTTCGACGCCGACTTCTCGCTGGCCGCCGAAGTGCAGATCCCCGACGACAGCAAGCAACCCGGCACCTGGCTCGGCGATCTCGCCGGCCTGTGCTTTGGCCGCAAGGGCGACCAGCGCTTCCACGCCGTGCTGCTGCACCCCAAGGGCTTCCTCGACATCGCCACCAACCAGGGCGGCGTCTGGGAGATCCACGACCACCGCAGCCTGCCGGTCGGCGGCGCCTGGCACGAACTGCGCATCGACGTGACCGGCCGCCAGCTCGACGTCTACTTCGACGGCCTCTACGTGCGCTCGCTCGAGTTCCCCGATGCGAGCGTGGTGCGCGGCGCGTTCGGGCTGCTGTGCGGCCCGGGCCAGGCGGTGTTCCGCAACGTCCGCATCCTCGGCCGCGATGCGTTCGATCCCGCGGCGCGCATCGAGCGTGAGATCGCGATGCAGCGTGTGCTCGCCGACGCCAGCAAGCGCACGCCCGGTTCGTTCACGGGCTTCGCCGCCCCCGAGCTCGGCCCGCTGCAGTTCGAGCAGGGCGACAGCACGACGCTGGCCGCGCTTCGGGGCCGCCCGGTGCTGCTGCTGTTCTGGTCGCCGGCGCAGGACCAGGTGATCCCGTGCACGAGTTGGCTGCGGCACGTGCTCGCGCGCAGTGCCCCGCGCGGTCTGGCGACGATCGTCGTGTGCGACGCCGGCACGACCCGGGAAGGCCTCGCGGCGCATCTCGCCAAGGAGCCGTTGCCCGGTGCGACGATCGCGATCGACGCGAGCGGCGGCACCTACGACGCCTACTTCGTGAAGGCCGGCTTCTTCGGCATGCCGCGCGCGCTGCTGATCGACACGAAGGGCGTCGTGGTGTTCGAAGGCGATCCCGGGCTGCGCCGCGGCCAGCCGTGGCAGCCTGCGGATGGTCCGACCTACGTCGACGGCCCGCTCGACAAGCTGCTGCAGAACTGACGGCGAGCGGCTCCGGCCGAGCGGCCCGCCGTTCACTCCGCCGCTGGCGACGAACGTTCGCGCAGGGTCTGCAGCACGCGCGCGAAGCGCTGCCGGGCCGCGGCTTCGTCGACTCCGAGCCGCTGGCCGATGACCTCGAACGAGAGGCCGTCGAGCCGGAGTCGCACGACGTCGGCGTACTTGGCGGGCAGCTTCTGCAGCAACGCCCGCAGCCAGGCGACCTCGTCGGCGGCCGTCACCACGCCCGTCGACGCCTGCGGCGACGGCGTCGCGGCGGGCGGCGTATCCCCCGCGGACTCCCCGCGGCGGCGCGCCGCCGCGCGACCGTGGTTCTGCAGCACCCAGTCGGCGTGTCGGTAGAGCCAGCGGCGGAACGTGTCGGCGGTCGCATCCTCGGGCATCGCGCGCATGGCCACGAACACGCGCAGGAACACCTCCTGCGCCAGATCGGCCGCCGACACGTCGCGCCGCAGTCGCTGCCCCGAACGGCGCTCGAGATAACGCCGCAGCCGCGGCGCGTTGGCGGCGACCAGAGCCGTCCGCGCGGCCTCGTCCCCGTCGATCGCGGCTCGCAGCAGCGGGTCCACGTCACCGCTCCTCGACGCGCAATGCGCGCACGTCGACGGTCATGCCGACGAACGTCGGCAGCCGCAGCGCCACGTACCGCCAGTGCGGCGGCGTCGATGCGGGGAATGCGAACGGCAGGCGCGCCACCGGCTCGCCGTCGCAGGCAAGGGTCGCGACCGCGCCATCGCCATGCGGCCCGATCTGCAGGCGCAACACGGCGCTCTCGGCCCGCTCGGGCATCGCCACGCTGGCGACCACGGCGTCCCGGTGCACGACGTGCATTGCCCTGGGCAACAGGCGCACCGCCAACCGTTCGTCGTGCGCGTCGAATCCCGGTTGCGTGCCGAGCACGAGGGCCACCTGGCTGCGCTCGGGCGCGCGCACGCATCGGGCCGTGAACTCCAGGTCGATCGCGGCTGTCGCCGCCGGTAGTCGCACCGGCTGCCAGACGACGAGTTCCGGCGAGAAACTGCCGCCATAGCCATCGACGACGACGCCCCCGTCCTGCCAGCGCACGCGCTCGTCGACCGGCAGCTCTTCCTGCAACGGCCCGCGCACGGCGACGACGCGCAGCCGCGCCGCCGTGACGTCCTCGAGGCCGAGCCGCGACGGGCCCTCCGGCACCACCGGCAATGGCGCGCGCAGGAGGCGCAGGCCGACGTCATGTACCGTGTCGCCGTGCACGATCGTGCGTTCGTTGGTCAACGCGAGATCGTCCGGATCGACCGAGAACGTCGAGCCGCCGCACAACAGGAACAGCCGCGTGCCGAGACTGCGCAGCGCGTCGCCCGGCAGGCAGACCTCGCGCATCGAACCCGCCAGTTCGTGGATGCCGAACGGCGACACGTCCTGTTCGGGCGACGCGCGGAAGGAGAGATCCTGGCGGGCATCGGCCACCGACCAGTAGTTGCGCGAGAACCGCAGGTCGTGCACGAATCCCCAAGGCCAAGGCCGCCCGTCGGCGCCTTGCCCGGCGCGGCGCCATTGCGCTGGCGTCGGCAGGGCGACATAGCGGCCCGTGCCGAGTCTGGCTTCACGCGCATTGAGCCGACCGAGAACGTGCACGATGCGATTCCAGTCGGTCGCCGGCAGCAGGGTGCGGCCGGCCTCGAGTTCGCTCTGCTCGAGGGCGGTCGGCGGCTCCCCGGACCAGCGCAGCCAGTCGGCGAGGCGCAGTTCGCGATCCTGGATGGTGAACGCGTCGTGCCACCTGATCCGGTCGCGAACGCCACCCGCGGCCGCCGCACCGCCGCTGACGACGCCGAAGCCGGCGTGCACGGGCACGAAGCCGCCGTCGCCGTCGTCGGCGGCCGGAAACACGAGGTCGACCCGGTGCTCGTCCGGATCCGCCACCGCGGTGCGACGCACGAGCAGCGGCAGCCGGATCGGGCCGAACGACGGCAACGTCGCATGCAGCAACCAGCTGCCCTCGGCGATCCGCGTCGCGCACGGCGTGCTACCGAGCGCGACGCTGCGCGCATCGTCGGGAGCCGTCCAGCGCGCGCAGCCGTCCGCATCGACGACGGCAGCACAGAGCACCGCGCGCGCCGCACCTTGCACGCACCCGACCTGCAGCAGCGCCGTGTCGTCGAGCAGCGCCGTGTGGCGCCCCGACGCGTCGGCGCGCCGCAGTCGCTCCTGCGTGCGGGCCACGGCCTCCGCCCGATGCACGACGCCGCCACCGGCCAACAGCTCGCGCAGCCGCGCGGCCAGCAGGTCGGCGTGGCGCTCGTGGACCAGCCGGTCGTGCGGGGCGAGCAGCAGGCACTGCTGGACGATCTCCTCGAGGGCGGCGGCGAGTCGTTCGGCCGTCGCGTCCAGGTCCCGCAGGCGCCGTTGCTGCGCATCGAACGCGCGATCGAGCACGATGCCGGGCCGCCGCTCGCGTGCCGCGTGCAGTTCGTCGGCCAGAGCCGTCGCCGCGGCCGCGACGGTCGCGTGCTCATGCGCGAGTTCGGCCGCGGCGCCCAGCCTGGCTTGGACCGTTCGTGCCGGCTGCAACCAGGCGAACCAGCCCACGACCGCGGCGATCACGGCCAGCGCGACGACGGCGCCGATGGCGGCGACGCGGTTGCGGCGCATGACCGACCAGACGGTGGCGACCCAACTGCGCGGCCGGGCGGCGATCGGTCGGTAGGCCAGGAACGCGTCGAGATCGGCGGCGAAGGCGTTCGCATCGACGTAGCGGTCGCCGGGCCGTGCCTCGATCGCCTTGCTGCAGATCGTCGCCAGGTCGCGCGGGACCGATGGCGTATGGACCCGCGGCGAGGCATGGTCGCCGCGCAGGATGCGCACGAGGGTGGTTTGCCGCGACGACTCGGCGAACGGCGTCCGGCTGCACAGGCATTCGAACAACGTGATGCCGAGCCCGTAGACGTCCGTGCGCGGCCCCACCGTTCCCGCCGTGCGATCGATCTGCTCCGGGGCCATGTAGTCGAGGGTGCCGAGGGAATCCGTCGACACGGTCAGGTCGGTCCCCTCGGCCAGGCTCGCCAAGCCGAAGTCCAGCAGCATCGCCCGCCCCTGACCGTCGACGATCACGTTGCCGGGCTTGACGTCGCGATGCACCACGCCGTGCGAGTGCGCATGCGCCAACGCCGCCGCGAGGTCACGCACCAACGAAGCGATCGTCCGCCACTCGCCGCGCAAGCTCCCGTCGCGCACGAGATCGCGCAGCGACTTCCCGGCGACGAACTTCATCGCGAAGTACGGCACGCTGCCGTGCACGTCCGAAGACAGGATCGGCACGATGTGCGGGTGGTCGAGGCGCCCGATCACCTCGACTTCGCGTGCAAAGCGCTGGCGCGCCACCGGCGACAACCCGGCGCCGGGCAGCAACTTCACCGCAACCTTGCGCCCGGGCACGGACACCTGCTCGGCGATACGCACGACGCCCATGCCCCCCTGCCCGATCACCGGCCCCAGCCGATAGTCGCCGACCACGGTTCCCACGTCGGGCAGGGATGCGGCCAACGAGGCGACGGCATCGGCCACCGCCGCCGGCCCGAGATCCTGGCCCAACGCGGCCGCCGCCGCGCGCAAGGCCTCGCCGGAATCGTCGCGAGCATCCGAAGTCACGCGACCATCAAAGCAGGGCGGCCCGAGCGGCGCTCGTTTCCCGGCGAGTCGACCGCGATTTCCTGCTCGGGCCGCCATCGGCGTCGACGCCGCGGGCCGTGCGGGCCGCGACGAACGGCGCCGGGCCGGCTTGACCACCTCGGCGGCGCCCACCACCATGCGGCACCGCCCCTTCGCCACCGCCAGCATGCGCCGACTCCTCTTCGCGTCCCTCTCGTTCGTCGCCACGCTCGCCGCCCAGGTGAACCCCGGCCACATCGCGCTCACCGGCTTCTCGAGCACGACGTTCGGCATCTTCCCCGGCACGACGCCGGTCACCGCCTACCCCACTCCGGGCTTCCAGGGCACCGGCACGTCGCAGGCGATCCTGTGGGATCCGCAGAGCCCGTCGAGTTTCCTGATCGGCGGCTTCGGATTCCTCGGCCGCGCCACCGTGCTCGGTCCCGGCAACGTCGTCTACACGCTGCTGACGTCCAACATCGGCATCGTGTCGCAGATGTCGTTCGACGAGAACCACCACGTCGTCTTCGTCGACAGCACCAGCGCGCAGGTGCGTCGGCTGGACCCGGCGACCGGCGTCGTCACCGAACTGTCGAGCGGCGTCCAACCGTGGGGCAGCGAACTCAGCTCCGGCATCGTCGATCCGTTGACCGGCGACGTGGTGGTCGGCGGCAACGGCGGCATCTACCGCCTGCCGAACGGCGCCACGACCGGCGTGCCCGTCGTCGGCAGCCTCGGCGGCTACGTCACCGGCATCGCCTTCGATCCGGTGACCGGCGACGTCATCGCCACCGTGCTCTCCGTCAACCGCGTGATCCGCGTGGACGCCACCGGCACCGTCACCAACGTCTGCCCCGCCGGCTCGGTGCCCGGGCCCAACGCGCTCGACGTCGACCACAACGGCGACTTCATCGCCGGCGGCGGCACCGGCCAGGTCTACCGCATCCCGCGCGCGGGCGGCACGCCCGTGTTCCTGGTCAACAACACCGCTCCGCTCGGCAACGTAAACGGCATCGCCGTGGCGTGGGGCGGCGGCTACGGGCGTCCGTTCGGTGTTGGCTGCGCCGCCACGTTCGGCACCGCGACGCTGCGCGCGACCGGTCCGTTCCGCGCCAACCAGACCGTGACGACGATCTCGACCGGGCACGGTGCTGGCGCCGCCGGCCTGCTCGTGCTCGGCCTGTCGTCGAGTGTCTGGGGCAGCGTGCCGCTGCCGGCGTCGCTCGATCCGACCTTCGGCACCGTCGGCTGCAACCTGTACGTCAGCGCCGACGCCCTGCTCAACGGCGTCGCCAACGGCAGTTCGCCGGCGAGCCTGTCGTTCCCGCTGGCACTCGGGCCGGGCTTCGCGGGCCGCACGTTCTACGCGCAGCACGTCGCCCTCGACGCAGCACCAGGCGGGCTGTCGTTCAGCAACGGGATCGCGTTCGCCATCCGCTGACGCCGCCGCCTTTCGCGCACCCCGTTGCGGGACTACAGGGGGCACCCGATGACGAACTCCCCCACGATCCGCCGCAGCCAGGGCGCCCACTGGGTCGGCGACGGTTTCCCG
>DDSQ01000179.1 GCA_002343845.1 Planctomycetes bacterium UBA2386 | reverse complement strand
CCACTTCTTCACCGGCGGCCAGATCCCGGCGGACGCCCAGATGCTGCACTTCCAGGACCACTTCGCCGTCGAGGCGCACTGGCGCGTGTCCGGTGTGCACTACCAGCGGACCGCCGAGGCGTGGCTCGCGAACTTCGACCGGGCGCGGCGCGAACTCGCGCCCGTGCTGCGCGAGGCATACGGCGATCGCGCCGAGGCGATGGCGAACAACTGGCGCGTGTTCTTCCTGGCGTGCGCCGAACTGTGGGGCTTCGCCGGCGGCCGCGAGTGGCTCGTCTCGCACTATCGGCTGCGGCGCCGCGACGTGCTGCCGGCATAGGCCGACACCGCCGAAGTGCGCGCTTGCGCGTCGTCGTGGACCTCGCTAGCGTTCCGCGCCCCGCGGATCCTCCGGGAGCCGCGGCGCTGGTCGGGCAGATAGCTCAGTTGGTAGAGCACGGCACTGAAAATGCCGGGGTCGCCAGTTCAACCCTGGCTCTGCCCACCAGTTTCTTCCGTTCGGAAGCGGCCGCGCGGCGCTCGTCGGATCGCGGCGCGACAGCGCGGCTACTCGACGACCTGCAGCCAGCGCACCGCGTCGACCACGAGCATCCCGCCGGCCGCGGTGATCTCGACGGTGGCCACCCCGCCCGCCGCAAGCGTGCACTCACCGAGCACGCGCCAGGCTCCCGGCGCGACCGGCACCGACTCACCGCCCGCCACCCCGGGCAACGCGACGCGCCAGGACGCCCCCGCCGCGAGCGGCTGGCGCCCGAACGCGCGCCAACGCCCGGCGAACGGCAACTCGGCCACGAACACCGCGCGGGCCGCACGGTCCTCGCACGTCGCGAAGTCAGCACCGTGGAACCCGCCGCCATCCTGGCGCTGCCGCCAGCCATCCCCGTGCAGTTCCGCCGCGTCGTCGTCGACGACGACCACGGCCGGCGCCCGCAGCAGGATCGCGTTCGCGACGGCGCGTTCCCCGGCGTGGTCGAACTTGCGGTTGTCGCACGGGTGGTTGACGACGCCGAGCCCCGCGAGCCACATCGTGGTGCTGCCACCGCCGTCGAGGTTGAGCGCGTCGCTGCAGCCGAATGCCTGCAGAACAGTCGCGGTCTCCTCGAACGTCATGCCCGCCGCCACCGCGTTGCGGCCGTCGATCGCGAGCAACACCACCGCGTCGGGCGCGAGACCGAGCGCCGACCGTGGATGCCGGATACCCCGCTGCCGCGGCCCGTGGTCGACGACCTTGCCGGCGACGAGCAGCATCGGCCCGGCCCCGAGTGCGTCGTGCACCTCCGGCCAGTCGCCGGCATCGCGCGTCGCGAGCACGGGCCAGCCACGCGCATCGAAGCCAACGCTCGCCTGCCCCGGGCTGGCCGCCGTCACGAGGTTCCCGTCGAGGCGCAGCAGGCCACGGGACAGACCGGTGGTCTCGATCTCGAAGAAGCCGCCGTTGATCGCGGCAAGGGCGCCACCGGCCTCGCCCATCGCGCTCGTGCGGGTGCGCCGGCCAGGAGCCACGACGTCGAAGCGCGACGTGCCGCCGCCCCTCACCACCAGCACGCTGAGGCTCTGGGGGGCGTCGAACAACGAAGGGAAGCGGCGCTGCCGCAACTCCACCCCTTCGCCGACCTCGCGACTCAGCCACGCGCCCGGCTCGACGATCTGCGCCGCGACGGCGCCAACCTCGGCCTGCGCGCACAGCGTGCGCGCCAGCGCGAGCAGCAGCGCCGCAGCACCGAGCTGCGGCGCGTTCACGCGATCACCAGCGACCGCCGCCGCCGCCGCCATCGCGACGACCGCCACCACCACCACCGCCGCCGCCGCCGCTGCGCGGCTTGCGTTCTTCGGCTTCGTTCACGCGCAGCGCGCGGCCGTCGAGCTGCTTGCCGTCGAGGCCCTTGATGACCGCCGGCAGGTCGGCGTCGTTGACGAGATCGACGAACGCGAAGCCGCGCGAGCGGCCGGTCTCGCGATCGGCGACGACCGTGATGCTCGAGGTTTGCCAGCCGCCCTGCTGGAACAGGGCAGCGAGCCCGTCCTGGGTGGTGTTGAACGACAGATTGCCGACGAAGAGACGCTTGGCCATGGAGACAGTCCGGATGCCGGCGCAGACGCCGGGCGGGGATGCAGTCGGGGGGACGATCCGGAATGCGTCGACTGCCCGCGGTTCCAGAGGGGCGGAAAGCTACTCGTCGCCCCGCGCAGGTGCAAACGCGCCGCGGCCCAGCACCCCTGTTCAGCGCACGTCGACGCGGTGGACGGCCGATCGTGTCGTGTTGCCGGCGGCATCCGTCGCCTCGACCACGAGCGTCATCGGCCCGCTCGCCGGCGGCAACCGGACCCGCCACAGGTACTCGCCGTACCACTGCGCCGGGAACACCTCGTCGCCGCCATCACGCGTGCAGCGCACGACGACCTGGCGCCAGTCGTGCGGCATGCACGGGCTCTTGCGGTCGTGCACGCGCACACGGACGAGCACCTGGTCACCGCTCGCGGCCCGCGACGGCGCGTCGATGACGCCGACGAAGGGCAGCCCGGTGTCGGGCGCGATCGCCTTGCCGAAGAACACCTTGTCGGCCATCGCGCCCTTCACTTCGCCTTGCGCGTGCACGACGTCGATGCGGCGGTCGCCGTCGAGGTCGGCAAGTGCCACGCCCATCGTGCCGCGGGTCGGATCGCCGGCGAACACCGGCGCTCCGGCCTGGAAACGCCCCTTGCCGTCGTTCACCAGCAGACGATCCGGGCCGTCGAGCGAGCCGATCAGGAAGTCGGCGTCGCCGTCCGAGTCGTAGTCGAGGAACGCGATCATGTTGTCGTCGAAGCTCGGATTGTCGGCAGCGGGCCAATGGCTCGCCGTCGCGTCGCGGAAGCCGCCCTTGCCGTCGCCGAGGAACAGGTGCTCGCTGAAGCGCTGGGGCGCCACGCCGTCGTTGATCGTCACGACGTCGAGCACCGCGTCGCCGTCGACGTCCATCGCTTCGAACTCGTAGTTGTTGGTGAACTGCGGCAGCTGGCCGTCAGCCGCGGCCTTGAACGTGCCCGCACCGTCGTTGTGCGCGAGGAACGAGCCCGCCGACCGCTTGCTGCTGACCAGCAGGTCCAGATCGAAGTCGCCGTCGACGTCGAGCAGCTCGAGCTCCCAGCAGAACTTCACGCGCCACGCCGGCATCGCCGCATCGCCGGCATCGACGAAGCGCGCGCCGTCGTTGCGCCACAGCCGCGGCGGCGCCCCTTCGTTCTTCATCGGCGAACCGTCGCCCCAGACGCCGAGCACGAGGTCGAGATCTCCGTCGCCATCGACGTCGCCGAACTCGACGTCGCCGACCGACTGCAGCATCGCCGGCAGCCGCTCCACAGTCGCATCGACGAAACGGCCACCGCCCTGCCCCACGAACAGGCGGCTCTGCGCCTGGAACGCCATGCCGACGAACACGTCCGGGATGCCGTCGCCGGTGCAGTCGCGCACCTTGATCACGCGAGCGCAGCCGCGCAGGTCCCCGAACACCTGCGTCGTGATCTCCGGCCACGGCCCCGTGGCGACGTTGCGGAACACGCGGCTCGGCACCGGCTCGCCGGCCTCGTCGTAGTCGCCGCCGTTGCTGAACAGCACGTCGACGCGCCCGTCTTGATCGACGTCGGCGAGTTCGACCTTGTTGCTCCACTCGCCGACCTCGCCGATCGTCGCCGCCGTGACGTCGGTCCACAGGTCGGCCGGCAGGGCGAGCGTCGGCTTCCACTCGGGCCGGCGACGCCGCGGCGGTGCAGGATCCTGGGTCGGTTTCGCCTCGGCGCCCGCGGGCGGCGTCGGCGCGGGCGTCGGCGTCTGCGCTGGGGCAACGGCTACGGCGATCACGGCGAACAACGCACTGCGCGCGCAGCGCCCGAACTTCGTGGCGGACATGGCGCGGGCGACCATACCGCGCCCGCCGGCAACGACGCCTACCGCATGTGCGCGATCGTGATCGCCGCGAGATCGGGCAGCACGACGTGCGCTCCGAGTTCGCGCAGTTCTTCGGCGTCGTGGTTCGTGCACACCGCCACGACCCTCATGCCGGCTGTCAACGCCGCGCGCACGCCCGACGGCGCGTCCTCGACGACGACGCAGTTCGCCGGCGGCACGGCGAGCAGTTCGGCCGCGCGCAGGAAGATGTCGGGCGCCGGCTTGCCGCGCTGCACCAGGCCCGCGTGCACGACGCCGCCGAAGAACGGGCGGATGCCGCCGCCGTCGAGGATCAGATCGACGTTCTCCCGGGGCCCGGACGTGCCGACCGCGAGAGCGAGGCCATGGCCGCGCAGTTCGCCGAGCAGCTGGCGGCAGCCGGGCGCCAACGGCACCGCAGCCCGCACCGCGTCGCGGTAGGCGCGTTCCTTCCGTTCGGCGACCGCGGCGACGAACTCCGGCGTCGCGCGCGCCCCCCACAGGCGCGCGCAGATGTCCTGGTTGGTCATGCCGTTGACGGCGAGGAAGTCCGCCTGCGTCAACACGCGCCCGTGTGCTGCCGCGGTGTCGCGCCACGCATCCCAATGCGCCGGGCCGCTGAGCACCAGGACGCCGTCCATGTCGAAGATCACCGCTGCGGTCGTCATCGGGGCGGCGAACGGTAGCACGGTGCTTCGGCGGTAGCATGCGGACCATGCGCTCCTCGATGCGGCTCGTGGCCGTGTTCGTCCTGCTCGCCAGCGCGGTCGCGGCGCAGGGCATCCGACTGGTGACGGTGCCCGATGCGGTGCGGCTGCCCGCGGCGGCCGGCCAGAACCTCGTGCTCGAGGCGGCGGTCGGAGGCGAGCCGAGCGAGGTCTGGCTCGCGACCGCGGCCACGGCGACCGATCGTGTGCGACTCGTCTCTGCCGGCGCCGATCGCTGGCAGGTGAATCTCGCCGACCCACGCGTCGCCGAACTGCTGCCGACTGCGCACGATGGCGGCGCCCTGTTCGTGTTCGCGAGGATCGACGGGCGCACGACACAGAGCGCCGCGGTGATCTGGGCGCGAGCGACTCGGGACGACGGTCACGTGCTTTGCTTCGTCCGCCGACGCGACGGCACTACAAGGACGGTCGTCGCGGGGACGCTCACGTGGCTCGACCTCGCAAACCTCGACCGCCTCGAACTGCAGGGCGTGGGCGCCCGGCAGACCGCGGCGGTGGCGCAGCTCGGCGAAGTGACGTTGCCGTTGCAGCGGCGTGAGGCCGATGGCACCTGGGTGCTGGCTTGCGACGAGACCACGCAGCGCCACCTGCGCGACGCCGACGCTCTCCAGCTCGAAGCGAAGCTCGGCAGCGGCAGCGTGCTGTTCCGGTTCGCCCTGGTGCCCGCGCGGCTCGAGCTCGAGGGCGGCGCAGCCGAGTTCGTGGTGCAGCAGCGCCGCGAGGCGCCGGTTCCCGGCAGCCGCGGCTGGCTCACGGTGCAGATCGACGACATCACGATGGGCAGCACGTTCGTGCGCGTCGTCGACGGCGTCCGCGCCGAGGTCGTGGCGACGCTGGAGATGTTCGCCGGCGACTTCGTACCGTTCGCGCTGGCCGACGAACGCTACGTGCTGGTCGTCGAGCGGCTCCGCAACCAGCTGATCGGTGAAGACCGCGCCGTGCTGCGAGTCCTGCCAGAGCGCGGCTTCCGCCCCAACCGCATCGCGCAACTCGTGCGCGCCGTCGGCAAGAGTCCCGACGCCTTCGTACGCGAGGGCGTCGAGTACGACGGCGCGACGGCCAAGCAGTTCTTGGTGGCGAAGGTCACCAACCACAAGGGGGACGTGACGCTCGAGCACTTCCTGACGACGCTGGCGAGCGTCTCGGGCCAGACGGGCGAGGCGTACCACGTTCGCCGCGTCGACGGCAGCACGACGACGATGGAGGCATGGCTCCGCGCAGCGCTCGCCACGATCGAGGCCGAAGAGCGCAAGGCCGCGACCCCGCCCGCCGCGGACCCGGCGCGGCGCTGACGGCGTCGCAAGACCGTCTTTCGGCGACGCGGTGTTGGACCCGGCGGCAGGGTTGCGTAACACGCGCCCTTCATGGCTGCCCGCGCCCTGTCGTCGTTCCTGCTCGTCTCGATCGCGGCCCTGCACGCCCAGGATCCACCGGGCGGCCCGCCGGGTGGTGGCTTCCCCGGTGGGCCCGGCGGTCCGGGCGGTCCGGGCGGCATGGGCCAGTCGCTGCAGGTGAAGGAACGGTTCGACGCCGACAAGAACGGTCGCCTCGACGCCGAAGAACGCACGGCGGCGCGCGCATGGGTGAAGGAGAATCGACCGCAGCGCGGCCGGCGCGGCGGTGGTCCCGGTGGCCCCCCTGGCGGCCCCGGTGGCTTCGGTGGCCCACCTGGCGGCGACGCGCCGCGCGATAGCGGCCAGCCGAAGGTGGGCGGCAAGGTGTCGCCGGGCTCGGTGCCGAGCCACGAGGGCAAGCCGTTGTTCGACCCGGGCATCGTGCGCACCTGGTTCCTCGAGCTGCCGGGGGACGACTGGTTCGCCGAGCTGACGGACTTCTACCGCACCGACGTCGCGCTGCCGGCGAAGCTGGCCGTCGACGGCAAGACGTTCGCGGACGTCGGCGTGCAGTTCCGCGGCAACACGTCGTTCGCCATGGCGCCGGGTAAGAAGAAGTCGATCGACCTGCAGTTCGACTTCGCCGACGCCGAGCAGAGCGTGCTCGGCGTGCGCAACCTCGACCTGCTGAACTGCAACACCGACGCCTCGTCGTTGCGCGAGATGGTGCACGGCTGGCTCGCCAACCGTTACTTCCCGGCGCCGCGCGTGGCGCTGGCGCGCGTCGTGATCAACGGCGAGGACTACGGCGTCTACGCGGCCGTGCAGCAGTTCGACAAGGACTTCCTCGAAGACCACTTCGGCAGCAAGAAGGGCGATCGCTTCAAGGTGCCGCCAGACTTCAGCGGCGGCGGCGGACTGCGCTACCTCGGCGAAGACCCGCAGGCGTATCGGCGCAACTACGAGCTCAAGTCCGGCGAGAGCGAGCAGGCCTGGCGCGGGCTCGTCGATGTCTGCGCCGCGCTCGAGATGGCGCCGGCGGACCGGCTCGAAGCGATCCTGCCGCAGCACCTCGACGTCGACGCGGCGTTGTGGTTCTTGGCGATGGACAACGCGGTCGGTGACGACGACGGCTACTTCTCGCGCGCCAGCGACTACGTGCTCTACCGCGATCCGAAGGGCCGCTTCCATCCGATCCCGCGCGACAACAACGAGATCCTGCTCGGCGCGCGTGGTCGTGGCCCTGGCGGTCCTGGTGGTCCCGGTGGTCCTGGTGGTCCTGGTGGACCTGGTGGTCCCGGTGGTCCCGGTGGTCCCGGCGCTGGCGGTCCGCCCGGCGAACGGCGCCCCCCCGATGCGCCGCCCGGCGGCGAGGCTCCGGGTGCCGGTCCCGGCGGCCCGCCGCCCACGGGCCCTGGCGCTGGCCCCGGCGGTCGGCGCGGCCCCGGCGGCGGCGGCACGGCGACGACGCCGCTGCAGGGCGCGTCGCGCGCCGATCGACCGCTGCTGCACAAGCTGTTGTCGGTGCCGACGTGGCAGAAGCGCTACCTCGCCAACCTGCGCGAGATCGCGACGGTCGGCATGAGCGACGACGTGCTCGGCGCGCAGCTCACGGCCTGGCGCCGGCTGCTCGAGCCGCTTGTCGAAGTCGATGCCCACTCGCTCTACGGCCTCGACGCCTTCCGCGCCGCGTTCGCGACCGATGACGCCGGCAAGCCCGCCGCGCGTTCGCTGATGGCGGTCGTCGCCGCACGCAGGAAGGCGATCCTCGACGACGCCTCGATGCAGGGCGCGTGGCCCGACCTGGCGCCGCCCGAGACGACGGCACGGCCGCAGAACGACGGGCAGCACGTGCTCCACCTGACCGCCAAGGTGACCGGCGCACCCGCTGCTACCGTTCGCCTGCACCACGACCAGGGAACGTTCGGCGCCTACACGACGATGGAGATGGCCGACGACGGCCAGCATGCCGACGGCCGCGCCGGCGATGGCGTGTTCGGCGCCAGCCTGCCCGCCGTCGAGGCCGGCACCACCGTCCGCTACTGGCTCGAGGCAGTCGCCGTCGGGTCGGGCAACGTCGATTGCCAGCCGCCTGGCAACGGGGCCCGGCCCTTCGTCTGGATCGCGCCCAAGTCCGGCAAGCGGAACTGAGCACCGCCGAAGAACTCGTCCCCGTCAGCGCCGGAGGTTGCCGAGCAGCCAACGCAGCCGTTCGGCGTACTCCTCCGGCCGCTCGACGAACACGCGGCCATGCGTCGTGCCCGGCGCGATCCAGAGCTGCTTCTTGCTCTCGTGCATCGGCAGCCGCGCGAACAGGCGTTCGACGGTCTCGGCCGGCACGCGGTCGTCGATGCCCGCACCGACCACGAGGACCGGCAGGTCGAACGGCAGCGTCGCCAGGACGTCGGACGGCACGATGCGCGCGAGCTCGACGTCGGACCAGGCTTCGAACGCGCGCAGCACCAGCGACGCCCAGGGTTCGACGACGCGAAACCAGGAACGCTTGTCGCGGGCGAAGCCGAGCAGCCGGTGCGCGCCGGCGAGCATGTCGTCGATCGGCGCGTCGAGCACGACGCCCTTGATGCCCTCGAGGCGCGGCAACGCCATGCTGACGGCGACGGTGCCGAAGCTGACGCCGTACACGACGATGTCGGCGTTCGCACGACCGGGCTGCGCGCGCACGTGCTGCACGGCCGCCACCACGTCGTCGCTCTCGCGCAGGCCGGCACCGAACGGCGCGCGCGTGCTGCCGCCGAAGTTGCGCAGCTCGACCAGCCAGCACTCGCAGCCCTGCGCGCGCAGCATCGCGGCGACCGGTTCGAGTTCCATCGCCGAACGGAACAGGCCGTGCACGAGCACGGCGACGGCGACCGGCGGTTCGGCCTTTGCCTCGAGCCGGAACGCGCGCAGCGTCACGCCGTCACGACTCGCGATCGAACGCACGCGCGCCGCGGCGGCCGCCGCCACGTCGGGAGCGACCGCGGGGCGACCCGCCTTGGTCTCGGCCGCGAGCGACTCCCAGGTCTGCACGAGCACCGCACCGTCCACCCCCAGCCGCGGCCCGGCGTAGGCCCATTCGTGCGGGCGCGTGCCCAGCCCGCGCGAGCCCAGCAGCCCGAGCGCCACCGGGAACGTCGCGAAGCAGTGCACCGGCAACAACGCCGCGTGCGCCCACAGCACGCGGCCGAAGAAGCGCGCCGGCCGCCGCCCGAACCACCCGAGCACGACGCCGAGCAGCGTGCACGGCAGCAGCGTCGCCAGCGTGAACGCCAGCGCTGCGACCAGCGGGAAGATCACGCGTCCTCCCGGAACGGCGACGGCCCATCGGCCAGCAGCCCGGTCGCGCGACCACGCGCGAGCAAGTCGAAGATCGCCCGGCGCCCGACGTCGCCGAGGTCGACCGTGAAGTCGTTGACGTAGAGCGCAATGTGCCGATCGCAGACGTCGTCGGCGAGTTCCTGCGCGTGCGCGCGCACCCAGGCGCGCGGCCGTTCGGGCGCCGCTCGCGCGAGTTCGACCGAAGCCCGCAGCAGCGCGCCGACGTCACGGAACGTCGCCGCCGGCAGATCACGACGCGCCGCGATCACGCCGAGCGGCAACGGGCCGCCGGTCGCCCGTTCCCAGAGCTCGCCGAGGTCGGCGAGCGCACGCAGGCCGTGCGCGGCGAAGGTGAAGCGGCCCTCGTGGATGACCAACCCGGCGTCGAGGTCGCCGCGCGCGACGGCGGGCATCACCTGCTCGAAGCGCATCGGCACGACCTCGCGCGGCGGTACGGGTGACAGGCTGCGCAGCAGCAGGTTGGCGGTCGTGTTCACGCCGGGAATGGCGACGCGGGCGGTGGCGAGGTCGGCCAGCGAACGCAGCGGCGAGTCGGCGCGGCACACGACCAGCGGCCCGCAACGAAAGCCCAACGCCGCGCCCGCCGGCAGCACCGCGTACCGATCGGCGAGTCGCGCCAGGGCGGGCAGACTCAGCTTGGTGACCTCGGGCGCATCGCCGCCGGCGAGTGCCCGTTCGTTCAGCGCCTCGATGTCGGCGAGTTCGGGCACCAGCACGACCGGCGACGGCACCACGCCGTGCACGGCGGCCCAGAACGCGAACGTGTCGTTCGGGCACGGCGAGAAGCCGAATCGCAGCCGGCGCGGACCGTTCACCGCGCGCAACGTAGTCTCACGCGCCAGCGCCCGACAAGCACAGCCGCATTGGCACGGGCGGTCGATTCAGCACCGTGTAGACGCCGGGGGCGAGGTAGCGCAGCGGATTGCCGATCACGACGACGCCGTTTTGCGGCGTCAGGCAGAGTTGCCGCAGGTCGAACTCGAGCGGACCGGTGGCCAGCGTGCCGTCCGGCAGCCAGAACGCCGCGACTCCCCACTGGCTCGGCAGGGCAACCCACGTTGCCGAGAACATGCGTCCGCGCGCCGGCGGCGTCAGCGTGATCCCGGGCGGCACGCTCGCGAACAACGAACCGGTCGCCGCAAACCAGACACTCTCGCCAGCGGTGGTGCGCACCAGCAGGTCGGGGATGGGGCCGAGCGTGCCGCCGACCTCGGGCGTCCCGACGAGCCCCTGCTGCACGACCGCCTGCGTCCCGACGATCGCGTCGATCCGGCGCAACACCTGCGCCCCCGGCGGACCTTCGACGGCGAGCACTTGCCCATTCGCTTCGACGGCCTGCACCGGCGCGATCGTGCCCGACGGGAACGGCTGCACCATCGAGCCGGTGCCGGTGAGGTTGGCGACCACGCCGCCTGCCGGCGCCAGTTCGGCGCGGAACCAGTCCATCTGCGCCGGATCGCCGATCGCGATCAGCAGCCGATCGCCGCGGAACCGCGGCAGGATGTGCACACCGATGTACGGCTCGAACACCGCGTCGGCAGTCATCGCCAGCGCCGGTATGGCCCCGGTCAGGTCGAGCAACCACAGCTCGTCGCGCACCGCCGACTCGACGAAGAAGAGCCGCGTGCCCGCGTTGTTCAGCAGCATCGCCGGTTCGCCCGGATCCTCCGGCAGGTAGCCGGGCTCTTCGTACTTCCCCGGCGGCGGCGGCAGCACGCTGCTCGTGCCGACCTCGCCGCAATGCCACAACCGCTGCTGGTCGTCGGGACCGTAGAGGAACACCAGATGCGCGCCGTCGGGCGAGATCACCATCTGGTCCTTCAGCTCAGCGAGCGGCTGGCTCGGCGGCGTCACGTCCACCGGCTGGGCGCCGTCGGCGACCGCACAGCGATACAGCTGCGGCGCGCCCGCACCGGCCTGGAACCAGACGCTCGCTGCACCGACCATCACCGAGGTCGGCACGACGTCGACGCCGGGCGCCACGACCTGACGCCACGGCGCGCCGGTGCTCGCGAACGTGCCGCCGTCGAGTCGCGCGACGACGAGCCCCCCGGCGGCCAGCGCGAACGCCGCATGCCTGCCGTCGGCAGCCACCGCGATGCGGTCGGCGAACGGATCGAGCATCAGCGGGCCGGAGCCTGCGCGTTCGACCACGATGGTCGGCGCGCCGTGCCCAGCGATGTGCAGGAACCCCCAGAACTGGCCCGCGCCTCGGCGATACCGGAACAGGCGCCCACCACCCGGCAGCTCCACGCGCGTCGTGCCGTTGTGCGTGATCCGACGCGAACGCGTCGCATCGAGTTGCTGCGCCAACGTGCGGCCGGTGATCTCGATCGGCATCAGTTCGGCGTCCAGCAGGACCGCGGTGCCCGGCACGTTCGGCGTCGCCTCGGGAATCGCGACGATCGTCAGCGACGTGGCAGTGCCCTCGGCGAGCGTGATGGTCTGGCCGATCGCCGAACTCGCGACCAACAACAGGGACAGGGCGTGACGCATGGCAGGGGGTAGGAGCATACCGAAGGGGAAGGGGTGCCGGAGGCCGGGCGCAACGTGGCAACGAATGCGCCGACCGGTTCCCTCACTGCCAGTGTCCTGGTTCCGAACAAGCGATCGCCGAAGCGCCCGGATCCCGGACGGCTCACGTCGATCCGAACCGCTTGAGCTTCTCGTAGAGAGCCGTCCGCGAGATGCCGAGGGCACGCGCCGTCTTCGCCTTGTCGCCACCACACGCCTGCAGTGCCGCGACGATCGTGAGCCGTTCGACCTCCTTCAGCGTGCGCACCGGAACGACGAGCGCCTCGCCACCGCCGCCCGCACTGCCGACGCTGCCGGCGTCCCCCGGATCGACAGGCAGCCCGAGATCGAAGATCTCGTCGCCCTCGCAAGTCAGAGCCGCTCGCGCCACGACGTGTTCGAGTTCGCGAACGTTGCCCGGCCAGCGGTGCCCGCGCAGCGCCGCCTTGGCGGGGCCCGACAGCCGCAGGGCCATGCCACGCGCGCCCGCGTGCCGACGCATGAAGTTCTCGGCGAGCATCACCACGTCGTCGCCACGATCGCGCAACGGCGGCACCAGCAGTTCGACGGCCGCGAGCCGGAAGAACAGGTCCTCGCGGAACGTGCCGGCCTGCACCATCGCGCGCAGGTCCTTGTGCGTCGCCGCGAGCAGTCGCAGGTCCAGCGCGATCGTCTCGCTGCCGCCGACGCGACGGATCGAGCGTTCCTGCAGCGCGCGCAGCAATTTGCTCTGCAGGGCGGGCGGCATGTCCCCGACTTCGTCGAGGAACAGCGTGCCGCCGTTCGCGAGTTCGAGCAGGCCCGGCCGGTCGCGGTCGGCGCCGGTGAAGGCGCCCTGAACGTGGCCGAACAACTCGCGCTCCATCAGCTCCGAAGGCAGCGCCGAGCAGTTCTCCGCCACGAACGGGCCGCGGTGGCGCGCACTGCGATCGTGCAGCGCGCGGGCGACGAGCTCCTTGCCGACGCCGGTCTCGCCGAGCACCAGCACCGNNCGAGCAACTGGCCGCCGTCGCGCCGCGACGAGCTGCGTTTGGCCACTGCGAGTTCGCGCTGGCTCGCGGTCAGCTCCTTCAGCACCGCCTGCTCGCGCAGCATTCGATCGACGGCGATCGCGGCCTGGTCGGCGAGCACTTCCAGCGCCTCTTTGTCGACATCCGTGAACGCACCGGCACGTCCCGGATGCTCGACATAGATCGCCCCGACCACGCCCCCGGCACTGCGGAACGGCGCGCAGATCGCGGATCGCACCTGCAGGTTGCGGATCGACGGCATGTCCTGCAGGTCGCGGTCGGCGAGCCCGTCGGCGCCGGTCAGCGTGCGCTGCAATTGCATCGCGCGATGCGCCAACGAACGACTGAACGCCTGGCCGATCGGCCCGGCATCGCCGCTCTGGAACTCGCGGCGCATGCCGTCGTCGTGCGCGACGAGCAGATAGCCGATGCGCCCCGCGGTCAGCGTCACCGCGGCGTCCAGCAAGTGGCGCATCGCCTTGTCGAGGTCCACCTCCTGCGCCAGTTGGCGGTTCACCGCCAGGAAGGTGCGGAACAGTTCGCGGCTCGGGCCGCTCGGCGGGCGTTCGGTCATCGGCGGCGGGGCTGCGGGGAGCGGCCCGCGCAACAACTCGTGCACGCGAGCGACCTCGTCGCGCAGTCTAGCCGACGTCGCATCGCCGACGCGCGCGAGTGCTGCCGACGCGGCGTCCGCGTCGCCGAGCTGTGCATGAGCGCGCGCCAACATCGCGGTCGCGAGCGCGGCAGCCGGTCGCTCGCCGAGACGCGCGAGTTCGGCCGCCGCCGCGTCGAGCCACTGCCGGGCGGCCGCCGCGTCGTTGCGTGCCAGCGAGGCGCTGCCGAGATTCGCCGCCGCGATCGCCGCCCGCACGGCATCGCCGACGTGCTGGTAGAGCGTGCGCGCCTCGCGCAGTCGCTCGACCGCGAGCGCATGCTCGCCGAGGTCCTTGGCGACGACGCCGAGGTTGAGCAACGCGCTGGCGGCATGGCGCACGTTGCCGAGGGCGAACAAGGTCCGGGCGGCATGTTCGAAGTGCGAGCGGGCCGCTTGCAGATCGCCGGCGGCGCGCGCGAGGTGGCCATGCACCGTCGCGGCGCTCGCTTCGGCGAACGGCAACTCGCCGCGGGCGAGAACCGGCGCGGCCGCGGCGAGCACCGCGTGCGCGTCGGCGGCGCGACCCGCCTGTTCGAGCACGGCTGCGCGCGTCAGCGACTCGAGCACGTCGACGCCGTCGTCGTGCAGCTGGGCGAGCGCGGCCGCCAGGTCGCCTCTCGCGGCCGCCAGCTGCGCGCCGGTCCTGCGCAGGCGAGGCGTCGCCGTCGGGTCCGGCATCGACGCCAGGGCGTCGGCGGCTTCGGCCATGCGACCGGTATCGAGCAGCGCCTGCGCCCGCAGGCCGGGAAGGTCGGCGCACAGCGGCAGCGCCCGCGCCGGCTCGCCACCATCGAGCAACCCCGCGACGAGCGCGGCGCGCGCCGCAGGTTCGTCTGCGGGGTGCTCGGCGGCGATGCGGCGCCAGCCCGCGAAGGCCAACTCGGCCCGCCCGCTCGCGGCCGCACGCCCCAGTTCGTCGACGGTCGCGGGCGCTGCCGGCATCGCGTCGCCCGCCGCCGCCAGGCGCCCGCTGCGCGCGGCCGGCCAGGTCCAGCGCATGCCCGACGGCACGATCTCCCCGGCATCGACGAGCGCGAGCAGGCTCCGCGCCACTGCCTCGGTGCCGGTGGCGCCTCGTCGGGCGAGCCATCGCGCCGCGCTCGTCGCCGCCTCTCCACTCAGACCGAACGCGCGGTCGAGGTGCGGCAGCAGGCGGTCGGCGTCGAGCGGCGGCAGGTCGAGTTCGAACGCCGCTTCGCCGCTGTTGCGCAGCACGTGCACGGCATCGGCGTCCTCGCGCACCGCCCGCACGCCGGGCAGCGAGGCCACGAGGTGCAACGCCAGCGCGCGCCGGTCGGCGGGCGCGCCACCCCGCACGACCACGCTGCCGGCCGCGACGACAGCGCGCGCCAACTCCGACGACCACAGCAACACCGCATCGGGATGCAGCAACGATGCCGAGGGCCGGCCGCTGCCGCCGCCGAGGAACTCGAGCGCTGCCTGCGCATCGGCGAACCGTTCGGCCGGCTGCCTCGCCGTGCAACGTGCGACGAAACGGTCGAACGGTGCGGGCAGCGAACGGGCATCGAGCCCGGCGGCGACGAAGAAGTCCTGCGCCGGGAATGCCGCGACGAACCGGGCGACGTCCGGGCCATCACCCGGCCACAGCGCCTGTGCCACCATCGCGCCGACGGCGAACAAGTCGGCGCGGGCGTCCGCAGCGAGTCCGAGCCACTGCTCGGGCGCCGCGAAGAACGGCGTGCCGCCGCGCCCCGCCTGACCGGACCGCGCGCCGAGGCCGAAGTCGAGCAGGCGCAGGCGGCCGTCGCTGCCGCGCAGCAAGTTCCCCGGCTTCAGGTCGAGGTGCGCGACGCCGCGCAAGTGCACGTAGGCGAGCACCTCGAGCAGTTCCTGCAGCGACTCGCGCAACGCGCCGGGTTCGCGCGGCAGCGTGCGCAGGACTTCGCCCTCGACGTGTTCGCGCAGCACGAAGGCGCGCCCGTCGGGCAGCCGGCCCACTTCGTGCACCGCCGGGATCGCCGGATGCCGCAGCGACAGCAGCAGGGACGCTTCGGCGGGCTCGACCCCCGCCGGCAGCACCTTCAGGAGCTGCGCACCGCCGCCATCGCGCGGCAGCACGGCCATGGTGAGTCCCTCGCCGCCGGCGTAGCGCCGGAGCAGGCGAAAGCGCGCGCGCAGCGCCGCCGGCAGATGCTCGGCGTCGCTCAATCCTCGCGCACGCGCACCCACCGGGCCAACACGGTGGCCGGGCCGACCACCGAGCCGCGCCACCAGATGCGGTCCTGTCCCGGCACGATGTCGCCGAGTTCGATCACGAAGCGCCCGGGTCCCTGCCGCTCACGGCGTTCGAGCCAGGTCTGCGCATCGACGCGAACGGTCGCGACGGGCACCGAGACGCCGCCGATCACGATCGGATCGTCGTTGCGCGGCTCGACGGTGATCTCCTTCAGCACGAGGTCGACGCCGGTGACGCGGCCCTGCCACTCGGGCTGCGGCGGCACGCCGTCGCCCGACGTCACCTCGATCTCGCGGGCGCCGATCTCGGTCAGACCGCCCGGCACCGCCGTCACGGTGAACGGCTTGACCTTCGCGAGGTTGCCGACGGCGAGGTCGGCGAACGTCAGCACGAACTGCGCGGCCGGGCGCCGGATGACGGCGTTCTGCGTGAGCACGCGCACGTCGCGCGGCGGCGTGAGGATGCGACGCTCGCCGCCGCGCCGGGTCTCGGCCTGCACGCGGAAGACGAAGCTCTCGGTCGCGGGTTCGAGGGTGACGATGCGGCCGAGGAAGCGCACGCCGTCGTGGCCGCGGCCGCGTCGCGCGTCGCGCGCGAGCAGCCGGCCGTCGCGATGCAGGTCGCCGCGCACGCGCAGTTCGCCCGCTTCCCGCACGCGCTGCAGGAACTCACCGCGCGACTCGGCGCTGCGGCCGTCGTCCTCGGCGGTGAAGGCGCAGTCCGGGGCGAACTCGACGCGCAGCAAACCGCCGTTCGCCGGATCGCGCGCGACGACCGTTTCGCCGTCGACGAGGACCGGCGCCAGGTCGCCGAGTTCGTGTTCGCTGCCGTCGAACCTCCCGGTCAGCGCCGGCGACCAGACGAGACCGCTGCCGGTGTCGGTGATCGCGTTGCCAAGCCCGTGGCCGACCGCGAGCCAGGTGTTGGTCGCGTTGTCGTGCTGCAGACCGTCGGCGATCGGGATCGCGAGGTCGACCGGCCCCGCGATCGCCGTCACCGAACCGTCGGCGCGCAGCACCTGCCCGCTGCCCGGCACCAGCACGAGGTGCAGCGTCGCGTAATTGCCGGTCGGCACCGCCCGCAGCTCGAGTGCGGAGGCCTCGCCACTCGGATCGGCGAACGTCACCACTTCGGCCGCGGCGAGCAGGTTGCCGGTGACGGCGCCCGTGCCATCGCCAAGCACCGCGCCCGTCACCTGGAACTGCACCAGGCCGTCGGCGCCGGTCGCGGTGTCGATGACGACGTGCACCGCGCCGGTGGTCGTGGTTTCCGACCCGCTGCCCGAACCGCTGCACGCCGCAGCCGACCAGAGCGCCAGGGAGGCGAAGAGGAGGAGGTTCTTCATGGTCATGGGCTCTACGCAGCACAACGAGCGTGCCGGTCCAGCAGACTAGCCCCGACGTCCGGAAGGTGCACGGCAGCGTGCGCCGTCCGGACACCCGCCGCGAGGCGCGTGCTTGCGCTTCGCGCGCGCCCCGCGAGGATCCCGCGCGATGCGCCTCACGATCACGCGCCCCGACGACTGGCACCTGCACCTGCGCGACGGCGCGGCCATGGCGGCCGTGCTGCCGGACACTGCGCGGCGGTTTGGCCGCGCGATCGTGATGCCGAACTTGAAGCCGCCGGTGACGACCGTGGCCGACGCCGCCGCCTACCGGCAACGCATCCTCGCTGCACTGCCCGCGGGCTCGTCGTTCGCGCCGCTGATGACGCTCTACCTCACCGACCGCACCGATCCCGCCGAGATCGGTCCGGCGAAGGCGAGCGGGTTCGTGCACGCGGTGAAGTACTACCCGGCTGGAGCCACGACCAACTCCGAGAACGGCGTCACCGACTGGCGCCATGTGCAGCGCGTGCTCGCGGCGATGGAACGGCACGACGTGCCGCTGCTGCTGCACGGCGAGGTGACCGATCCGGCGGTCGACGTGTTCGATCGCGAGCGTGTGTTCCTCGACCGTGCGCTGCCGCCGCTGCAGCGCTCGTTCCCCGGCCTGCGCATCGTGCTCGAGCACGCGACGACGAAGGACGCCGTCGATTGCGTGCGCGCCGGCGGGCCCAACCTCGCGGCGACGATCACCGCGCACCACCTGCTGTGGAACCGCAACGCGCTGTTCGCCGGCGGCATCCGGCCGCACGCGTACTGCCTGCCGGTGCTCAAGCGCGAACGCCATCGCGAGGCGCTCGTCGCCGCGGCGACCGGCGACGATGCGCGCTTCTTCCTGGGCACCGACAGCGCGCCGCACGCGCGTTCGCGCAAGGAGCACGACTGCGGCTGTGCCGGCATCTACACCGCGCACGCCGGCATCGAGCTCTACGCCGAGGCGTTCGAGCAGGCCGGCGCGCTCGATCGGCTCGAGGCGTTCGCGAGCTGGCGCGGACCGGACTTCTACCGGCTGCCGCGCAACCACGATCGCATCACGCTCGAGCGCGCCAGCTGGACCGTGCCGGCCGAACTGCCGTTCGGCGGCGAGGCGCTGGTGCCGATGCGCGCCGGCGAGACGGTGGGCTGGCGGCTGGTCACCGGCTGACGCCGAACGCCCGGGCAGTCGTCAGCGAACGGCATATTCCGCGGCGGGGACTTGGCGCAGTCGCCGGCGGCACGCTCAGATCCGCAGTCGCGCCGGTCCGGCGCCCGCGAGGTTGCCATGCTGCACCCACTGCTCGTGCGTTCGTGTCCGCTGCTGCTGCTGGCGCCGTGGCTGTTCGCCCAGACCGCGGGGCCCGCGGGCGAAGAACTGCGCAAGGCGTTCGTCGATGCCGACGGCGGACGCAAGCTCGTCATCATGGCCGCCGCCGACAAGGTGATCGCCGCCGACGCTGCGGGACGCGCGTGGTTCGTCGGCACGCTGCGGGCGATCGCCGCCGTGGCGCCACCGTCCGCAGCGCCGACTCCGAGCGCCGGGACGCCGCCCAAGCCCCCCGAGTTCGCCGCGGAGATCCGCCAACACATGAACACCGCGGTCGCCGCCGACGCTGCCCAACAGAAGGCCGCGATCGAAGCGCTCGCCGCCGACAAGACCGCGGGCACGCTGGCGCTGCAGCAGCTCGACGAACGCGGCCGGAAGATCCTCGAACGCACCGTCACGGCGATCGTGCGCCGCAAGATCGACACGAACGCGATCTTCGCGGGTCAGTACCGCGAGCTGCGCGACTTCCACCCGGACGGCAACGACCTGTTGTTGCGCTGGGCCAAGGAGGCGCCGCGCGAAGTCACCAACCCCGACGCCTTCCGCACCGCGTGCGTACGCGCGCTGCGCGACGCGTTGGCGCCAGAGCACGCGACGGACCTCGTGCGCGCCAACCTGAAGGAGATCGCCGGCATGGCGCAGTCCGGACGCAACCAGGACCTGTTCATGAACGCGATCTGCGCCCTGCGCGAGTACGGCGACGCCGCCGCGTTCGACGAGATCCGGGGCAGACTCGAGCAGCAGCTCGCCGACGCGGGCCCCGAACGCCAACTGCCGATCATCGACACGCTGGCGAACCTGTTCTACGCAGCCCGTCTCCACGCCGAGGCCGCCGCGCACTACAAGACCGCCGTGCAGCGACTCGAGGCGCAGCCCGAGCTGCCGTCGGGCTTCCCGACGACCGTCTACAACACGGCCTGCAACCTCGCCCTCGCCGGGCAGATCGACGAGGCCTTCGCCTACCTCGAGAAGGCGCTCGCCGCCGGCAAGAAGGCCGGCCAACCGCTGGGCAAGGCGCTGGTCGACACCGACCACGACATCGATTCCCTGCGCAAGGACCCGCGGTTCGCGCCCCTCTACGAACAGTACTTCGGCAAGCCACGAGCACCCAAATGACAGCCCGTCGATCGTCGCGTCCGCCGAAGCGTTCCGCCGGCGGTCCCCGCAAGTCGCACTTCCAGCGCTTCGCCGCCGATTACCCCGAAGTGGCCGCCGCCTACGAAGCGCTCGGCACGGCCACGCAGGCCGCCGGCCCGCTCGATGCGACCACGCGCGCACTGGTCAAGCTGGCGCTCGCCGTCGGCGCCTGGCGCGAGGGAGCGGTGCACAGCGCCGCCGGCCGCGCGTTGGCGGCCGGCTGTTCGCGCGAGGCGATCCGGCACGTCGTCGTGATGGCGACGACGACGCTCGGCTTCCCGAGCACGATGGCGGCGATGCGCTGGGTCGACGACGTGCTCGAGCGCTGACGGCGCCGCGGCGGCTACTTGCCGCCGGTCAGTTCCTTGACGAGGTCGTGCTCCTCGTAGATCACCGTCATCGCCTCGGTCATGACCGCGGTGTGCACGCCGACACAGCGGTTGACCCGCTCGTCGTACCAGTAGTTGCTCGGCAGCGACTCGATGTTGCCGTCGAACACGAGGCCGACGACCTTGGCGTCGCGATCGAGGATCGGGCTGCCCGAGTTGCCGCCGATGATGTCGGCCGTGCAGACGAAGTTGAACGGCGTGTCGAGCTTCAGCTTGCCCTTCTTGTCCGTCCACTGCTTCGGCAGATCGAACGGCGGCGCGTTGTCGAACGCCGCGTTGCGCTCGAACAGGCCGTTGATCGTCGTCTTCGGCGGCACCAGCGTCGTGCCGGCCTCGTAGCCCTTCACGGTGCCGAAGGCGAGCCGCAGCGTGAACGTGGCGTCGGGGTAGTTCGAGGCGCCGTAGACATCGAAGCGCGCCTGGTTGATGGCGGCCTTGGCCGGCGGCGCGATCTCGCGATCGATCTTCTGCCGCACCTTCTGGCGCTCGGACTGCGGCGCCTTGTCCTCGATCGCCTTGCGGTAGTCGGCGTAGGCCGTGGCGATCGAATCGAACGCCGCCTTGACCTCGGGCTTGCCCGAGCGCGCGATCAGCTCCTCGTCGCGCTGCTTCATCTTCGCCATCATCGCGCCGTCGCGCAGGCCGGCGAGGTGCCCCTCGTAGGCCTTCAGCGAGTTGCTGATGCCGAAGTACTGGTCGCGCAGATCGAACGCGGCCTTCTCGCTCGACTCCATCTGCTTCTTCGTCATGTCGAGCATCTGGCGCAAGCGGTCGACCTGCATCGGCACGCGGAAGTCGCGGTGGAACTCCATCTCGGCGTGCGTCAGCGCCCGCTCGGTGCCGCCCGGATGGCCGGACACGAACACCAGCTCGTCGGCCTTGGCGCCATCGCCGTCCCACTGGAAGTAGAACTTGCTCGAGTCGATCGGCTTGCCGTCCTCGTAGACGCGGAAGAACGCGCAGTCGAGGCAGTAGCGCGGGTAGGTGAAGTTGTCCAAGTCACCGCCGTAGAACGCGACCTGCTTCTCCGGCGCGAAGACGAGCCGCACGTCGTCGTAGACGTGGTAGACGTAGATGCGGAACTGGTTGCCGTCGTAGAGGGTGACGGGATCGGCCTTGACGTGCTTCTTCTCGTCGGTGATCGCAGCGCACATCTCCTCGAGCTTGGCGCGCCAGGCGTTGCCCGCCGCGTCGTCCTTGGCCTTCACCGCGAGGATCTCCTGGGTCACGTCGCGGACCTCGACGAGCTGGCGCAGCGTCAGACCCTTCCCCGGCACTTCCTTGCCGTACTTCTTCGCCGAGAAGCCGGGCTCGACCCAGTCCTTCTCCGGCGTCGAGATCGCCTGGATCGTGGTCAAGGCGACGTGGTGGTTCGTCATCACCAGGCCGTTCGGCGACACGAACGAACCCGAGCCGCCGGTGTCGAAACGCACCGAGCCCAGCCGCACGTGGTCGAGCCACTCGGCGGTCGGTTCGAACTGGTACTTCTCCTTCAACACCTGCAGCGGCAGGCCGTCGAACGGCCACATGCCCTCGTCGGGGCGGGCCATCGAAGTCGGGAACGTGGCGCCGAGCGCCAGCAGGGCGACGGCGAACGGAACGAGCGGAGTCGGATGCATGCAGTGCCTCGGGGAACCGTCGCCAGGGCGGCGCACGGGGGCGGGGATGATAGGGATCCTTCGCGCCGAGACCACGCCCGAGCCGCTCGCCGTGCCCGATGCCGGGGTCAGCGGAACCACTCGAAGTGACCGCCGGTCACCTCGGCGATCTTCTGGATCTGGTCGCGGAACCACTCGTTGTCGGTGTAGGCGACGGCGTGCACGGTGACCTGATGGAAGCGGTTCAGGTCGGCGAGGTGCCGCGTGACGCGGTTCCAGTGCACGTAGCGACCGGTGTCCGGCTCGCCCGACGACAGCAGGTAGGCGGTGTCGAGCGTGGGATCGGCGACCACGGCGACCAGCGCCTGCCAGATGTCCTTCTCCTTGCCGACCGGCTTCTCGGTCGCGAACGCCAGCGCGCGCTTGCGGCTCGCGGCGGTCAGCTTGACGGCCTTCTTCTCGAACGCGCGCACCTCGGTGTCGTAGGCGAACACGTTGCAGGCGATCTTGTCGTCGAGCTTGCCGAGGACCTGCGCCAGCTCCGCCAGCGCCGCCTCGTCCTTGCTCGTGCCCTTCGACTGCAGCCGCGCCTGCATCTGCACCGACTTGTCGAGCAGGAACGCGACGTGGTCGCTGTCGACCGGCACGCCGTTGTAGACGACCGTGCCGACGTCGCGCTTGGCGACGCCGCGCCCCTCGGGGAACGCGAACGCCGCGCGGTGGTCGGCCCACCACTTCTCCCAGACCTCGATCTGCGTGATCGGCTGGCCGGTCAGTTCCTGCAGTTCGCGCTGCGCGCGCACCGCGACCACCGGCCGGCCGTCGCGCAAGGCCGTGATCAGGGCGTCGACCGCGGTCTTGCTGCGCAACCGGCCGAGGTTCTTCACCGCCTGCATGCGCGGGCGCCAGTCGGGGTCGCGCAGGGCCGCCGTGCACACGGCCTCGAGGTCGTCGCCGACCAGGTCCGGAGCCGCACCGAGCAGCGCACAACGAACGCCGCCCGACTTGTCCTGCACGATGGCCGCGCGGAACGTCGCGAGTTGCGCGCCATCGCACCGCGCCAGCGCTTCGATCGCGTTGCCGCGCACGTAGTCGTCGGCGTGCTTGCTCAGCGCCGCCAACTGCGGCGCCGCCGCGGCATCGCGCAACATGCCGAGCGAACGCGCCGCCTGGCGCACGACGTCCTCGTCCTTCGCCGACAGCGCCTTGCGCAGGGTCTCGCCGTAGCCGGCGTCGCCGTAGATGCCGAGCAGCTCCGCGCACCACGACCGCACGTCGGGATCGCGGCCGGTGCGCAGTTCGAGTTCGACGCGCCGGCGGGCGTAGACGTCGGTGATCTTCAGCAGGCCGTCCCAGACGATGTCGCGGTAGTGGCCGGGCGACAGGTGCAGGCGCGAGCGCCGCTCCTTCGTCGCCAGCGTCTCGAGCAGCAGCTCGACGGCCGGCACGTCGTTGGCCTTCACGCACACGGCGGTGCCTTCCTGCACCTGCTGCTCGCCCCGCTGTTCGAGCAGGTCGCGCGCGCGGTCGAGTTCCTTGGACCTGCCTTGCGCGGGCAGCGCGACGACGAGGGCCGACAGAACGACGACGACGTGGGGAGTGCGCACGGGACGACGAGGGGCGCGCACTCTAGCGGGCTCCCCCGGCGACGGGAGAGCCCGCGCAGGACGGCTCAGCCGCCCTGCATCTTCGCGACGAGTCCCTTGGCGATCTGCGTCGCCTCGTCACCGCTGTGGCCGCGGTAGTGGATCTTCATCTCGGCGTCGAGCACGACGATGGTCGGCCAACCCTTCACCGCCCACGCGGTCGGGATCGGTCCACGCGTGCCCTCGGGCCCGCAGTGGAAGCTGCGCCAGTTGAGCTGGTTGTCGGCGATCGCCTTCTTGGCGCGCGCGACTTCCTTGTCGGAGTTCACTCCGATCAAGGCGAACGGCTTGTCCTTCATCTCTTCCACGAGCGACCGCTCGTGCGGGTACATGGCCCGGCAAGGGCCTCACCAGTCGCCCCAGAAGTCGAGGAAGATGACCTTGCCCTTGTAGTCGGACAGCTTGAACGACACCCCGTCGAGGTCCACGCCCTCGATGTCGGGCGCCACGTTGCCGACGCCGAACTTCTCGCGGGTGTCGATCGCGCCCTGGATCTCGCCCTTCAGGCGCTTGTCCTTCGCAGCACCCGCCGCCGCGAGCAGGTCGCTCTTCGCCGCCTTGTAGGCGTCGCCGTCGAGCGGAGCCTTCTCGATCGTGTCGGCGTGGCGCGCGAGCAGCGCGGCGGCCTTCACGTCGGGGTTGCCGCTCTTCTCGAGCCTGCGGCGAACAGCCTCGTGGGCCTAAGCTCCTCGCGTGACCCTGCGATCGACCGTGCACCGGCTGCTCGAGGACGACCACGCGCGCGCTGCGATGCTCGTGCGGTTCGCCCTTGGCTTGCTGATCGTCCTCAACGTCGCCACCATCGCGCTCGAGACCGTGCCGACGCTCGGCCCTCGCTGGCACGACGTGTTCGCGATCCTCGAAGCCGTCTCGCTCGCCGTCTTCGGCGTCGAGTACCTGGCGCGGCTGTGGGTCGCCCCCGAACAAGAACGCTTCCGCGCGCCGATCGCCGGCCGGCTGCGCTGGGCGCTGACCCCCGCGGCCCTGATCGACCTGTTCGCGGTGCTGCCGAGCCTGCTGGTGTTCCTCGGCGCCGACCTGCGCGCGCTGCGCCTCGTGCGCCTGTCGCGGCTGCTCCGCATCGGCAAGCTCGGCCGCTACTCGCTGGCCGTGCAGACACTGCAGCGCGTTCTGCGAGCCAAGGCGCCCGACCTGCTGTCGCTGCTCTTCGTGCTGGTCGTGCTGCTGGTGCTCTCGTCGACCGCGATGTACCACCTCGAGCACGAAGCGCAGCCGCAGAGATTCTCGAGCATCCCGGCGACGATGTGGTGGGGCATCGTCACCTTGACCACGATCGGCTACGGCGATCTGGCGCCGGCGACCGACGCGGGCCGCGCGCTCGGCGGCGTGATCGCCGTACTCGGCATCGGCATGTTCGCGCTGCCGGCGGGCCTGCTCGGCGCGGCCTTCGTCGACGAACTCGGCAAGGCGCGAACGGGCGATGGCATGGGCGCCGCCCGACCACACGCGGTGAAGTGCCCGCATTGCGGCTCGGCGCTTCCCGCGAGCGACGCAGCGAACCGCACGACGGAATCGCCCGCACGATCCAGCGAGCCGCCATTCGAACGGTGAAGCGCAACGGCGCCGATCGCTCGTTCGCCCCTACTTGCGAGCCGCGCGGAACCCAAGTAGACAGTTGCTTCGTCTGAGTCGGTCTCAGACCGGAACTGCCGCTGGGTACCGAGCGCGCGCTCGGCCGGTGGCGAGTTAGCCTGTCCGCGTTCCCTCACCCTTCACTCACTCCCCTACCCATGCTTTCACGCATCGCACCTCTTGCCCTGCTCTCCGCCTACGCCATCGCGCAGAGCCCGGTGATCTACGACAACGGCCCGCTCAAGACCGGCCTCAACGGCCTCAACGACCTCAGCCTGCTCCAGTCCAATCCGAACCCGCTCTACCTGAACGTCCTCGGCTACGGGCACAACATCGCCAGCAACGTGAGCTGGTGCGATCAATTCACCGTCGCCAACGTGCTGATCCTCGATGAGATCGAGGTCTATGGCTACCTGACGAACGCGGTGGTGAACGGTTGCACCGCGATCCAGATCGCTCTCTACGACGGCAATCCCAGCACCGGCACGCCGGCGCAGCTGTTGACGGGCGCCGGCATGGTCGCATCGGGCGGCACCCAGCTCCCGGTTTCGGTCGCGGGTACGGTCACGGGCAACTACACGTGCTCGACCGGCTGGGCCGAAGCAACGCCCGGGGTCCCGCTGTACCGAGCTGCGGCTGGAACGCCGGCGTCGACGGCCCGGCGCGTGCAGAAGGTCAACGTCAAGCTGGCGGTCCCGCTCGTCCTGACCGCGGGCACCTACTACCTCCACTACGGCACGGTCGGCCTCTCGTTCTGCCCGCCGCGCACGACGCTGAATCAGCTCCAGACCGGCGGGACGAGCGACTGCATCCAGCTGATCACCGCAACGTGGGGTCCCATCGTGGACACCGGCTTCAGGGGCAACTACACGTCGATCGCCGCGACAGCGACGGATATCACGGTCGCCGCGGCCTCGTGGATCCCGAACGAACTTGTCGGCAAAACGGTCTCCGTCACGGCCGGCGTCGGCTCTCCCGCGACGAACATTGTCGTTAGCAACACGGCGACGACGATCGTGGTAGCGAACGCATGGGTGACGCCCCCAACGGCCTCAACGTTCAGCATCAACCCCTACTACAGCCCTGGCGTTCCTCAGGGCATGCCGTTCAAGCTCATGGGCTCGGCCGGCACGCTCGGCTCGATCACGAACTACGGCGGCGCTGGCGGCGGTGTCACTGCGACCCTCAACGTTGATGGCGCCCCGGTTGTCGGCGGCTACGTGCGCGCGGACCTGACCGGCGTCAATCCTGCGGCGTTCGGCCTCATCATCGCGAGCTCGAACTTCCCGACGGTCGGCGGGCCCGGGCCCGTCTCGCTGGGGGCTTGCGGCGCCACCTGGAACGTCGAACCCGACTTCCAGTTCGTCGGGACCCTCCCCGGCCAGAGCGTCAGCATGAACTCGCAGATCCCGGTCAACGCGGGGCTCCAGGGTGCAAACCTCCGCTTCCAGGGCGCGGAAGTCGACCCCTTCGGCGGCGCCGGCCTGACCTGCGACCTCGGCGGCGGCTTCCAGTTCTCGATGACGAACGCCTTCAACTACGTCCTGAACACCAACTGAGCCTGGTGTAGGTGCGCGCCGCGCACCGCGTTCCGGCCCGGCCCGCGAGTGATCGCGCGCCGGGCCGGTTCGCTTTCCGGAGCACGGTGGAACGGCCTCGGGGGCCTTCTACCATCGCCGGCGTGACGCCGAACCTGCTCCTGCCCGGTCGTTCGTCGACCGGGACCGAGACCCTCGCCGAATACCGCGCGCGCGGCGGCTACACCGGCCTGCAGGCGGTGCAGCAGCGCGGCGGCGCCTGGCTGCGCGGGGAAGTGGCAGCCTCGCTGCTGCGCGGCCGCGGCGGTGCGGCATTCCCGACCTCACGCAAGTGGGAGCTCGCCGCCGCCGCGAACGCCGCGACGAAGTACGTGGTCGCCAACGGCGGCGAACACGAGCCCGGCAGCGCGAAGGACCGCGTGCTCGTCGAACGCCACCCGCACGCCGTGCTCGAAGGGCTCCTGCTCGCCGGCCTCGCGACCGGCGCGAGCCAGGGCTACCTCTACCTGATCGAGGACATGCACGGTCCGCGCACGGCGGCCGAGGCTGCGCTCGGCGAACTGCGCGCCGCGGGCCTGCTGCCGTTCCCGATCGACGTCCATCTCGGCCCGCCGACCTACGTCGCCGGCGAGGAGACCGCGGCGCTGGCGGCGATCGAGGGCCAGCCGGCGAAGCCGCGCAAGAAGCCGCCGTTCCCCGGCGAGGCGGGGCTGTGGGGCAAGCCGACGACCGTGAACAACGTCGAGACGCTGGCGCACGTCGCCTGGATCGCGCGGCACGGCGGCGCGGCGTTCGCCGCGATCGGCACCGCGGAGAGCAAGGGCACGCTGCTGTTCACGCTGCCCGACGCCGTGCGCCGGCCGGGCGTGTACGAACTGCCGTTCGGGGCCACCTACCGCCAGCTGCTCGACAACCACGGCGGCGGCCTGCGCCAGGGCCGCGTCGTGCGCGCGATCCTGCCGGCGATGTCGTGCGGGTTCCTGCTCGCCGAGCACCTCGACGTGCCGATCGCCTACGAGACCCTGCGCCCGCTCGGCACCTCGCCGGGGTGCGGGGGCGTGCGCATCGTCGACGACGCGACCGATGTCGTGGCGCTGACGCTCGAGATCGCGCAGTTCTTCATGCGCGAGCAGTGCGGACAGTGCCCGCCGTGCCGCATGGAGACGAACCAGTTCGTGCACATCCTGCAGGCCGTGCGGGCCGGCAAGGGCCCGGGCTTCGCCGAGAAGCTGCAGAAGCTCGCCGAGTTCTCGCGCCGGAAGGGCTTCTGCTCGCTGATCGAGATGGCGGCGGCTCCGGTGCTCAGTGCGGTGCGGTGCTTCGCGCTCGACTTCGAGGCCGCTGCCGGGCCCGCTGCCGGCGGGCCGTGACGTGACGCAACGCAGCTACTACGCCGCCTGCACGCTCGGGCTCGAAACCGTGCTCGCCGGCGAACTGCAGGCGCTGGGCGGGCAGCGCGTCGAGGTGCGCCGCGGCGCCTGTGCGTTCGTCGGCGAACCCGCCGTCGGCTACGCCGCGTGCCTGTGGGCGCGTTCGGCGATCCGCGTGCAGGAGGAGCTGGCGCGCGGCCGCGCGCGCGATCGCGACGAGCTCTACGCGCTCGCACGGACCGTCGACTGGACGCGCAGCATCACCTGGCTGCAGACGTTCGCGATCGACGGCGCGGTGAAGGACAGCTTCGCGAACGACACGCGCTTCCCGGTGCTGGTGGTCAAGGACGCGGTGTGCGACCAGTTCCGCGACCGCTTCGGCAAGCGGCCGGACGTCGGCAAGGACCGGCCCGACCTGCCGATCAAGCTGGTGCTGCACGGCGACGAAGCGATCCTCTACCGCGAACTCGGCGGCGAGCCGCTGCACAAGCGCGGCTACCGCGAGATCCAGCACAAGAGCCCGCTCAACGAGGCGACCGCCGCGGGCCTGCTGCTGCTGACCGGCTGGGACAAACGCCGCGCGCTGTGCGATCCGATGTGCGGCTCGGCGACGTTCCTGATCGAGGCCGCGTGGCTGGCGACCGACCGGGCGCCGGGACTCGGCCGGTCGTTCGCGTTCGAGCGCTGGCAGGACGTCGAGCTCGACGCGTGGCGCCGGCTGTACGACGACGCCGAGGCGCGCGCGCAGCGTGGTGCGGCGAACTGTCCGCCGCTGTTCGGCAACGACCGCCATCCCGGCGCGATCGCGCTCGCGCAGAAGGCGCTGGCCGCAGCCGGGCTCGCGGGCCGCGTGCAGCTCACACACGGCGACGCTGCCGACTACGAACCACCGGCCGCACCGGGCCTCGTCGTGACCAACCCGCCGTGGGGCGATCGCCTGCAGGCCGAGCCGGAAGCACTCGCGGCGAGCTGGCGGGCGCTCGGCGCGTTCCTGCACCGGCGCTGCCGGGGTGCATCGGCGTTCGTGCTCTGCGGCGACCCGGGGCTGACGCAGCACCTCGGCCTGCGCGCGAGCGGCAAGCACCCGCTGCGCATCGGCACGATCGAGTGCCGGTGGCTGCGCTACGAAGTCGACGCGGGCTGACGTTCGCGCCGTCCGAGCCGCAGGCCGAGCGCAATCCAGACCAGCGCGACCAACGTCGTGGCGCCGGCGGCCGTGCCGACACCGAGTCCGGAGGCGCGCAGGCCGACCGCGAGCCACGCGCCGAACAGGTCACCGAGGCGGAACGCGAACGTGTCGAGCAGGAACTTGACCTTGTGCTTGGTCGCCAAGGCCAGCGGCGCATACAGCACTTCGCGCGCCGGCTTCTCGAACGCGAACTGCGCGCCGCGACGCCCGATCCGCACCAGGTTGATCGTCAGCACGACCGGCGCGATCCACAACGCCGCGAGGCCGACGACCGACACCACGGGCAGCGACACCAGCAGCACCGCCGCGGGCCAACGCTGCAGCAGGCGCCCGGTCATGAACAGCTGCAGCACCAGGACGAGGCTCTGGCTCCAGAACTCGACGCTGGCGAGCAGGAAGTGCTGCTCGCGGCTGCCGGCAACGCCGGCACCGACCAGTTCGGTCTCGGCCGCCGCGAACGCCGTCGCCAGGATGCCGAGCAGCATCATGTAGGCGGCGATCGCCCGCGCGCGGCCCGATTGCAGCAGGATGCGCAGCCCTTCGAACACGCCGCCGGATGCGACGCGCCCGGCATCGGCCGCCGAGCCGAGTTCGCGGCACGCCGGCAGACTGCACCGGAACGCGACCAGCATCCCCTGCAGCAGCACCGCCGAGGCACACGCCGCGGTCCACGGCGGCAGATCGAGTCCGTCGCAAAGCTGGCCGGCGAGCCACGAACCGACGACGGCGCCGACCGTGCCGCCGAACGCGATCAACCCGAACAGCCGGCGCGCCTGGTCGGTGCGGCAGTGCTCGACCGCGTGGATCCACACCAGCGTCGGCACGACCACGTTCAGCGCCGAGAAGGCGCCCCAGAACCACTCGCCCACCTTCGGCGCGCTCGACCAGTCGTAGTCGCCGATCGCCGCGAGCGCGAGTGCCAGCACGACGACCAGCCCGGTGCACACGTGCAGGATCAGCGGCACGAAGCGGCGGCTCGGCATGCGGTTGGCCAGCCACCAGAACGGCAGCACCGCCAACGTGGTCGCGAGCAGCGTCCAGGTGTAGAGCCGCGGGTAGCTGTCGACGCCGGCGTGCACCCCGAACTGGTCGCGCAGCGGTCGCAGCAAGAACATCGACGCGAGGCCGGCGCCGAACATCACCGCGATCCAGCCGGCGGCGCGACGTTCGGACGGCGTGGCGGCCTCGAGGCCGAACGAACGCAGCAGCAGGGGCACGGGGTGACTACGCACGAGGTGCTTGGCCGGTGAGGCGGCCGGGCGCAGTGCTACGCGACCAGCGTTCGCTGGCCAAGCACCGGCCGATGCCTATCGTGCCCGCCCCCCGATGCCCGCCGGCCGCTACGTCCCCCACCTCGTCCTGACGTCGCTGATCGCGATCTGGAGCCTCAGCTTCGTCGTGTCGAAGCTGGCGATGCGCTCGCTGTCGCCCGACGGCCTGGTCGCGACGCGGTTCTGGCTGGCGATTGCCTGCGTGTTGCCGCTGCTCGGACGTGGCGCGCTCGCCGAGCTGCGGGCCGCGCTCGTGCCGGGGCTCGTGGCCGGCAGCGCGCTTGCGCTCGGCTACGTGCTGCAGATGCAGGGCATGAACGAGACCTCGGCCGCGACCGGTGGCCTGCTCGCCGGACTGATCGTGCCGCTGGTCGGGCTCGGCGGCTTCCTGTTCTTCGGCGCCCGCATGAGCACGTTCGCGATCACCGGCCTCGTGCTGGCGATCGCCGGCATCGTCGCGATCTGCTGGCCGAGCGGCGCGCCGGCGGATCGCGCCGACACGCTGCGCGGCATCCTGCTGCAGGTCGGCTCGTCGACGAGCTACGCGGCGCACGTGCTGCTGCTGACGCGTTTCGGCCGTTCGACGCCGATCGCCGCGCTCACGACGTGGCAACTGGCGATCGTGGCCCTGGCCGGCACCGTGCTCGCAATGCGCGGCGGCTGGGCGGCCGCGGGCGTGGAGTCGATCGTCTGGGACGTCGAACTGCTGCTGCTGGTCGCCTACCTCGGCGTGCTCGCGTCGGCGGTCGGCATCGGCGTGCAGGCGCGGGTGCAGCACCGCATCCCACCGACCCACCTCGCCCTGCTCTTCGCGCTGCAGCCGCTGTTCGCGGCGTTGTGCGGCTGGGCAATGCTCGACGATGCGCTCGGCGTCCCGCAACTCGTCGGCGGCGGCCTGATCATCGCGGGCGTCGTGATCACGAGCCGCGACCGCCCCGCCGGCGGCTGACCTTCACGCTGCCGCGAACCAGACCGCGGCAGCGAGCGGGATGCCGGCGAGCAGCAACGCCGAGACGGTCCAGCCGACCGGGCGCTTGGCCACTCCCGGCCCGAGCAGCAGCAGCGTGCACGGCGCCAGCAGCGCACAGCCCGCGGCCGACCACGGCAACGAGCTGAGGTGCACGCCGGCGAGCACGAACAGCCCGTGCGCGATGCCGAGCCAGGTGCCGTCGGCGACGCCGAGCGCGAACGGCCGCCGCCACAGCGCGGTGCCGGCGGCAGCGCCGACCGCGGCGGCGAGAACGCCGCAGAGCTGTCCCAGCAGCCCACTGCTCAAGGCGATCGCGACCGAAGCGCCAGACAACGTCGTCGCGAACAGGATCGCCGGACCGATGCCGGCCGGGGCGCGCTCGAGCGCGCGGCGGCCGGCGATCGCGAGCAGCGACACGACGAACATGCCGCCGCCGACGTGCAGCACGACGTCGGCCACCGGCCAGCGGTTGGCGGTGGCGGTCTTCTGCAGCAGCAGGCCGACGCTGGCCATCGCGACGAGCACGGCGAGCGGAGATCCGGCCTTGCGCGGCACGACGCGGAGATGCTCGAGCAGGGCGATCGCGCAGGCGGCTAACGCCCCCCACAAGAGCCACATCGTGCCGTTCGGCGCGTCCCACAGTTCGTGCGGCCACGTCGGCCAGTCGTTCCAGTCCTTGAGCAGGCCGAACGCGACGAACAACCCGACCGCCACCGCCAGCGGCAGCAGGCGCGCGCCGCCGAGGCTGACCAGCAGCAGCGCTGCCGCGATCGGCGGCAGCGCTCCATCCCGCACGACTTCCAGGTCCACTCGCGGCCTACTTCGCGACCACGAGTTCGAGGTCGATCATCAGCGTGACCTCGTCGCCGAGCGCGTTCTTGTCGACGCCGTAGGTCATGCCGAACTCGGAGCGCTTGAT
>DDSQ01000055.1:4053-5150 GCA_002343845.1 Planctomycetes bacterium UBA2386 | reverse complement strand
ATCGACGAGATCGACAAGGTCGCCTCGCGCGCCGAGGGCCAGGGCGCCGACGTCAGTCGCCAGGGCGTGCAGCGCGACCTGCTGCCCCTCGTCGAGGGCACCAGCGTGAACACGAAGTACGGCATGGTCAGGACCGACCACATCCTCTTCATCGCCTCCGGCGCCTTTCACCTGGCCAAGCCGAGCGACCTGATCCCCGAGCTGCAGGGCCGCTTCCCGATCCGCGTCGAGCTGGGTCCGCTGTCGGTCGACGACTTCGAGGCCATCCTGACGGCCACGCACGCGAGCCTGATCAAGCAGTACCAGGCGCTGCTGGCCACCGAAGGCGTCACGCTGGACCTCGCACCCGACGCGGTGCGCCGCATCGCGCAGATCGCTTTCGACGTCAACGAGCGCACGGAGAACATCGGCGCGCGGCGCCTGGCCACCGTGATGGAGCGGCTGCTCGACGAGATCAGCTACGACGCACCGAACCGCAGCGGCCAGACCGTGCGCATCGACGCCGCGCTGGTGGACGCACGGCTGGGCGAGCTCGCACGCAACGAGGATCTCTCGCGCTACGTCCTCTGAAGCCCGCGCGCGGGGTGCCCCGTGCAGCGCAAGACCTTCAGCGCGACGGTGGCGGGCAGTCGACGACCTCGAACTCGACGCGCCGGTCGGCGGCGGCGCGGGAGTCACCGACGCCGCCGCCGGTGGCCTCGGCGGCGCCGCGCCCGACGACAGCCAGCTTCGGTGCGAGTTCGGGCAGGCTGCGCAACATGATGCGGCGCACGGCCTGGGCCCGCTGCAGCGACAGCTGGCGGTTGCGCGCGTCGCTGCCGGTGCTGCTGGCGTGGCCGACGATGAGGAGGCAATGCGGCGACACGTAGGCCTGCTGCGCGAGCTCGGCCAGCCAGCCGGGGTAGCGGCGAACGAGCTCCCGATCGGGCCAGAACGCGGTCGAGCCTGGCGCGAACAGCAGCTTCATCGAGACCGTGCGCCGGTTCAGGCCGATCGCCAGCATGCGCCCGAACACCGTCTGCGCCTCGGCCTCGCGACCCTGGCGCAGCAACGACAGGTACTCGGCGCGCAAGGCCTCGAGCGGATCCGGCGCCGCC
>DDSQ01000055.1:0-4000 GCA_002343845.1 Planctomycetes bacterium UBA2386 | reverse complement strand
CGGCTTCACCGCCCGCGCTGCCGTCCAGCGCGTCGTCGGGGACGAGCGTGCCCGCCAAGCGCCAGCGGGGCGCCGGGCCGTCGGCCTGCTTCAGCGCATACCCCGGGTGCTGGCGCGCGATCTGCTCGGCGATCCAGCGGGTGGTCTGCTGGCCCGCCACCGACGGCTGGCGCTCGCGGGCGTCGAGGATGGGCAGGATCTCGATGACCTCGCGCGGCCAGCTGCCGAAGGCCGGCGGGGCCCCGCGCAGGCGCAGCGCCCGCTCCAGNNAGCGCGCCGACCAGCAGCCAGGCCAGCGCAGCCAGCGTCGCGGCCCAGCGCAGGCCTCGCCCGGGCAAGGGCCCCGTGACGACGGGGGTTGGCTGCAGCGACGACATCAAGGGCAATCCTTCGGGTAGGCAGCACCGCCGGCGGCACCGCCCAGCGACTTCTCGATCAGGGCCTGGCTGCAACGCGACAGGCGGCGGCCGGCGGCCGTCGCCGGCGCGCCTTCGGCACCGGGCTTCGCGGTGGTGGGCGGCGACGCCGGGCTCGCACCCGCGGACGTCGACTCCTGGGGCGACGCGGCTGCGGCACCCGCCACGGCCCGCNNCGCGCGACAGGCGACCCGGCCACCGGGCCGCTGCCGGCTGCAGCCGGACCGCCGCGGCCGGCATCCCCGGTGGCCGCCTGGGCGGCCGCTGCCGCGTTGGCCGGCCGAGGCTGGCCAGGGCCGCCGCCGGCGACCGACGAGGCGACCGGCCCTGGTGCTGCGGCCGGCACAGCGACGGCGCCCGGCGCGGCGGCCGGTGCAGCGACGACCCCCGGCCCGGCGGCTGGGGGTGCCGATTCGAGCAGGCGGTCCAGAGCCTTGTCCGGCGTCGCGGCTGGCGGCCGTTGCGCCAGCGGATCAGCGCCCGGCTCGGGACGCAAGGCCAGCCAGCCGACCAGCACGGCAACCAGGGCCAGGCCAGCGAGCACGAAAACCGACGGGCTGCGCCTCGGCCGCACGGCCGCGGCGACTCCCGGGTGCACGGGCGGCGCAGGCTCGGCCATCAGCGGGATGGGTTCGGTCTCGGCCTCGGACAGCGGTATCGGGACGACCGGCGGGGCGACGACCGGCGGGGCGCCGATGGCGGCCTGCGCGGCGGACGCCGCGGCGGCGGCGGCCGCGATCGCTCGCGCCGGCTGCGGCAACGCGGTGTCCGGCAGCTCGTGCATCGGCACGGTGTCGCCCCCGAGGATCGAGTCCGGCGCCTCCGGCGGCAGGCTGTCGCCGTCCTGAAGCACGGGCAGCTGTGGACCGAGGCCCATCATCGCCTTGAGCTGGGCGATGTCCTGCGGCCGCTGGCGCGGATTGGGCAGCAGGCTGACGCGGATCGCGGCCAGCAGCGCCCTCGGCGGCGGCTCGCCGGACGGCTTGCGCGCGGCCGTTCCCGGCGGGGCCGGCGGCATCCACGCGGCCAGCGGCAGCCGCCGAGCCGTCGCGGGCGACTGACCGGTCAACATGAACGCGGCAATCGCCGCGATGCCGAACACGTCGGTCCACGGCCCGCACTTGATGCCGCTGGGCGCCTGGGCGGTCTGCTCCAGCGCGACCCACGGGGAGGCCAGGCGGACGCCGCCGTCGACCTCCGGAGCGGCCATGAGCAGGCGCTGGTCTTCCTGGACCCAGATCGATTCAGGATCCCAGGCGCCGTGGATCTTCCCCTGGCGGTGCAACCACTCGGCGAACTCGAAGCAGGCGCACATCCACGGCCAGGCCTGGGCAAGCCGCAGGCGGCCCCCCTGGGCGGCGACCACCTCGGCCAGCGTCTGCGCGGGCAGCGGCGACAACAAGGCGTAGGCCGTGCCGTGGCTCGACCAGGTGTCCAGCAGCAGCGGCAGCGCGGGATGCTCCAGCGTCCGCAACTGGCGCGCCTTCATCATGAAGCGGCGCATGCCGGCCTGGAAGTCCTGACCGTGCCCCGGGAGCGCCCTCACGCCATCGTCCTGCCGCTGGCACCAGGCCCGCGGGAGGTATTCGTGAAGCGTGGCACCCCGGCCGGTCGAGGCGTTGACGACGCGGTAGTGGTGTCCGTCGGGAACCGCGCGCACCCACTGCTCGACGACCAGGTCCTGGATCCTCGTCCCGGGACTCAGCCTATCGTCGTGCACCGGAGACGGTCTGGAATCCACTGGCATGCTTCGTCGGGCGTCCGGGGATCGACCGCGGTCCCATCCGCGACCCGCGCCGGCCGCGCCGCAGGCACGGCATCACACCGTACCCGCGCGCGACGCACCGCGGGAAACCCCGGTCCCGAGTGTAAGCGCACTCGCCGCGACGGCGACAGGCGACACGACCCGCAAGCGGGGCGGTGCGCCCGGGGCCGTTCAGGCGCCGCGCGCGGCCTGCAGCACGAGCAGGCCGTCGAAGATCAGCGAATCGAGCAGTTCGTGCGGGATCTTCAGGTACGGGGCGACCTTCCAGCCGGCACCGCCGGTGACCAGCGTCAGCGGCTCCTGCCCGCAGTGCGCGTGCAGCTCGCGGTACTGGTGCTCGATCGCGCCGGTGATCGCGAAGGTGCCCCCGCTGGTCAGCGCGTCGCTGGTGTTCGTCGGGAAGGCGACGACCTCGCCGGTCGGCACGCGCAGGCCGGCCGTGCCGCCTTCGAGCGCCCGCAGCATGATGCCGTGACCGGGCAGGATCAGGCCGCCCAGGAAGCGGCCGTGTGCGTCCACCGCATCGACCGTGACCGCCGTGCCGATCATCACGACGAGCACCGGCCGCGCCGGCCCGCGCTGCAGCATGTGCCAGCGCGCACCGATCTGCGAGACGAAACGGTCGGTGCCGAGGCGGCCCGGGTGGTCGTAGCCATTGACGATGCCGCCAGCCGCCGGCCGCGAGACGACCCAGCTCGGCTGCAGGTCCCACAGCTCGAGTTGCTCCTCGACACGGTGGCGCACCGCGTCGCCGGCGACGTTGCAGCCGAGCATGCGCTCGGGCGGCGCGATCTCGCGCCAGTCGCCCTCGGCCAGGCTCTCGATGGTCTCCAGGAACACCGCCCCCTGCCCGATCGCGGTCTCGCCCGGCTGGCCGCGCGCATACAAGGCCCATTTCAGCCGCGTGTTGCCGACGTCGATCGCGAGGAAGCTCATGCCCCCGATGCTAGCGAGCGCCGCGGCCGGGATAACCCTCAAGCCGGCGCCCGAGCCCGTCAGCCTGCCGAACCCCGGCGATGGCATCATCGAGCGCAGCCCCAGATCCCCCCCGAACGCCATGACCGACCTGTCCGCCGAGTTCCAGGCCCTGGCCCGCTACCGCCCGACGCACAAGGTGCGTTTCGTGACCGCCGCGTCGCTGTTCGACGGTCACGACGCGGCGATCAACATCATGCGGCGCATCCTGCAGTCGATGGGCGCCGAGGTGATCCACCTGGGCCACAACCGCTCGGTCGACGAGATCGTCACCGCCGCGCTGCAGGAGGACGTGCAGGGCATCGCCGTCAGCAGCTACCAGGGCGGCCACGTCGAGTACTTCAAGTACATGATCGACCAGTTGCGCGCGCGCGGCGGCGCGCACGTGCAGGTCTTCGGCGGCGGCGGTGGCGTCATCGTGCCGGCCGAGATCCGCGAGCTGCACGCCTATGGGGTGACGCGGATCTACAGCCCCGAGGACGGGCAGCGCATGGGGCTGCAGGGGATGATCGGCGAGATGGTCATGCGCTGCGACCAGGACCTGTCGGTGCATGCGCCGGCCGAGGCCGCCGCGCTGCAGGGTCACGGCGACGGCGCCTGGCGGGCACTCGCGCAGGCGATCACCGCGCTGGAGAACGGCAAGGCCGACGGCGCGCTGAAGGCGGCGATCCACGCCGCGGCCACCGGCACGCGGATCCCGGTGCTGGGCATCACCGGCACCGGCGGGGCCGGCAAGTCCTCGCTGACCGACGAACTCGTGCGCCGGTTGCGCCTGGACCAGGACGACACCCTGCGCATCGCCGTCATCAGCATCGACCCGAGCCGGCGCAAGAGCGGCGGCGCG
>DDSQ01000036.1 GCA_002343845.1 Planctomycetes bacterium UBA2386 | reverse complement strand
GCGACGACGCCGACCGACGTCCGGTTGTCGGCGTGCGGCTGCGGTGCGCAGGTCGTCGACTTCGGCAAGTTCTCGCTGCAGCTGCAGTGCGTCGGCCGCACGATCGGCTTCTGGCGCAACAACAACGGCATCGCGATCATCCAGAACGGCGGCTTCTGGGACGAGCTGGCGCTGCTCAACCTCGTGACGATGTCGGGTTCGTCGTTCAACCCGACCGGCAACACCGCCCAGTGGCGCTGCTGGCTCAAGGGCGCCAACTCCTGGAACATGTCCTACATGCTCTCGGCGCAGCTGGCGGCGATGCAGCTCAACGTCCTGTCGGGCACGGTGAACCCGAACTGCTGGGTGCAGACCTGCTCGGGCCCGACCACGATCCAGGCGCTGATGCAGGCCGCGAACGTCGCGCTCGGCCTCGACCCCTTCACGCCGCCGTGTGACAACAACCGCGAGTTGCAGCGCCGCCTGAAGAACGCGCTCGACGCGGCGAACAACAACCAGAACTGGCTCTGATCGAACGAGCCTGGACGAGATGCGCGTGGCCGACGGGGTGAAACCGTCGGCCACGCGCATTTTCATGTACGGCGACGGGCCCTTGCCATCGGGGGTTGCTGGGCCGGGATCCTGGATCGCGGCCGGGGGGGCTATCCACGCGAGAACGCTGCCGGTTTCATCCGCGACCGGTTCGGTGACCACGAAACCGTCTCGTCATCATCCGCAGCTCCTCACCTCATGAAGACCATCGTCCCTCTCCTCGTTTTCGCCTCGGCCACCATCGCGGTGGCCCAGGACCCGGTCGTGCTCGGCAATGCCGCGGGCGTACCGTTCGCCTTCGGCAGCGTCGGATTCCCGATCGAGCCGCCGATCCTCTACACGAACCCGATGGCGCTGGCGCCTGACGCGAGGATCTACGCGACGCTCGACGGCAGCCTGCCGAGCGGGCGCTACCGGTTCGACGTCGTCGACGTCAACTTCGTCGACATCTCGCAGTTGCCACCCGTGGACCGCGTGTTCGTCTGCGTCAACCAGGGCAACGGCACGTTCGCGATGGTGCGCGAGAGCACCACGCCGTCGCTGCCGGGTGTCGGCGTCGGCGCTGTCGGCGGCGACAGCATGCCGCTGTTCCCGTTCAACGCGCCGGCGGAGATCCCGACGCGTCCGGACCTCAAGTGCGTGCAGAAGGTGCTGATGTACAAGCTCGACGACGCCGGCATCGCGACGTTCGTCGGCTTCCGCCACTTCCGCGTCGGCGACGGCAGCCCGGGCTCGTTGTCGGGCGTGGTGTTCGAGGACACCAACCAGAACGGCCTGCGCGAAGCCACCGAGGGCGGCACGGGCGGCATCACGGTGAATCTGGTGTCGAACGGCAGCGGCCAGGTGGTGGCGAGCGCGGTCACCAACGCGCAGGGCGGCTACTCCTTCACCGGTCTCGGCCTCGACGACTGCAGCGTCGTCGTGCAGCTCAACACCCAGCTCTACGTCGCGACGACGCCGACCGACGTCCGGCTGTCGGCGTGCGGCTGCGGTGCGCAGGTCGTCGACTTCGGCAAGTTCTCGCTGCAGCTGCAGTGCGTCGGCCGCACGATCGGCTTCTGGCGCAACAACCAGGGCATCGCGATCATCCAGAACGGCGGCTTCTGGGACGAGTTGGCGTTCCTCAACCTCGTGACGATGTCGGGTTCGTCGTTCAACCCGACCGGCAACACGGCCCAGTGGCGCTGCTGGCTGAAGGGCGCCAACTCCTGGAACATGGCCTACATGCTGTCGGCGCAGCTGGCGGCGATGCAGCTCAACGTCCTGTCGGGCACGGTGAACCCGAACTGCTGGGTGAACACCTGCTCGGGCCCGACCACGATCCAGGCGCTGATGCAGGCCGCGAACATCGCGCTCGGCCTCGACCCCTTCACGCCGCCGTGTGACAACGACCGCGAGTTGCAGCGCCGCCTGAAGAACGCGCTCGACGCGGCGAACAACAACCAGAACTGGCAGTGATCGCCGGGTGAGCGACACGCCGCGGGCCGGCCAGGGTGCCGGCCCGCGTCGTTTCAGCGCTGCGTATCGCCGACGCCGAGGTCGGCGAGCATGGCGTCGCAGCGGTCGAACATGCGCTGCCAGCGCCACTCGCGGCGGACCCACGCAGCGGCCGCCGCGCCGGCGGCGCGCGCGCCGCCCGGATCGTCGAACCACCGCAGGACGCCGGCGATCGTCGCTGCGGCGCCGTCGGCGACCGCCAGCGTGTCCGTCGGCACCGTGCCGAGGCCTTGCGCTGCCTGCGGCGAGGACACGACCGGCAGCGCCATGCTCATCGCCTCGAGCACCTTGTTCTGCACGCCGCGCGCGAGGCGCAGCGGCGCGATCGCGACGGCCGCCTCGTCGAACCACGGCGGCGTCGTCGGCACGCGTCCGGTGACGGTCACGCCGGGCAACCCCGCCAGCGCCGTCACGCGCGGCACTGGCTTGCTGCCGACGATCAGCAGGCGCGCATCCGGGTGGCGCGCGCGGATCGCGGGCCAGCACTCGGCGGCGAACCAGCACACGCCGTCGACGTTGGGTTCGTAGTCCATGACGCCGGTGAAGATGGCGGTGCGCGGATGGCGCCTGGCATCGCCGCCCGACGTGAAGTGCTCGACGTCGACGCCGTTCGGCAGCACGACCGGTTCGACGCCAGGGATGCGTTCGCGGAACAGCGTGCGTTCCACTTCGCTGACGACCGCCGATCGCGAGAACGTGCGCGCGACGCGATCCTCGAACGCGAGCAGCCGCTTCGCCTCGCGGCCGTAGAGCCAGCGGCCGAACGGTCCGCTCCGTGCCGCGAACTGCGCCCACTTGTCGGAGTCGAGTTCGGCGAACTGCATGACCTTCGCGCGGGCCGGCACGGCGAGCGCGTACTGCGCCATCGACGACGAGTAGACCCAGAGCAGGTCGGGTGGGGTCGGCGTGCACCAGGCGTCGACGGCGCGCGCGACGGCGTGGTCGCGGACAGCGTGCGTCTGCTGCGCATGCAAGCGCTCCGTCGCCTGCTGAAGCCGCTGCTCGGTCTCCAGCATGGCGCGGCTGGTAAAGCGCTCCTGCTCGCGTCCGTCCNNCGTCAGCGGCTCGCCGGTCAACAGGCCGCGCAGGCTCGTGATCTTGCGCCAGCGGCGCGAGAGCCCGGGTGCCACGACTTCGACGCCCTGCTCGCGGAGGAACGCCACGCCTTCCGCATCGCGCGCCTCTTCGCGGAAGCACCCGACCTGCACCCGGAACCCGCGCGCGAGGAAGTGCTGCAGGAAGTTCCAGGTCGTGATGCGGTCGCCGCGGTCGGGCGGCCATGGCACGCGCTGGCAAAGGAAGACGAGGCGCATGGCTGGCCGGGTCGGCGTCACGAGTGGTCGTCAAGCTCGCGGCGGGCCGCCCCCGATACAAGCCCGAGCCGTGACCGGGCGGCAGTCGCGCTGCGCCGGGCGACGCAGCGTCGGTAGCATCCGGCGTTCGATCGACGGGCGGTGCAGACCGAACTCATGCGCGCGAGACACACGTGAACTTCCGGCGGTGGGTGGTCTTCACCTTCCTGGTCCACGTCCTCGTCGTCGCGGTCGACAAGGGCGGCGGGCTCGTGCTGTACCTGCTGACGGCCGACCAGCCCGACCAGCACGGCCACGCCGGCATCGCCGCCTCGCTGCCGTTCATCCTCGGCGCGATCGCCAACCTCGGGCTCGCCACCGCACTCGTCTGGCTGGTGCGGCGAGGGCGCTGGCCGGCGCAGGTCGCCTTCGAGACGTCGATGGCGGTCGCGCTCGTCTGGGGCGGCATCGTCGCGGTCGTGGCGGCCCTGGTCAGCCTCTTCGTGCTGCCGCTGCTGCGCGCGGACTGGACGACCGATCCGTGGCTCGTGTTGCCGATCTGTGCGGCCGTGCCCTTGCTGCTGGTCGCCAGCTACGCCAACAGCACGCAGCTCGCGACCGAGAGGATCAAGGACTACGGCGTCGTGCACCTCGTCACGTCGCTCGCATTCCTGCCGGCGTTCTTCGCCTGCTTCTTCTGGTTCGGCGGTAGCGTCGCCAACGAACACGTACCGCTCGGCGTCGCGTGGGGGCGCCTGTGGTCGACGGCGGTGGTGGTCCTGGTGACGCTGTGGCTCGTGCGCAAGGTGGTCCAGCTGCGCGTGCGCATGCACCGCGGGTTCCTGGGCGAGGCGCTGCGGTTCGGGTGGAAGGCGAACCTCACGTCGACGCTCGTCTACCTGAACCACCGGCTCGATCTGGTCGTGCTCGGTGCGATCCTGATCACCACGTACGTCGCCAAGGGCAGCGACGAGCAGGCCGCGAAAGACCTCGCGTTCGCGCAGGTCGCCTTCTACTCGATGGCGGTCACCTGGGCCGAACTCGTGTGGCACTTCCCCGAGGCGATGCGCGACCTGTTCTTCTCGAAGGTCGCGGGCAGCACGCACGAGCAGGCGCGGACGATGACGCCGATCCTGTCGCGCTTCGGTCTCCTGCTGTCGGTCGTCGGCGCCGCCGCGATCCTGCTGCTGATCGATCCGGTGATGGGGTTCATCACCATGCTGGCGAAGGGCAGCGACCAGGTGTGGTTCGACGGCTGGAGTCCACACGTCGGTGCCGCACTGCTGGCACTGGCGCCGGGGACCGTCGCCTACACGGTCTCGAAGGTGCTGCAGGCCGATCTCGCGGCGCGCGATCGGCTGCAGACGTGTGTGAACGCGCAGCTCGTGGTGTTCGTCGCGATGCTCGCGCTCGACATCGCCTGGATCCCGTCGCACGGCGCGTTGGGCGCCGCCTGGGCCTCGTCGGTCGCCTACGTGCTCGGCTCGGCGTGGACGCTGGTCGCCTGGTCGCGGCAGACCGGCATCGCCGCCTGGCGCTGCGTCATCGTGCATCCGAGCGACTTCCGGTACATTCGCGACATCGTGGCGGCAGTCTTCGGCAAGTTGCGCAGGAGTCGTGGATGAACGGCACCGCGCCCGTGACGGTCGTGATTCCCGCCCACCAGGCCGCGCCGTACCTGCGGATCACGCTCGAGTCGCTGCAGCAGCAGTCGGTGTTGCCCGAGGCGATCGTCGTCGTCGACGACGGCTCGACCGACGACACCGGGCTCATCGCGCGCCAGTTCGGCGTGACGGTGGTCACGCAGGAGAAGCGGGGGCCCGGGGCCGCGCGCAACCGCGGCATCGATCTCGCGAAGACGGAGTTCGTCGCGTTCCTCGATGCCGACGACTGGTTCGCGCCGGACAAGCTCCAGCTCGCGATCAAGTGGCTCGAAGAACTGCAGGCCCTGTGCATCGGCACCGATGCGTGGATCGTGCGTGACGACCGCATCGAAGGCCGCAAGAACCAGAAGCGGGTCGTGCCGTCGGTGCTGACGCAGGAGGCGCTGCTGCGGGAGAATCCGATCATCTGCAGCACGGTCGTCGCGCGCACCGAGGCAGTCCGCGCGGCGGGTTGCTTCGACGAGCATCCGGACCTCGTCGCCACCGAGGACTTCGACCTCTGGCTGCGCATGAGCGTGCGCGAGCCGATCGCCTACCTGAACGAGCCGCTGACCTTCTACCGTGTGCACGGGGCCAGCCTGTCGGCGAACACCCGCTTCGTGCGCGGCATCGACCGCATCATGGAGCGCATCGTGGCGGCACAGCAGGGGGAGGCGCACTTCGTGACCCTGGCGCGACGCCGGCAAGCGGACGTGCGTCTCGACCTGGCCTGGGACCTGATGACGGCAGGGCGTCGTGCCGAAGCGCGCGAGCTGATCGCCGAGGCGTCGCGCTACGCCCGCAGCTGGAAGGCGTTGCGCATGCGGCTGCGCAGCCTGCTGCCCGCATGACGCCGCGGCCGTTGCTCGGCGTCGTGCACCTGCAGGCGTCGCCGTCGGCGAACCGGCACGGCTCGATGTCGTCGTTGTTGGACGCCGCGATCGCCGATGCGCGCGCCTACGCAGCGGGCGGCTTCGACGGGCTCGTGGTCGAGAACTTCGGCGATGCCCCGTTCCACAAAGGCACTGCGGACGATCCCGTGCCGCCCGACGTCGTCGCCACCCTGGCGATCGTCGCGCGCGCGGTCGTGGATGCGACCGGGCTGCCGGTCGGCATCAACTGCCTGCGCAACGACGGCGTGGCCGCGCTCGGCGTCGCGGCGGCGGTCGGCGCCCGCTGGATCCGCGTCAACGTGCTGGCGGGCGCGTATGCGACCGATCAGGGTGTGATCGCCGGCGAGGCCGCGCGGCTGTTCGCCTACCGCCGTCGCCTGCACTCGAAGGTCGACGTGCTCGCCGACTTCCTGGTCAAGCACGCCACGCCGCTGGCGCCGATCGACGTCGCCGCCGGGGCGCTCGATCTCGCCGAGCGCTCGGGCGCGACAGGCCTCGTGCTGTCGGGGCCGCGTACCGGCGAGGCCGTCGACGGAGCACTGCTCGCGCGCGTGCGTGCGGCGGTGGGGGCGTTCCCGATCTGGCTCGGCAGTGGGCTCACGGCCGGGAACGCGCCGACGCTCTGGCCGCGATGCGACGGCGCGATCGTCGGCACCGCCTGCAAGCGCGACGGCCAGGTGCTCGCGCCCGTCGACCCCGCTCGGGTGCGTGCGCTGCGCGCGGCCTGCCCGCCGGCAGCCGGCGCCTGAAGTGGACGCGGCCGCGTTGCCGATGCACGAGCCGTGAAGGTCCTGCTGCTGACGCCCGCGCCGACCCACCTGCATCTTGGCGGGATCGCCACGGTGACGCGGTGGCGCGATGGCCTGCAGGGGCGTGGACACCTGTGCGAGGTGTTCGGCAGCACGACGGAGGGCGGACTCAAGCAGTCGCTCGAAGGCACCATCGGTCGCTTCCGCCCCGACATCGTGCATGCCCACGACGCGCTGCGCACCGGCGTGCAGTTGCTCGGACTGCGCACGCCGTGGGTCGTCTCGCTGAGTGGCGAAGACCTGCACCACGACATGCTGGAGGACCGCGGCCCGATCGTCTGCGAGGTCGTGCGTCGCGCGCACCGGGTGCTGGTGCCGACGGCCGAAGCGGGCCGCCTCGTCGAAGAGCGCGTGCCGGACGCCGTCGGCAAGGTCGACGTCGTTCCGCGCGCCGCGGTCCGCCTGCCGACGACCGGCACCGACTTGCGGCGTTCGCTCGGCATCCCGCGCCAGCGATTCCTCATCTTCCTGCCCGGCGGCCTGCGCCCGATCAAGGGCCAGCACCGCGCGCTCGGGGTGGTCGGCAACCTGCGCACGTCGGGCGCCGACGTCGAGATGATCATCGCCGGTCCCGAACAGGACGCGACCTACGCCGCCGAGATGCGCGAACTCGGCCAGCAGCACCCGGGCGTGCGGCTGATGCCGACGCTCGCGCACGATCGCATGGGCGCTGCCTACACCGACGCCGACGTCGTGCTCAACACGTCGTTCAGCGAGGGGGCGTCGCCGACGATCCTCGAAGCCGGCATCCTCGGTCGCGCGGTCGTCGCCTCGAACGCTCCCGGCAACCGCGAGCTGATCCGGCACAAGGAGACCGGCCTGCTGTTCGACACCGAGGACGAACTGTGCCGGCAGATCCTCGCGCTCTATCGCAACCGCTCGGCGGCAGGCTCGCTCGGCGTTCGCGTCCGCGAGGACTTCCAGCGGCGCTTCGCGCCAGAAGCGGAGATCGGCGCCCTGCTGTCGGCCTACGCCGCGGCGTGACGCGTCACGGCTGGTCGGGCAGGGGCTTGGGCAGCGCCTTGCCGGTCGGGCGCGGCTTGTCGACCTTGGGCTTCGGGGCTTCGGCGGTGATCTCGCCGTAGGCGAGGAACAGGCTGTGGATGCGTTCGGCGGCCCACGTCAGGCTGGCGACGATCTCGGTGGCGACCTTGGCGCGGGTGACGGCCTTCACGCGCGGTGCCCAGGCCTTCTGCAGCGCCTCGAGCACCTCCTCTTCGCCGAAGGTGCCCAGGTCCTTGCCGCTGTCGTCGTCGAGCAGCGCTTTGACGCTGGCGCGCAGATCCTGGTGCGTTCGGACCTGCGGGTGGAACACGCCGTTGTCGAACAGCTGCATCAGGTCGAGGTGCTGGCGGCCGACGATGGCGCGCACGGACGCCTTCTGCGCCGGCAGGTCGTCGAGCAGCGACTCGAGGTTCTCGAGCGCATCGTCGTCCCAGACCACGATCGTGCCGCCGATCTCGAGGTGCTTGCCGAGCGACGTCGCGAAGTCCGGTCGCGGGTCGGTGCGTTCGGCGTGCGCGAACGACGCGACCTCGAGCCGGCCGTCGGGGTGCACGGTGCGCGCGGCCCACGCGTACGGCACCCGCCGCCAGGGCCGCTGGCCGTCGAACCGCGGCAGCGGATCGGTGATCGCGGCGATCGCAAGGAAGTGCAGGGGCTTCTGGCACTGGCGCAGTTCTTCGCGCACGAACGGCTCGACGATCGGCTTGCCCTGCTGCACGCACGCGAGCGTGCGCCGCTGGCGGAACGTCAGCCCCGGGCGCTCGACGTCGAGTCCGCTCAGGTCCTCGATGCCTTCCTTGTGCAGTTCGACCTCCTGCTGCCGCGTCAGCTCCGGCAGTTCGCGCAGCGGCAGCGCTGGCGCCTCCTTGCGGCAGCGCGCGAGGTGCGGGCAAGGGATCGGCACCGTGCAGAACGTGCCCATCGGCAGCGCCAGGGCGCCGTCGTCGGCGAGCGTCGCCCGGTACTGCTGCAGCCGTCGCCGCACGGGATCGAGCTGCTTCATCACCTTGGCGGTGATGTCGCCACTGCGCAGCAGCTGCATCGCCGGGAAGTCGGCGCCTTCCTTGTGCACGTACTTCGGACTCACGTGCAGCAGGTAGGCGGCGCGCACCTTGAGGCCGTTGGCGGCGAGCACGTGGGTCTGCAGCGCGAGGTCGTTGACGTAGCGGTGCTTGACCTTGACGCCCGACTTGACCTCGAACAGGTCGCATTGGCCGTCGCGATGCACGACCAGGATGTCGCAGCGGATCTCGACGCCGTCGGCGGTGAATGCGGCGTCGAACAGCACCGGCGCCTGCGCGGCCAGTCGTTCCTTGGTCTCGGCAGCCGCCTTCGTGGGATCCGTCGCCTCGACCGCCACGCCCTTCGGGAACGCCGTGCGCGCGAGCTGCCGCAACTGCACACCGGCGGCCGACATCGCCTGGCGCAGGGCGCCGGGCTTCTCGGCGACCGGCTCGTGGTAGTCGAGCCAGAGCCGCTTCTGGCACTGCTGGCCGGCCTCGTACAGGAACTTGTCGAGGTTGCGGGCCTTGGACGGCGGGACGTTCTTCTTCAAAGGCGGTGGATCGGAGGTTCGGGCGCCGGAAGGTCCTGCCGAGCTCGACCGCAGGGTCGTGGCCAAACCGCGCCGCGCGGGAGTCTAGCCGCGTTCGGCCGGCAAGTCTCCTGGGCCCGAATTCGACCGCGAGGTCGTCGATCCGCGCCGTCCGCGCGTGTGCTTGTAGAGCACCAGTAGCACGAGGGCGACGAGGCCGCCGGTGACGAGCGGGGTCCACAGCCGGTCGCCGAGGCTCTGCTGCGCGCGCGGCGGCCGTGCGAACTTCAAGCTCGCAAGCGAGCGCAAGAAGCCGGGCGCCGCAGCCGAGAAGTCCTCGGGCCGCGAGCACCAGACGAGCGTGATCTGCTGGCCGCCCGCCGGCGTGTGCACGTCGAGGCTCGCGACCGCGGGGCGCCCGTCGGGAGCGGTGTCGACGCGTTCGGCGATCACCGCGTCGATGCCCTGCACGCCGACCTTCTCCCGGCGGATCGCGGACAGCCTGTGGCGGTGTCCGGTCGCCTTGCCCTCGTTCTCCCACATGGCCTGCAGGTCTGCCGCAAAGTCGTCGCCGACGAACCACTCGTCCTGCTGTTCGACGACGTAGAGCCACGGGGCGGTGAAGTCGCCGGCGAGCCAGGCGTCGACCGGACCGACGGCGTAGAAGTGGCGCGGCTGCACGAGGCACAGGCGGGTCGGCGCCGCCGCGTTCTCGCCGATCGTGCGCGCTTCGTTCGGCGCCAACTGCCGCCAGTTCGCCGGCACTTCGAGCTGGAACGTGCCGTTGTGGTTGCGGAAGACCTGCGACGCCTGGCCGGTCGCCGTGCCCGTGACGGCGAGCGCGAGCAGCGGGGCGAGGCAGGGGCGCATCTCCCGATCATCGGGGCGCTGCCGTTCTTCGTCCACGTCGCGACCCGAGGGCCCCATGGGAGGCGGGTGGTGGAAGCCTGGATCGCGCGCGTCAGGCCGAAGGAGCCTTCTGCACGAGCGCAGCCAAGGGATCAGTCTCCGCTCTTGGAGTCTTCGTGGACTTCGGCAGGCGCGCCTGCTGGTGCTGCGGCAGGGGAGCGGCCGAGTCGCACGATGAGCTTGCCGATCAGCCACATCGAGGCGACGAACGCCAGCCCCAAGCCGATCTTCACGGGAGTGCTCAGCTGGTAACTCTCGGACAGGCGCGTGAGCTCGTTGCTGAAGTACCCGTAGATGAGCGTGACGAGCACGCCGCCGACCGTGACCGCCACGAACGAGGCTCGGCGGGTCAAGCCGACGATGCGCCCCACCAGCGAACCGCCGACCGTGCCGCTGCCGGGCATGGGCATCAGCACGAACAAGCCGACGCCGACGACGGCGAGGCGCCGGATCCAACGATGCTCCGCCAGGTTCACGGCCATTCGGGCGCGCGCGCGTTGCAGCACGGGGCCAAGGCGTGGCAGGCGCTCGAACAGGTCGAGGTTGTAGGTCCAGAAGAAGGCGGTGACGACCGTCATGAAGGCCGCGACCAGCACCAGGTGCCAGGTGTTGAGTTCCTGGAACACGTAGTCGCCCCCGACGGCTCGGCCGAGGATGATCGTGGGCCCGACGATGGTCAGGAAGGCTCCTGCCGTCAGCAGACACTCGCGCGCCACGGCAGCGCCGTAGAAGAGGTGGGTCAGCCACCACGCGAAGAACACCACCGCCGGCGGTCCGAGAAACAGCAGCAGACGGCGCCCGAACCCGCGGGGTGGTGGTTCGACGGCGTCAGCCTGGTTCGGGTCGTTCGGGCTCGTCACGGAGGCGTTCGGGGTGACGCACGCTATCCACTGGCCTCGGCGATGCGAGAGACACCGGGATCGCGCGGGAGGAATGCAGTGGCGTGGGCGTGTGCGCCGCGCCTTGGTCGGAGGAGCGACTGGACCGGCGTGCACGAACGCGTCAGGATGGCGCCGCGGGGTCCGGGTGTTCCGGGACCGCAGATGCGACGGCCCGCTCGCGATCCACCGACGCGGCGCTCGCGCCAGGACGCCATGCCCGACGCCCGTACTGCCCCTGCTGAAGCCGACGTGCGGCGTCGTCCGTCCGGTCGGGCGAAGGCGGTGCTCGTTGCGTGCGGGCTGGTCCTCGGTCTCGCGTTCGCGGAGGTCGCGGCGCGCTTCGTCTACGTGCGGCCGTGGCACGAAGCACTCGTCGACGAGCAGCTCTTCGCCCACACGCTGCCGTATCGACGCAACTCGTTCGGCCTGCGCGACGACGACTTCGCCCCCGAGAAGCCGGCCGGCGAACGGCGCGTGCTGGTCATCGGCGACTCGTTCACGTACGGCTTCGGCGTGGCGGACGAAGCCGCGGTGTTCCCCGAACGCCTCGAGCGCGCGCTCGACGCGACGGCGGGGCAGTTCGGCGCCCAGCGCATCCACCTGCTCAACGGCGGCGTGCCGGGCTCGTTGACCACGGACTGGATCGAGGGCTTCCGCGTGCTGGCGCCGATCTACCAGCCCGACCTCGTCGTCGTGGTGTTCTTCCTCCGCGATGGCACGCGCACGCACTCGATCCCCGAGTTCTTCGGCAAGATCCGCGAGGAGATCACCACCCGCAACCGCGACTCCTTCCTCTATGGCGTGTCGTGCCTGTATCGCCTCGTGCAGGATCGTCTCGACCGCGACCTGATCTCGTCGCGATACCTCGGCGCGTTCCAGCGCGCCTACTTCGGCACTGCGGAGGAGCAGGCCGAATGGACACTCGCGCGGCAGAACCTCGTGGCGCTGCGCGACGCAGCGCGCGCCCGCGGCGCCGAGGTCGGCCTGGTCGTGTTCCCGATCCTCGCCGATCTCGGCGACGACTACCCGTTCGCTGCGATCTGCACGGCGATCGAGTCGTGGGCACGCGAAGCGGGGTTCCCGACGCACTCGCTGCTCCCGGCGTTCCGCGGCATGAGCGGTCCCGAACTGTGGGTGTCTGGCGCCGACCAGCACCCGAACGCCAAGGGTCACGAGATCGCCGCGCGCGATCTGCAGCCGTTCTTCGCCGAACTGCTGCGCCGGGTCGCGCGGCCGCGCTGACGGGCGAGGCGTCGCCTCAGCGGCGCTGCGGCCGCATCGGCGCCTCGTAGTAGAGGCGCACCGTCGCGACGACGTGCAGGTCGCGCCGGCCGGGCAGGTCCGGGGACATCACGTCGAGGTCGGCATGCAGGCCGCGGTAGTAGACGAACGCGGGTCGCACGGCGTTCACGTGCGGCAAGCGGTTCCAGAAGGACTGGGTCGCTGCGTCGGAACGACTCACCTGCTCGTACAGCTGCTGCGGTTGCACGACCGTGGTCTGCTCGTGCACGTTGATCGGCGTTGGCGGGGTCGGGAACACCGCGAGCAGTACCTTGGCCTTGTCCTGCGCCGCACGCAGCGCGGCGGCCATCGCCTCGGCGCGCTTCGCCGCGATCTCCTCGCTCCAATAGTCGACGGCGATCAGGTCGATGCCGTCGGCGACGGTCACGACCTCGATCGCCACGAGCGCTGCTGCCTCGTCGGCGACCGCGACGTGGAGGTTGTATTGCGCGCGGGCTCCCGTACGGCGTTCGACGGCGACCTTCTGGTCGCCGGTCTCCTCGACCTTCCATTCATAGGCCGGCACGACGGCGATGAAGTCGATGTCGACGTCCGCGCTGCCGATGTTCTTTGCGGCGAGGCGCGCCTTGGTCTCGTCGACCAGTTTCCGGCAGGCGACGCTCGCAGCGCTCGCCGTAGCTTCCGTCGCATTGACGCCGAACACGACGCGAAGGCGCGTTGGCGGCAAACGAACTTCGGCCACACCTTCGATCGTGATGACACGTTCGGCGGTCGCGGCATCGGGCGCCTGGAGACGCGGTACCAGCGTTGGGAAGGACGTGCCGCCGGCAAGCCCCGGGGCCTGGGCGACGAGGAGCATCGGCGAGAACGACAAGGTTCCGAGGAGGAGCAGTGTGCGCATTGCGCCCATCTTGCCGAGTCCTCGGACTCCGCGGCAGTGTCGCCTACGCAGCGGTGACGAGCGGGATCGGGCAGTCCCACAACGTCGCGAGTGCGCGCAGCAGGTCGGCCTCGTCGGCGTCGAGCACGCCGTCGGTGCTGGCGGCCGCGGCGCAAGCGGTGAGCAGATTGCGCAGGCCGAGCGGCGACACCCGGGCGAGGGTGTGCACCGCCGTCTCGAGCGCCGGCACGCCGCAGCGATCGGGCGGCAGCAGGGTCACGTGTGCGGGCAGGCCAGCGGCCCGGTGCCCGCTGGCGAACGCCTGTGCTGCGCGGGTGCCGTCGCCGCGCGCGCCGGCGTGGGCGAGCGCCGACAGCACGACGGCGGCCTCGTCGGCGTGAGCGAGCAGCGCCGCCGGTCGGCCGGACGGCCGGTGCGGCGCTTCGCCGTCGAGCCGCACGTGCCGTTCGATCGTGCGCAGCAGTGCCCATTCGAACGGCGACACGGCGCCGTCGGCAGCTGCCAGTGCGCGCAGCAGGTCGCGCAGCGAACGCCGCGCGGCCGCCGGCAGCGCGC
>DDSQ01000162.1:1541-3202 GCA_002343845.1 Planctomycetes bacterium UBA2386 | reverse complement strand
CATCACCTTCGTGCTGACCAATCCCGGCTTCCTGGACGCCCAGGGCGCGCTGATCGGCGGCAACAACATGGCGGCGATCCATCTGGCCCATGCCGTCGGCGGCAACCTGTTCCTCGGCTTCATCTCGGCGGTCGCCTTCGCGACGATCCTGGCGGTGGTCGCGGGCCTGACGCTGTCCGGTGCCTCGGCCGTCTCGCACGACCTGTACGCGACGGTCCTCAAGGGCGGCAAGGCCGACAGCGCCAGCGAGCTGCGCGTCTCGCGCATCACGACGGTGGTGCTGGGCATCGTCGCGGTCGCGCTGGGCATCGCCTTCGAGAAGCAGAACATCGCCTTCATGGTCTCGCTGGCCTTCGCGATCGCTGCATCGGCGAACTTCCCGGTGCTGCTGATGAGCGTGCTCTGGAAGGGCTGCACGACCCGCGGCGCGGTGATCGGCGGCTTCCTCGGCCTGATCAGCTCGGTCGCGCTGACGGTGGTCTCGCCGGCGGTCTGGGAAGCCACGCTCGGCAACCCGAAGGGCTCGGCCTGGTTCCCGTACACCAGCCCGGCGCTGTTCTCGATGACCATCGGCTTCGTCGGCATCTGGCTGTTCTCGCTGCTGGACAGCAGCCAGCGCGGCGCGGAGGACAAGGCGGGCTTCCTGGCCCAGCAGGTCCGCTCCGAGACCGGCATCGGTGCCGCGGCCGCCAGCGGCCACTGATCGGCGTCAATCTCCCGTCCCGGGGGCCGCAGGCACACTGGCCGCGGCCCCTTTTCTTTTCCTTTCCCGTCCCGCTCGCGCCACCGATGACGCTGCCCAACGCCGAGCCCCAGCGCGAGATGCTCTCCCTGGTCACCGCGCGCATTCGCGACGCCTACGTGCGCAAGCCGTTCTACGTCGACGGCGAGCTCGACCTCGTCGAGGTGTGCCGCCAGCTGAAGGAACGCGGCTCGACGCACGCGCTGGTGCGCGACCGCAGCGCCGGCGCCGAACGCCTGGGGATGTTCACGACGACCGACCTGCGCGACGCGCTGGCCGGCGACATCCCGCCGGCCGTGCTGCCGGTGCGCGCGGTGGCGCACTTCGACATCGTCGAGATCGAGGCCGACGCCGAGGTCTTCGAGGCACTGTGGCTGATGGTGCGCCACCGCGTGCACCGCCTGCTGGTGCGCGACGGCGACCAGGTGCTGGGCGTGCTGAACCAGCTCGACCTGGTGAGCTTCGTCGCCAACCACTCGCACATCGTCGCGCTGCAGATCGACGAGGCGACGAGCATCGACGAGCTGCAGGCCGCGGCACGGCGCGTCGACCACATGGTCGAGCTGCTGCACGGCAGCGGCATCCGCATCGAACGCATCACGCGGCTGGTCAGCGAGCTCAACACGCGCCTGTTCGCCCGCGCCTGGGGGCTGATCGCGCCGCCGGAACTGGTCGCCTCCAGCTGCCTGCTGGTGATGGGCAGCGAGGGTCGCGGCGAGCAGATCCTGAAGACCGACCAGGACAACGCGCTGCTGCTGCGCGACGGCGTGCAGGTCGACGGGCTGGAGGCCATCACTCAGCGCTTCCACGACGCGCTCGCCGCCTTCGGCTACCCACCCTGCCCTGGCCACATCATGTTGACCAACCCGCTGTGGTGCCAGCCGGTGAGCTCGTTCAAGGAGACGATCCGCGGCTGGCT
>DDSQ01000162.1:0-1526 GCA_002343845.1 Planctomycetes bacterium UBA2386 | reverse complement strand
GCGCTGCTGGCCGAGGCCCGCGACCACCTCGACCGCATCGCCGGCGGGCAGGACCCCTACCTGGCCCGCTTCGCCGCGGCAGCCGACCAGTTCCACGAACCCGGCAACTGGTTCACCCGGCTGACGGCGCGGCGCGACGAGCAGCCGCTGGACCTGAAGAAGCTCGGCACGTTCCCGATCGTGCACGGCGTGCGCGCGCTGTCGCTGCAGTACGGCGTGCGCGAAGCCGGCACGGCGGCGCGCCTGGAGCGGCTTGTGGCCCTGCAGCGCATCGATGCCGCACTGGCGCGCGACCTCGTCGACGCGCTGCACTTCCTGATGGGACTGCGCCTGTCGCACCAGTTGCGGCAGCGCGCCGGCGGTGCGCAGCCGGGCAACGAGGTGCGGCCGTCGGAGCTCGGCGCGCTGGAGCGCGAGCCGTTGCGCGACTCGCTGGCCATCGTCAGGCGGTTCAGGCTCTTCCTGCGCCAGCACTTCAGGTTCGACTCGCTGTAGCGGCGCGCAGACGGTCCACGGACACCGGGAGACAGTTCATGACACGAGGACTCGGTGCGCACCGGCTGCTGGCACTCTTCGTGGCCGGCTGGCTGCTCTTCGACATGCCGCTGCTGCGGCTGTGGATCGGCGACGCGACGCGGCTGTTCGTCGCCTGGGCGCTGCTGATCGCGGTGCTGGCCTGGCTGATGGAACGCGGCGATGACTGAAGTCGCCCGGCCGGCCCGCGACGCGACGGCCTGCGTCGTGGCGGCAGCCGCGGGCGCGGGCAAGGGCTGCTGACCGTGCTGCCCGCACCGCTGGTCATCGGCGCCTCGTTCGCCTACCTCGCGATGCTGTTCGCAGTGGCCTGGTGGGCCGACCGGCGCGCCGAGCAGGGACGCTCGGTCATCGGCAACGCGTGGATCTACGCGCTGTCGATGGGCGTCTACTGCACGGCCTGGACCTACTTCGGCAGCATCGGGCGTGCCGCGGCATCGGGCTACGGATTCCTGCCGATCTACCTCGGTCCGACGCTGGGCATGGTGCTCGCGTGGCTGGTGCTGCGCAAGATGATCCGCATCGCGCGGGCCTACCGCATCACCTCGATCGCCGACTTCATCGCCAGCCGCTACGGCAAGAGCCGGCTGCTCGCCGGCGGGGTCACGGTGATCGCGCTGGTCGGCGTCGTGCCCTACGTCGCGCTGCAGCTGAAAGCCGTGGCCAGCGGCTTCAACGTGCTGACCGGAGCCGACATGCGTCACGCCCTCGGCTGGTTCGGCGACGGCACGCTGCACGTCGCGCTGGCGCTGGCCGCCTTCACGATCGCCTTCGGCACGCGGCACCTCGACACCGCCGAACGCCACGAGGGCATGGTCGCGGCGNNCAAGCTGCTGGCCTTCCTGGCCGTGGGCGTCTTCGTGACCTGGACGCTGTTCGACGGCCCGACGGCGCTGTTCGAGCGCGCCCGCGCGGTGCCCGAGATCGAGCGGCTGCTGCGCATCGACCCCGACTTCGCCGGCGAGCAGTGGTTCGCGCTGCTGCTGCTGGCG
>DDSQ01000007.1 GCA_002343845.1 Planctomycetes bacterium UBA2386 | reverse complement strand
AGGCCGCCCTTGATCTTGCGCAGGGCCATGCCCTTCACCGAGTCGCCTTCCTTGTGCGTCTGGATGATGTTCTCCCAGCCGCGGATGCGATCGGCCTTGCGCTTGCTCAGCAGAATGAAGCCCTCGGCGTCGTTGATCGACTCGACGAGGCACTCGATCTCGAGACCCGGCTGCACGGCGAGCGGGTCCGGGAACTCGCCGATGGCGATCTGGCCCTCGGCCTTGTAGCTCACGTCGACCACCACGGTGCCGTCCTCCTGCACCTTGATGACCTTGCCTTTGACGATCTTGTTGGGCGCCAACTCGGCGACCGTCTTGCCGATTGCGGTGTCGAGTTCGGCCAGCGTGGTGCTGCCGAACGCCTCCGTGGTGAGCCGCGAGAGCTCGTCGGAGGGCATCGAGAACTTCTTGATCAGATTCTTGCCGTGCATCGAACGAAAGAGGGGTTCAGGGGAAACGGGGAAACAACGACGATGAAGTGCTTCGCCGGTGCCGCGGGTGCGGCGGCAGCGAAGCGGTCACAGTCCCGGCGGCCGGAACACCCGGTCGCCGGTCGCCGACGCCGGGGCTTTGGCCCCGGTGCCGGCAGATGCGGAAAGAGTCGGATTCGGATCGTTCGCCACCACCGGCGCAGCGCGCCGCGGTGCGCGCGCGAGGTCGGCCACGGCAGCCCGCAGCGCTTCGACGCCGCCAGGCGCCAGCACGCGTTCGGGGGACCACACCTCGCCGTAGCGCACCACGATGCGCCGCGGTCGCGGGAACCAGGCGCCGCGCGGGAACGCGCGGAAGCCGCCGTCGATGCCGATCGGAATGACCGGCGCCCGCGAGCGACGCACCAGGAACTCGACGCCGCTGCGGAACGGTCCGACGGCGCCATCGCGGCTGCGCGTTCCCTCGGGGAACAGCCCCACCACTTCGCCGGCGGCCAGGCTGTCGGCGACGAGGCGCAGAGCGGCCGTCGATGGCGCCTCGCGATCGATCAGCGTGACGCCGACCTGGGCGAGCCACCACCGTAGCGGCGCGAACTTCGCGAGCCCGGCCTGCGCCAGGAACGCGACGCAACGACGACTGCTGATGCCGACGACCGGCGGGTCCAGGTAGCTCGTGTGGTTGGCGACGAGCAGCACGGGGCCGCTCGTCGGCAGCACGTGGTTGCCTTCGATGCGGAGCCGGTGCCAGGTGCGGCAGAACGCCGCCAGCAGCCACCGCGAGACCGCGAAGACCAGCTCGCTGCGCCGCACGATCCGCGGGGCTTTGGTCACGAGCCGCGAACCCACGCGAAGAGCCGGTCGACGACCGCGTCGGTCGCCATGCCCGTGGTGTCCAGGTAGAGCGCGTCCGACGCCTGCCGCAGCGGCGCGTCGGAACGCGTGCTGTCGAGGCGGTCGCGCACGAGGATCTCCTCGAGCACGTCGGCCGGACTGACCGTCCGGCCCTGCCGCGAGAAGTCCTCGCTGCGCCGGCGAGCCCGTTCCTCGGGCTTGGCGTCGAGGTAGACCTTCCAGCGNNACCGAGCCCATGTCGCGGCCCTCGGCGACGATCGGCCCCTTGGCCGCCACCGCCCGCTGCAGGTCGCCCATCGCCGCGCGCACGAACGGCAGCGCCGACACGGCCGAGACCTGCGATTCGACTTCGCGCGTCCGCAGGTGCGACGTGACGTCGCGACCCGCCAGCAGCACGGCGTCGCCGGCCAGCTCGAGCCGCGTCTCCGCCAGGGCCTTCCGCATGCGCGCATGCCCCCGGTCGGGAGCGTCCGCGCACTCGGCCGGCGCACAGCCGTTCGCCAGGAAGTGCCAGGTCACGGCGCGATACATCGCACCGGTGTCGAGGAAGGCGAACCCGAGCCGCCGCGCCAGGCGCCGCGCGACCGTGCTCTTGCCGGCCCCCGACGGACCGTCGATCGCCACCACGGCAGTCGGCGAGGTAGCCGATGCGGGTTCATTCGAGGGCGGCACGCGGGTCCGGGAGTGGGTCGAGGGGTTGGAAAACGATCCGGATTGGAAAAGAACGCGGCCGGAGCCGCTGTCGACGATCCGGTCGCCGGCCCCGAGCCGGCGAAAGGGGCGGCGAGTGTAGCGACCGTGCCCGGCCCACCGCAACCCGAGAGTCGCCCACCCCGCCCTTCAGAGCGAGCGCGCCAGCCGGAAGCCGATGCTCTCGACCCGCAACCGAGCCTCATCGGCGTGGCGATCGGCCGACCGGCAGAGGCCCGCGCCGAAGTACCAGGTGCCGCCGCGGAACACGCGGTTGCCCTCGCCCGCGGTCGGCTGCTCGGTACCGGACCCCGGATACGGCGCCTTGCTGTCGGCGCACCACTCCCCGAGGTTGCCGTGCATCTCGCACAACCCCCAGGGGTTCGCCGGCAGACTGCCGGCAGGAAGCGGACGTTGGCGGTCGTCCCCGCGCGCAGCACCGGCGTACGGCAGGTCACCATCGAAGTTGACCTCGGCGGTGGTGACGGCGTCGCCGAAGCTGAAGGGCGTCGTCGNNCGCGTACTCCCACTCGGCCTCGCTCGGCATGCGGAAGCCAGCGCCAGCCCGTTCGCTCAACCGCTGCACGAAGGCCTGGCAGTCGAACCAGCTCACGGTGTCGACGGGAAGGTCGTCGCCGCGGAACTTGCTCGGGTTCGTGCCCATCACCGCCTGCCACTGCGCCTGCGTCACCTCGGTCTCGCCGAGCCAGAACGGTTGCCGGATCACGCGCGGGTGCGCGGTCTCGTCGTTGCCGCGCTCCGCTTCACTCGCGGGCGAGCCCATCGTGAAGGTCCCCGGCGCGATCAGCCGCATGCGCATGCCGGTGACGCGCTCGACCACGATCGTCGGGCAGCGCACGCCCGCGACCACCACGAACGGCGCGTCGGGAACCGGGTCCGCCCAGGCCAACGCCAGCGAAGTCACTTCGCCGCGCAACGACTTCGCCAGCGGCGCCGCGTCGTTGCCGGCAGCGTCCCGGGCCGTGACGGCGACGGCGAGGGTCGCGTCGAGGGGGACCTGCACGCGCGCCGACCACGTGCCGCCGGTGACTTTCGCCGGCGTACCGTTCACCAGCACGTCGCACGGGCTCGCGTCGACGATCGTGCCGGTGATCTCGAGGTCGCCGGGCGCCACGACCTCGACGGTCGGCGCCTGCCAGGCGAGCACCGGGGCCGTGGTGTCGCGGCGCACACGAACCGAGCGCCGGGCCTCGTTGCCCGCGGCATCGACCGCCTCGACCACGATCTCGTGCTCGCCGTCCTCGGCGAGCACCACGTCCTTCGCGAACGAGCCGTCGGGCATGGCGCCGACCACGGCACCGCCGATGCGCACTGTCACCGGGCTCTTGTCGTCGACGCGGACCTTCACCGCGGCTGACTGCGCGTTGCCGACGGTTGGCGCATCCGCAACGTCGAGGACGGGCGCGGTGCTGTCGACGCGCACAGCGTGCGTCTGCGTCGCCTCTCGGCCGAGCGCGTCGCGGCCGACGACCACGACGTCGTGGGCGCCGTCGGCGAGCCGCACCTCGGCGCGGAAGCGGCCATCCACCACCGTTGCCGGCTGGTCGGCGACGCGCACGGTATCGACGCCGGGCCCGACCGTGCCGGTGATCGTGGCCGGCGACCGCACCCACGCATCTGCGGCCGGCGCATCGATCGTGATCGTGGACAACGTCGCCATCACGACGACCACGCGCGGCGGCAGTTCGACGACCAACCCGCGAACGTCCTCGGCTTCGACGCGCACGCGCCATCGGCCATCGTTCGCCGCCGGCACCCGAACGTCCCACTCGCCCGCGACGATCGGGGCCTCGATGCTGGCCGTGCGAGGGAACGGGGCCGGGGCATCCGCCTCGCTCACCAACGCAACGCGCACGGCCTTGGCCTTCGGCGCCGACATGCCGCCGCGCACGCGCAGTTCGCGCGCGCCGCTGACGAAGTCGGCCGCGGGCTCGACGAGTGTGAGGCCCGCGAGCAGGCGGTCGCGCAACGACTGCGCGAGACGCGGCTCGGCCTCGGCGGCAGCCACCTCGCCCGGCACCAGCACCAGCGCTCGTTGCAGACGTTGGTAGGCCCCGTCGAGGTCACTCGCCTCCAGGTCGCGGGCCTTGCGCACGAGTGCCAGGGCCAGGCTGCGCTTCGCTTCGGCCAACTGGCCATCGTGCTGCAACGCCTCCTCGAGCGCGGTGATCGCGGCATCGATCTCGTTCGGCATCGGCAGCAGTTCGCGCGCCCGTGCCAGCGCCGCCTGCGCCTTTGCCGCGGCGCTGGACGACTCGGGGCCAGCGACGCGGTCCGGCTCCTCGCCCGGCGACGGCGCCTTCGGCGGCGACGGCGTTGGTGTTGGTGTTGGCGACGCTGCTGGTGACGGCGACGACGCGGACCGATCGTCGCCGCCGCGCGTGGCGAACCACCCCGCGCTCGCGCCATACCCAGCCACGCCGAGTGCGATCAGGACGACGAACACCAGCGCGAACGTGCCCGCGGAGCGCCGCGGTGGTCGCACGACGGTCGCGGTCGCGGCAACGCTCGCCGGCGGCGTGGTCGCCGCGGCGCGCACCGTCTCCGGCGGAATCGTCGGCTGCTCGGAGCGATTCGGGGATCCGCTCAGCACCGTCGGTTCCTCGCCCTGCGCGACCTGCAGCTTGATCTTCGCCAGCGTCGACCGCGGCGGCGGCGTCACGGTCGCGGCCTGCGTGGGCACCGCACCGCTCTCGCCATCGCGCAGTTGCTCCTCGTCGTCGCGGCACAGCGGCTTCAGGGCCGCGAGCAGTTCGCGCGCATCGGCGTAGCGCTCGGCGGGATCGCGACGCGTGCACTTCGCGAGCAGGGCAACGACCTCGGGGCGAACGTCGGGACGCGCCGCGGCGAGGTCGGGGAAGTCGTGGTTGCGGATCTGGTCCGCCATCTCGAGCAGTTCCCCGCTCTTGATCGCGCTCTTGCCGACCAGCAGGTACCAGAGCGTCGCGCCGAGCGCCCAGACGTCGGCGGCGGGCTTCACGTCCGAGGACTTCCACTGCTCGGGCGGCATGTACTGCGGCGTGCCCATCACCCCCGAGGCGAGCACGGTCAGGCTCTCGCCGCCGGCGTTCTGCTTCTGCTTGGCGAGGCCGAGGTCGGCGAGCTTCACCGCGCCGTCGGCGCTGATCAGCACGTTGTCGGGCTTGACGTCGCGGTGGACGATGCCCTCCTGGTGCGCGGCGCGCAGCCCGCGCGTCGCGCCGAGCAGGATCGCCAGCGCCTCGTGTTCGGCGAGCGGCCCCTTGCGCTGCACGCGGCCGCGCGCCGTCTCGCCCTTGACGAACTCCATCACCAGGTAGTGGATGCCGTTCTTGTGGCGGACGTCGAGCACCTGCACGACGTTGTCGTTCTTGATGCGCGCGGCGAGCCGCGCCTCACGTTCGAACCGCGACACGAACTGCTCGTCGTGCGCGAGATCGGCCTTCAGCACCTTCACGGCGACGTCACACTCGAGACTGAAGTGCCGGCCGCGGTAGACCGCCCCCATGCCGCCGCCGCCGATCTTCGCGTAGAGCACCGCCGGCTCCAGCACCCGGAAGCCCTCGAGCAACGGAGCGCTGGCGAGCAACGGATCGGTGGCGACGTCGGCGGCGGGCTTCATGCCAGGAACCGCGGCGAACTCTATCCCGCGGACGCCGCGAACTCGATCGGCGGTGGCACCGCGACGGGATCGAACGCGCCGCCAGCACCAAACCGCCCCGCGATCATCGCGCCGTCGCGCACGCGCAGGCCGATGCCGTGCTCGTCGAACGCCGGCAGGATCCGGTACTCGCCGCCGTGGTGCGCGCCTTGCGCCAGCCGATGGATGTGGCCGAACACCAGCCGCTGCACGCCGGTCGCGAACGCCGCGCCGACCGCCGCCTGCGTCGGCAGGAACCGGGCCTGGTCGCCACTGGCGATCACCATGCGGCTCTTCGCGCGCGCCCGGTGCGCTACGCGCAACGCGACCGCGAGCGGCAGCGAGCGCGCGAACCACCGCACCGGCGCGCTGCGCAGCCAGCGTTTCGCCCGCTGGTACGGAAGGTCGTTCTGGCACAGCTCGTCGCCGTGCAGCAGCAGCGTGTCGACGCCGCCGAGGCGCGCGCGCAAGCCACCGGCGACGACGCGGGCCCGGCTCGCCGCGGCGAACTCGGGGCCGAGCAGGAAATCGCGGTTGCCGTGCAGCACGGTCACCGGGGCACCGCCGGCCGCCGCCGCCGCGAACGCCGCCGCGACGTCGCGCCAGATGCCGGCGCGCACCTGTGCGCGACAGACGTAGGTGTCGAACAGATCGCCGAGCACGAACAACGGCACCCGGGCCGCCGTCGCCGCGGCGAGCGCGTTCCGCAGGTACTGCCACGCCCTGCCGCCGTCGGCCGGCACGTGCAGGTCCGAGATCAAGAACGCCTGCTCGGCGGCGCCGCCATCGGCGATCGTGGTGCCGAGCACCGTGGTCGTCGTCACCGGCGGACCTCGAGGAACAACGCGCCGAACGGATCGAGCTGCAGGTCGAAGCCGGCCCCCTCGCCGAGGTCGTCGCCGCGCAGCGTGCGCAAGCGGCGGCTGGCCGGCAGTTCGAGCCGGATCCGTCGCGGCCCGTCGGCGCCGAGCTGCTGCAGCATCGCCGGCGCCTCGAGCGCGTTGACGCGCAACACGAGCACTTCGCGCCCGTCGCGCGTGCGCAGCAGCGTGCGCGCGAGGCACGTCGGCAGGCCTTCGCCGCGCAGCTCGCAGACCGGCGTGACGCCGGCGGTGCGCAGGGCGGCGCGCACGCGGCGGCGCAGTTCCTTGGCGGCTTCGACCGCAGCGGGATCCAGGCGCCAGCGCCTGTACTCGACGACCGGCGCGTTCAGGTAGACGGCGCGGCCACGCCCCGTGGTCCGTTCGACGTTGGCGTCGCCGTCGGCGCGGCGTTCGCCGACGGCGCCGCGCAGACCACGTTCGGCGAGCGGCAGGCCGCGCTCGCGCGACGTCGCGCGGCCCTCACGCACCCACAGGTCGTCCCACTGCAGGCTGCGCTCGGTGATGCCGAACAGTTCGTCGAGCACGCCGCCGTTGCGACGCCGCAAGTCGTCGTCGTAGAGCCCCGTCGCGTGGTCGGCGACGACGGTGCCGCCGTTCTGCACGTAGGCGATCACGGCCTGGGCCGTGCGGTCGGCCATCGCGATCGTCGCCGGCAGCACCAGGCACCGCGGTCGCGTGCGCAGCAACCGCTCGGGCAGGGCAGCCGCCGGCACGAACTCCGGCTGCAGGCCGAGATCCTGCAGCAGCCGGATCCAACCGATGCGCGCCGACTGGCTGGTGCTGTGGGTGCGTTCGTACGAAGCGAAGCGCCGCACCCATGTCATGCCGTCACCGGCGGAGTCCAGCATCCACCACGTCCGCACGCTGGGCTGCGACTCGACCACCCACACCGGGCCCGGCGCGAACGTCGCCTGCGCGCAGGCGTCGAGTTCGGTCGCGAACGCGGCGAACGCCGACTGCACCGCGCGGCCGAACGGCGTCGGCACGCCGTCCGCGGCCACCGTGCCGTCGTTCCACACCACGACACCGGCCAGACCGTCGGCCGCCATCGCCGCGACCGACGCCCGCGCCCAGCCGTCGAGCGGCAGGCTGCCGAGCGCCGCCGGATCGGGCGGCGCCAGGGTCGCGTAGCGCATTGCGGACGGCGCCAACGAACGCGCCAGTTCCGGGGCACCACCGATCGAGTACGGCTCGAGCAAGGTGAGCCCGGGCCACAGTCGCGCCGGATCCGACCCGCCGAACGCGGCCGGCGCCGACAACCCGGTGATGCCGACCGGCGTGCCGGGAACCTCGGCGCGTACCGCGGCCGCGATCGCCGCGACGGCATCCGCGTACTGGGCGTCGACGAAGTCGAGCCACAGACCGAAGGCGCGAAGGTCGGCCGGCAAGGCGACGTCGCCGAGTTCGCGCCGGCGGACCTGATCGGTGGTCGGCGGCTCCAGGGTTGCGAACGACGCGAACTGGCTGCCGAGCACCTCGTTCGCGGCCGCGAGCGTCGGGTGCCGCCGCTGCACGAAGGCGCGGAACGCCTGCAGGCAGTGCGCACACCGGCAGGTGTCGAGCGGGGCATCGTGGCGCGTCGCCGACGGCTCGTCGGCGAGGGCGACGAACGTCAGTCCCCCACCACGAACGCGCGCGGCCTCGGCGGCGGCGTCGACGGCGGCCTTGCCGACCACGCCGGGAGTCGCGAAACAGGCCGGACGCACGAGCACCGCCGGATCGCGGCTCGCCTCGTACGCGTCGCGCACCGGCTGCCACTCGGCGTCACGCAGTTCGAGCAAGCCCTTGCCGATCGGCTGGTCGAGGTAGAAGCCGAGGCCGAGGTCGCGCGGCACCGCCGGATCGCCGCCGCGGCCGAGCTGCACCGCGGTGAAGCCGAGGTCCTTGGCGAGTCGCGCGCCGTGCGCAAGGTCGCTGCACCACAGCACGCGCTGGAATGGCGGCGCACTCGCCGCCGGCTGCTGCTGGCCGACGACTGCCGCGACCACGAGTCCGGCGGCGGCGAGGCAGCGGCCCGGCAGCGGCAGCGCGTTCATTCGATGCCGTAGTCCTTGAGCTTCTCCCAGAGCACCTTGCGCGAGATGCCGAGCACCGAAGCCGCCTTGGTGCGGTGGCCGCCGACGCCACGCAGCACGGCTTCGAGGTGCCGCCGCTCCGCTTCGACCAGCACTTCGCGCAGCGAGCGCAGCGCCATCGGCGGCTCGAGCGCCGCGCGGCGCGAACGGTCGACGGGCAGCAGGTGCTCCTTCTTGAGCACCGTGGCGCCACCCGACAACGCGATCGCCTGGGCGATGCGGTTCTCGAGTTCGCGCACGTTGCCGGGCCAGCTGTAGCCCGCCATCGCCTCGAGCACGTCGGTCTTGACCGTGAAGGCCTTGCCGCCGCCGACGCGCTCGATGAAGTGGCGGACCAGCAGCGGCAGGTCGCCTTCGCGTTCGCGCAGCGGCGGCAGTCGCACCGGCACGACGTTCAGCCGGTAGAACAGGTCCTCGCGGAACTTGCCGGCGCGCACGTGGTCGAGCAGCGGCACCTTGGTCGCCGCGACGACGCGGATGTCGACCTTGACCAGGGACTCGCCGCCGACGCGCTCGAACTCGCGCTCCTGCAGCACACGCAGCAGCTTGACCTGCACCGACAGCGGCATGTCGTCGATGTCGTCGAGGAAGATCGTGCCGCCGTCGGCGACCTCGAAGCGCCCGCGCCGCTGCCGCTGCGCGTCGGTGAAGGCGCCCTTCTCGTGGCCGAACAGCTCGGTCTCGAGCAGCGTGTCGGGCAGCGCCCCGCACGACAGCGCGACGAACGGCTTGTCCTTGCGCGCACTGAGCCCGTGGATCGCGCGCGCGATGCGTTCCTTGCCGGTGCCGCTCTCGCCCTCGATCAGCACCGACGCTTCGGTCGTGGCGACCGTGCGCACGGTCTTGACGATGGTCTGCATCGCGCGGCTCTGCCCGATCACGCCCGGCAGGCCCTGGCCGTTGGTGCTCTGCAGCTGTTCGCGCAGCCGCTGGTTCTCGCCGAGCAGCGCGCGGAACTTGGCGATGCGCGCGAGCCGCTCGAGCACGTGCTCGTTCAGGAACGGCTTCTGGATGTAGTCGTCGGCGCCCTGACGCATCGCCGCCACGGCGTGCTCGACGGTCGCGTAGCCGGTCATCACCAGGACCTCGGTCTCCGGACGGGCGCGCTTCGCGGCCTGCAGCACCTGCATGCCGTCAGCACCCGGCAGCCGCACGTCGGTGATGACGACGTCGTAGCTCACATGACCGAGTTCGGCGATCGCCAGCTTGCCGTCGGCGACGTGCTTGACCTCGTAGCCAGCGCCTTCGAGGTCGTCGCGCAGGGTCACCGCGATCGTCTGCTCGTCCTCGACGAGCAGGATCCGCATCGGCCCGTCGCCGCCTTCGGTCAAGCGGGCCCCCCGCCCTCGGGCTCCTCGGGGCGCATCGGCACTTCGGCGAACGCCACGACCTGGTTGCCGCCCTGTTGCGCCGCGTGGTCGGCAGCCGCCTCGGCCTGCGCCAGCAGACTGTCGAAGAACAGCGTCTTCTGGTCGTCGCAGGCCGTCACGCCGATGCTCATCGTCAGCGCGAGCACGCGGCCGTCGACCGCGATCTGCCGTTCGCCGAACTGGTCGAGCAGGCGCCGGGCGACCAGCAGGGTGTGCTCGAGGGTGGTGTGCGGCAGCACGAGCAAGTAGCGGTCGTCGTTGGTCGTGCCGAGCAGGTCCGAGCCACGCGTCTTCTCGCGCACGAGCCGGGCCACCTCGGCGCGCACGACCGTGCGCAACTCGACGCCGTGCAGATCGACCAGCTGCTGCAGCCGATCGACCTGGAGCAGGACGCACCCGACCGCGATCCCGTGGCGGCGGGCGCGGGCGAACTCGTTCTTCATCAGGTGCAGGATTTGCGCCTGAGAGAACAGGGCGGTGCTCAAGAAGCCGTCGCCGCTGTCGGCTCGGGCCGTCGACGGGGTCCCCCTGGAACGACCCGTGCGGAAGCCTGGTCTGGTCATCGCGATCGAGTGGGTGCACGCCCGACCGGTGGGCGCGCTGGCGTGGCAACCTAGTCGCGAGGGTGTCGCTCCGCTACCGTCGCCAGCGGCTCCCTTGCGGCAAAAAAATACGGGCCTCAGCCGGTCAGAACTGAGGCCCGTGAAAGCGGGTCAGGCTACGCAATGGAGAGGGCGGTTAGGGAGGGGGATACTGGTCTCCACCACACAGCCAAGACCCGTCGGTGTCTGCTTGAAGCGGGTCGGCGAACCGATCCGAACCAACCCGATGGTCAGTCGAGCTGGCGTCTTCGAACCGAACCAAGAGAGCGTTTCGCTGCCAGCGATGGCCGAAGCCACCACTGCGGTCTGCGGCGTGTCGTGACCAGGCTAGTCACGGCCCGCTGCGGGCCACGTCCAGGATCATGCCAACCTCTCCACCACATTTCAACACCCGCCTCACCAGATTCCCGACACGGGACGGCGAACATCGGCTCGCTCCGCCCCCGGCGCGCCACCGCAAGGCGCCTTCACCACGTCGACGATCAAGCGAGACAAGGCCTTAGGTTCGCAAGCGCGCTGCAGAACTGTTCTCAACACCGGAGTCGCGGTCGGTGGAGAACCCGCGCGCGCTCAGCCGAACGTCGACTGGAACCAGGCGAGCACGCGGTAGATGTCGAAGCCGTCGAACTTGTGCTTGAGCAGCAGCAGCAGCGCGACGATCACGATCGCGTAGAGCGCGCCGAAGATCAGCTGCGCGCACAGACGGGCCAGCAGGCCCTTGGCCCGATGCCCGATGCCGGGTCCCCGCGTTTCGCGGCCGCCGCGCAGGATCCAATCGCGCTGCGCCACGAGCCCCTGCTGCACCAGCCGATTCGCATCGACCGGCTCGGCGAGGATCGCCTGCGTCGCCACCTGCCATGGAAACTCGGCAGGGCTCTGCTGCAGGGTCCGCTGCAGCTGGTCCATGGTGCGCTTCGACACGGCACCGGCCATCAGCCGCAGCGACGCCTGGGCCACGGCATCCAACGTCGCATCAGGTCGGCCCGGGTCGGCAGCGGGGTCGTTCATGCAGGCCGCCTCGGGGACCGGGCGACGACTCAGGGCCGCTGGGCCTTGGTGAACTGCCGGTTGCGGCCGCGCACGGCCTTCACCAGCGGGTAGGAAACCGTCTTGCCGCCCTGCTGCAGCGTGATGACGCCGCGCTTGATGACCTTTGTCGAGAGCTTGAGCGTCACGACCTGGCCCTGCGGCGTCAGGATGCGCACCGAGTGGATGTTCGGCTTGAAGGTGCGCTTGCTGCGTCCGGTCACGCGACGGCCGACGCCGCCGTCCTTCTTCGCCAGACCGCGGCGCTTGACTTGGTGACCAATGCGGGTGCGACGACCAGTGACTGCGCAGACTCGGGACATGGCGGCTTCTCGGGGAAAGGGGCGAGGACGATACCGAACGGCCCGAACACCGCAAGCGCCTTTCCCGGCCGGCGGCCCGCAGGCCCGGCTACCGCGGCGCGGGCAGCAGGGCCGCCTTGTAGCGGTGCAGCCGCTCGGCGTACTCGGGGTTGCCCTTCCCCCCCTTCTCGATCGCCGTCTCCTGAAGCGCGACCGCTTCCTCGCAACGCCCCGCCAGGAACATCGCCAGCGCCGCCGTGTCGAACTCGAAGTAGTCCATGCCGTCGCGCTGCTCGAGCATGCGGTCGGCGAGGCCGGCGGCGAACGTGTCGTAGCGCCCCATCGTCGGCAGTTCGGTCAGGAAGTACCAGCAGTCGTTGTTCAGCGACGCCCGCAGTTCGGTGTCCTTCAAGTAGTCCTCGAGCAGCCGCTTCTGCTCGTCGCGGTCGCCCGAGCTTCGCGCCGCGACGCCATACCGGGCAGCCACGATCAGGCGGCTCGGGGCACCGAGCGCCTGCGCGCGATCGATCGCCATCGTCGCCAGGTCGCGATGCGCCGCGGCATCACGATCGATGGTCAGCGCCGCTGCGAAGTCGAGGCAACTCGGCCAGCTCGTCATCGCGAGCTTGCGCATCCGCATCGCCTGACGGCCGGTCTCGCGGCCATCGCCGAGCGGGACCATCGCGCGCAGCAGAGCGAGCTGCACGCCGACATCGCCAGGCGCCTGCGCGGCCGCGGCGCGCAGCGGCACCGCCAGCGCGGCCGCGAGCCCGGGCCGACCCGGGTCGCCGCGCAGCGCCAGGTCGGCGAACGCCGCCAGCGGCTGGCCGTCGTTGGCCAGCGCACCGATCGCCGTGCGCAGCACCGCGCCAGCGGCGGCGGAGTCGTTCGCCTTCGTCGCCTGCGCGAGATACAGCAGCCCGAGCGAGATGCCGTCGCGCGGCGCGTGCCGGACCACATTCTCGAGCAACGGGATGACCTCGACCGTGGCATCGTCGAACGTCGGTGGCAGGCCGATGCGAAGCTGTGCGGCTTCGCCTTCGGCCGCGAAGACGTCGCGAGACGCGAGCGCGTGGTCGACGGCATCGACGAGCCCGGCCGCCGGCACACCGACGAACACCACCCGCCCCTGCCGATCGAGCACGATCGCATGCCCGGGCGCTTCGCGGCCGATCCACTCGTCGGCCGTCTGACCGTCGCTGTCGACGACGACGCGACAACCCGTCCAGCGGTCGAGTCCCGACGGCTGCGCCTCGGCGACCGCGGCGACGACGGCGAGGCCGGCGTCGGCGAATCGGCGCTGCAGACCGACGAGGTATTCGGCATCGCTCGCGAACGCGCTCACGATCGCCGACCGACCGTAGAAGGCCACCACCGTGCACGCGGGCCTCGTGCTCTGTTCGCCGCCGATCGTCACGGCCTCGCCGAGCAACCAGCGTTGCCAATCGGGAGCCGCGGGCACATCGCCGAGGTTGACCTGGCAAGCGGCCAGGCCGGCGACCCAACCCATCGCGAGGCTTGTCAGGGAGAACCGGTTCACGGGAATGCCATCGACCAGCGGGCGGCGTGGACCTGACCTTTCCAGCGGTGCCAACGCTCGGTCACCGCCGGGCCACCGACCGCCCGGCCGATCGCGACGATTACGTTACCGGACCGGAGCCGCCAGCGCTGGGGACCGCCCATCGCGCGCCGCCGCGAACAGGTCGTTCTGCCGCATGCGCGCAACGACGTCGCCGACGACCTCGCCGACGGCACGCGACAGCGCGGCGACCACTGCCGCGTCGTGGTCGCCTTCGGCGCCGACCGGCTCGGTGGACGTGAACTCGTCGTGGAACAGCAGGCGATCGCCGGCCGCGAGCCAGAGTTCGAGCGCGACGGCGGCGTGGGCGCCGTCGACGCCCGCGACTTCGGCGAAGTCGACGATGCGACCGCGCAGCTCCCAGGTGTGCTCGCCGGGATCGGCGCTGCCCTTGACCAGTTCGCAGACGCGTGCGCGCGACAACCCGAGCACGACGGCGTCGGTGACCATGCGGTCGAGCGGCGCGATCCAGCGCGACAACGGCCGCACCTCGAGCCGCACGCCGTCGAGACGCAGCAGGCAGCCCGCGTCGAGAGCCGTGTGCAACTGCAGATCGTGCACCCGCAGCACGCCAGCTCGCTGCGGGTCGGGCGCTGCCGCTGCCGGCAGTTCGAGCCGGTAGAAGCTCTCCCGTGGAACCTCGACGGCGCGGCACGCCGCGAGAACGAGCAGGCAAGACAGCCACGCCGAACGCGCCTTCATCGTCCTCCTCCCGCCGGCGCCGCCGGCTGCACGCCGAACAGCAGGCTGTCGGGTGCCAGCTTGAGCTGGCGCAACAGCCCGCGCAGGTCGTCGAGTGCGGTGCGCGCATTCGCGAGCACTCCTTGCGCCGGCCCACGTACCCCCGCCGCCAAGGCCGAGCCCTCGCGCAGCAGCGCGCGCAGGTCGCCTTCGAGGCGGCCGAGCGCTTCGATCGTCGCCGTCGCCGCGATGGCGGTGCCGCGAGCCTCGCCGATCGTGGCCCGCGCCTCCACCAGCAGTGCCGTCGCCGCCGGGGCCGTCCGCAGCGCGAACTCCTCCGCCGCGCGGTCACCGTGGGCGAGCAACGACTGCAGGCGTGTGCGGGTGTCGTCGCCGAGCAGTCGCTCCGCCGCGCCGACGACGCGCTCGAACCGCGCCAGCAGCGACGACGCCTGATCGACGACCTCGGGCAGACTGGCGGTGAGTTGCTGCAGGGGGTCGTCCTTCGGCTGGATGAACGCGCCCGGCGCGAGCGGTTTGCCTTCGCGCCCGTAGCCCTCGAGCTCGATCGTCACCTGGCCGGTCACCAACAGGCGGTCCATGCGCGCGCGCGTGACGTCCTGGATGCTCGCGCGCGACGGATCGACCCGCAGTTCGACCAACGTCTTGCCGTCCTGGAACCGCATGTCGGCGACGACGCCGATCGGCACGCCCTGAAAGGCGACCTTGCTGCCCGGCACCATGCCCTTCACGTTCTGCTCGAACAGGATCCAGTACGTCGCCTGCGCGCCGCTGCCCCGCCCGGACAGCAGGAACGCGACCAGCAGCAGGCCGAGCACGCCGGTGCCGATCACGAACGCGCCGAGCCGAAGTTGCCGTGCGCGGTCGTCCATGCTCACACCTCGAGATGCGCGACGACGTCCATGCCACGGCTCTCTTCGGCCCGCAGACGCCGTTCGATGAAGTCGCGGATCCGCGGATCGGGGTCGTTCCACACCTGCTCACGGCTGCCGAGCGCCACGACCTTGCCGCCGAGCAGCACGACGATGCGGTCGGCGATCGTCGCCGCCGACGGCAGGTCGTGCGTGACCACGACCATGGTGATCCCGAACACCTGGTTCAGCTTGGTGATGACATTGTCGACTTCTGCGGCGGTGATCGGGTCGAGCCCGGCCGACGGTTCGTCGAAGTAGACGACATCGGGGTCGAGCGCGATCGCCCGCGCGATCGCGGCGCGCTTCTTCATGCCGCCCGACAACGCCACCGGCATCTGGTCCGCGGCCGCCAACAGGCCGACCATGTCGAGCTTCATGCGCGCGGTCTCGCGGATGACGCCGCGCGGCAGGTCGGTGTTCTCGCGCAGTGGCAGTTCGACGTTCTCGAGCACCGTCAGGCTGCCGAGCAAGGCACCGCCCTGGAACGACATGCCGCTGCGCAGCCGCAGCTGGTGCAGCACGTCGGGCGACGCGTGATGCAGGTCGTGGCCGGCGACCGTCACGGTGCCGCGCGTCGGCGGTTGCAGGCCGGCGAGATGTCGCAGCAGCGTCGTCTTGCCGCACCCCGACGGCCCCATCACCACGAACACTTCGCCTGCCCGGATCGCGAGGTCGACGCCGTCGAGCACGTTGCGGTCGCCGAGCGTCGTGACGAGTCCACGCGCGACGACGAGATCGGGCTTGGCGGCGTCCATCAGCCCCCCAGCCGCTGCAGGGCCACGAACACCGCATCGATCACGATGATCAGGAAGATGCCGACGACGACGGAGTTGGTGGTCGCGCGGCCGACGCCTTCGCTCCCGGAACTCACGCGCAAGCCGAGCGCGCAGCCGACCACGCCGACGGCCAGGCCGAACGTCGCCGTCTTTGCCTGCGCGACCAGGAAGTCGTCGAGGTCCAACGCCACGCGCAGCTGCTCGACGAACGCCATCGGCTCGATGCCGGCGACCGTGGCCGCGAACAGCCCGCCGCCGGCGACCGCCACGGCATCGAACACGATGCCCAGCGCCACCGCGGCGAACGCGCAGGCGACGACTTTCGGCAGCACCAGGAAGGCCAGCGGGCGGATGCCCATCTGTTCGAGCGCCTGGATCTCCTCGCCGACGACCATCGCCCCGAGTTGGGCCGCGTTGCGCGAACCCGACCGCGCCGCCAGCACGATGGCGGTCATCAGCGGCCCGATCTCGGAGAACACCGAGACGCCCACCATGTCGGCGACGTAGATCTCGGCTCCCCACACACGCAGCTGCACCCACGCCTGCATCGCCAGGATCAGTCCGAGCAGGAACGCGATCAGCATCACGATCGGCAAGGCGCCGGCCGCGCAGTGGTCGACTTCGATCGCCGTGCGATCGAGGCGCAACGGCGCGCCCCGGAACGGGCCGAGCAGCAGTTCGCGCAGCGCGCCGACGCCGGTGCGCAGCACGGCCAGCGCCCCGTCGACCATCGGCTCGACGAATGCACCGAGCCGCCGCACCGGATCGAGGCGCTGCGGCGCCCGTTCGGGCTGCACCAGGCGCTGCACCGACAGCAGCGAGAAGAAGTCGAGCATCGGCCGGCTGAGGCCCTTCAGCTTCAGCTCGGCGCCGGCAGCACGCGCGGCCCGCAGACCGGCGACCACGCCACCGAGGCCCGTGGAGTCGAACGACTCGGTCGAGCCGAGGTCGAGTTGCACACGCCGCGCTCCCGAACGCAGCGCCCGGTCGATGTCGGCGACCAACGCGCCAACACTGCGGCGGTCGAGTGCCGCCGGACCGTGGATGGTGGAATGCGTCACCGTGCCTTGCCTCGCCAGCCGGTGCTATCGGGCCTTCCCCGTCCACCACTTGATCGCCCGACCAGCGGGCGGATTCCCGGCGTGTGCTCGTCGGGTCGAAGGCCCGACCCGCAGCCGCGCCAGGGCACTCGTGCCCCGAGATCCGCCGCGACCGCACTCCGCCCCGGGATCTCCCGAGCGAGCACAGCCAAGGGATCCGTCCTCCCTTCGGCCTTCCCGCCCCGTTCGGGCGGCGCCATGATGCCGGTGGTCGCTCCTCTCCTCGCGCGCGTCCTCCCGCGCTGCCCCGGACCTGTCCGGCCGGGTGGTTCCGTTTCCGTCATGAAGCCAACGACCCTCCTGTGGTGCGCCGCCGTGGTGGCGGCTTGCGCCAACCTCTCTGCCCCGACCCCCGACCAGGAAGCGCGCCTCGCCGAAGGCCGCGCGTTGCTCGCCGAGGATCCGCTGCGAGCGCTCGATGTCGCCGACGAACTGCTGACCGCGAACCCCGACCTGCGGTCGGCGCGGCTGCTGCTTGCCGAGGGCTCGCTGGCGCTGGCGCGCAGCGGCCGCGGCCAGTCGAACCTGTACCTCGTCGACGCGGCCACGAACTTCGAGAAGGCGACCGTCGGGCTTCCGGACGAGCAGGCACCGGCCGCGTTGCACGCGCTCGCCGAGTGCCGCTACGAACTGGCCGAGTTCGAGGCCGGCAGCACGGCCGCGCAGCGCGCTGCGCGCGGCTACCTGGCGGGCAACACGCCGGGGGAACGGCTCGATGCAGCGAACGCGCTGCTGCTCGCGGGCAAGTGCGACCTGCAGCTGTTCGTCGCGAGCCGGCAGGCCGAACTCACGGCAGGCACGCCCGACGGGCGCGGCAAGGTGGCGTTCGGCCGCGAGTCGCTGGCCCTGGCGCAGCGCGCCGGCGGCCACTTCGCCGGCGCCCGGCGCGAGCTGCCGGGCCCGGCCACGCTGCAGCTCGTGCTCCTGCACCAGTGGTTGGAGCAGCCGAGCGAGGTCGTGCGCGAGTACGAGCGCGGCCTGCGCGAGGCGCCCGCGGAGACCACGCTGCACGACGGCTACATCCAGTGGATGCGCGACGCCGGCCAGGGCGAGGCGTTGCTTGGCGCCTACGCGCGCATGGTCCGCGAACAGCCGTCGACGCCGATCCTGCGGTGGCACCAGGGCCGCGTGGTGTTCCTGCACGCCGACCAACTGCGACGCGATGGCAACTTCCAGGGTGCGCTGGCCGCGTACGGCAAGAGCGACGGGATCTTCGGCGAGTACCTGGCGATGGTGCCGGCGCACGCCGACGCGGCGAACCAGTGGCGCGCGTTGTGCAACCTGTCGATGTCGCGCTGCGCCGTCGAGAGCGGCGATCTGACGACCGCGGAGCGCCACCTGTTCGCCGCCGGCGTGACGTCGCCGGCCGCAACCACCTACGAGAACGGCGCGCCCCAACTCGTCGACAGTTTCGGCAACCACTTCCACGGCGCCTTGTTCGCGATCCACCGGGCGTTGGCCGAGACCGGCGACGATGCACTCGCCCGCACGCTCGCCTTCAACGAACGGGTCCTGAAGCAGTACCCGGGCCGCTGGGGCTTCCTGCACAACAACGCCGCGCTCGCCGCGCGCGACCTCGGCGTGCAACGGGCGCAGGCCGGCGACGAATCCGCCGCGATGGAACTGTGGGAACGCAGCTACCGCCACTACGAGCAGGCCGTCGCCCTTTCGCCCGACGACGCCCGCATCGTCAACGACTGCGGGCTGATGCTGGTCTACCACCTCGGCCGCGATCTCGAGCGCGCGCGCTCGATGTTCGAACGCGCCATCGCACTCGGCACCGCCCAGCTCGCCGCGCTGCCAGCGGACACGCCAGCACGCGACCGCGAGAACCTCGAAGAAGCCGTCGGTGATGCCTGGCAGAACCTCGCCGTGCTCGCGCGCCAGCACGAGAAGAAGCCGTTCGCCGAGTACCGCCGCTTCTGCGAAGAGGCGGTGCAGTTCTTCCCCTACCAGCGTCGCGAGGCCGCGCGCCTGCTGCGCACCGAAGGCGCCGACGACCTGCCGTCGACCGCGCGCGCCGACGCCAGCGCGAGCAGCACCACCCCAGCCCAAGGCGGGGCCGCCGAAGCGATGGCCAAGCGCGCCGCTGCGGTGAAGGCCAAGGCCGACGCCCAGGACTACGACGCTGCGCTGGCGCTGCTCGACGAGATCGCCAAGGACTGCCGGGACCACGCCCCGTTCCACGTCTTGCGCGGCGAGCTGACGATGAAGCTCGCGGCGCAGGCGCGCGACGCCGGCCGCAAGGGCGTCGCCCTGCTGTTCCAGGACGCCATCGCGGCGTGGCAGCGCGCCGTCGAACTCGACGCCGAACCCAACGCGCCGCGGCAGATGCTGGCGCAAGCGCAGTACGAGGCCGGCCAGGTCGCCGAGGCTTCCCAGACCCTCGACCGGCTGCTGCTGCACATGCAGTCCGGCGGCGGCGGCAAGCCCGAAGAACTGGCGGCGCTGCACACGCTGCGCGCCAACGCGGCGGCCCGCGCCTACGCGCAGAAGAAGAACGACGGCGCCGACGACAAGGAGCTGCTGACCGCCGCGCGCGCGTCGTTCCGCTTCCTCGAGGACAAGCAGCGGCTCGACCTGCCGCTGCTGCAGCTCTGGTCGGCGACCGAACAGTGGGCCGGCACCGGCGCCGAAGCGGTGAACGTGTTCGCCCGCGCGCTGCAGCGCACTCCGGACGACGGCCTTCTGTTCGATCCGCTGATCGACACCGCCGGAGTCACGCGGCAGATGCAGCTCGCCGTCGACGCGCTGCGCGCGCGCACCGACGCCACCGGGCAGTGGTACCTCGGCAAGGCGCGGTTCCTGCTGGCCCACGCCGAACGAACCGCCGGCAAGCCCGACCTGGCGCAGAAGACCCTCGACGCCGCGCGCGCGGACTTCGCCGAGTCGATGCAGAAGAACCCGGCGTTCCGCGACAGCTCGGAGCAGTGGATCGCGATGTGCCTCGGCAAGAAGGGCACCATCGCACTCGGCGCCGACGATGCCGCCAACGCCGAGAAGTGGCTGCTCGAGTCGGCGCGCATGCGGCCGGATCGCCTGGTCGACGACCTCGGCGACGGCGAGTCGACCAAGCGCTCGATCCTGTTCCTGGTCGACAAGTTCCTGAAGCGCAGGGACCTCGCCAAGGTCGAGTCGATCGCGCGCGCCGCGGCGGAAGCCGCGACCGGCGACGTAGATCTGCAGAACAACTCCGGCCTGTTCGCGCGCGACCACGGCAACGCGCTCGAGCGCGCGGGCAAGGCCAAGGAAGCGAACGAGATGTACGAGCAGAGCTACAAGGCCTACCGCCGCGCCCACGATCTCGATCCGAGCAACGTGCGGTTGCGCAACGACTGCGCGTTGATCGCGATCTGGCACCTCGAACGCGACTGGGACCTCGCCAAGAAGCTGCTCGACGGCGCGATCGCGGACGGCGAACGCACGCTGCGCGAGAACCCGCCGGCGGATCGCGACCTGAAGGAGCAGCTCGACGAGGCGGTGGGCGACTGCTGGGAGAACCTCGCCCTCTGGCAGCTCAAGCACGGCAAGGACCCGGCCGCCGCCAAGGCCGCCGCGTTGAAGAGCCAGCAGCACCACCCGGGGCAGGACCGCAACAACGCGCGGCGGCATCTGCAGGCCGCGGAACGGTTGCTGCAAGGCAAGTGACATGCGATTCCTGTTCCAGGCGGCGATCCTGCTGATCGCCGCGAGTTCCTGCCGCGCCCAAGAGCAGGCTCCCGCGCCGTCGCCCACCGAGCTGCGCCAACGTGCGCATTCGGCCGAGAACCAGCAGCAGTACGGCCCCGCCGCCGATGCCTTCCTGGCGCTGGTGCGTGCCGAGCCCGATCGCGCCGACTGGACGGTCGCCGCGGGACGGTGCCTCGTGCGCGCGCGCCGCTTCCGCGATGCGGTCGAGACGCTCGACGCAGCGCGCAGGCGTTTCCCCTCGGCCACCGACGTGCGCGCCATGCTCGCCTTCGCGATGCTGGCACAGGCCGAGAACGACCGCGCCGTCCTGCATCCCGAGGTTCTGTTCGCCGATGCCGCCGACCTGGCCGAGCAGGTCGTCGCCGAGCGACCGGACGACGAGGAGAGCCGGTTGGTCCTGGCGCAGGCGCGTTGGCAGCTCGGCGAGGCCGACGCCGCGGTGCAACAGGCCGAAGAGGTCGTTCGCCGCCACCCCCACCGACCCGGTGGCCACGTCTTGCTCGGCCGCATCGCCGGCGACCGCCTGCGCGCGCTGCTCGCCGAGTACGAAGCGCAGCAGCCGACCGGGCAGGCGGCGGCCGACTTCGTGGCCCGCATCGACGCCGAACGCCGCCGCGCGCGCGCTGCCTACGGACGCGCCGCCGAACTCGACCCGCTGCGGGCGCACCCGCATGTCGCCTTGGCGCAGCTGGCCTGGGCCGACAAGGACATCCCGACGATGCGCCGGCATGCCGCCGATGCGCTGGCGATCGACCCGGACGCCGCCCTCGATCACGACCTGCTCGCGCGCGGCATGCCGTGGCAGGAACGCGCGGACTTCTACGGCGAGCTGCAGAAGCGTTACGCCGCCACCACACTTCCCCGGCCGGCGAAGGCCGCGACGCTGCGTTTCCACGAGGGCCGCGCGCGTTTCGAGGGCCGCGACTGGGCCGCCGCCCGCGCCTGCTTCGAAGCGACCCTGAGCGGCAATCCCGACGCGCGCCACGCGCACTACTACGCGTTCCTCGCCGCCTACGAGACGAACGACCACGACGCCGCCGAGCGCCACGCCCACGCCTACGCGGCGGCTTCCGCGCCGGGGTTCGCGGACGTGGTCCGAGCGCTGGTCGGCGACCGCCGCGGCGAGGTCGGCGCGATCGTGCGCTTCCTCGCCGACCGCGCGTTCGCGGCCGGGCGGCGCGAGGCGAGTCGCGATCTCAACCACGTGATCGCCTGCCTGGCCGACAGCGCGGACGCCTGGAACAACCACGCGTTCCTGTGCCGCGAGACCGGCCGGTTCGACGACGCGCTGTCCTCGTACCAGCACGCGCTCGAGAAGGAACCCGACTCGCCGCAGTTGCTGAACGACTGCGGGGTGATCCTGCAGTACCACCTGCCGAGCCCCGAGCACCGGCAGAAGGCGCGTGGCCTCTACGAACGCGCGCTGCGCCTCGCCGACCAGCAGCTCGCCAGCGGTGGACTCGCCGAGGTCGTGCGCGAACGCGTGCAGAAGGCCCGCGCCGACGCCAAAGCGAACCTCGCGGCCCTGGACAAGTAGCGCGCCGTCAGGCGTCGTCGGGCAGCAGGCGACGGCCGAGGTTGCCGTAGTTGCGGTAGCTCGTCACGTCGGGAGGGCCGGGCGCGTACCGCCAGACCAGGCCCAGAGGCCCGCCGTCGGGCAGGGCGAGCAGCGAACTCGACACCGTGCCGTAGCCGTCGCCACGTTTGCAGATCGCATGGTGGCCGTCGCCGCCGCGGTCACTCAGCACTGCGGCCAGCAGTTCGAGCCGCCGGTCGAGCGACAGCCCCGGAACGACCGCGGGTGGCAGGCCACGCGGCTGCAAGCGGCCCGGCTCGTGCTCGTTGGTGGCGACGAACACCGGCGCCGTCCACTCGACGACCGAGAACTGGCCGCGCGCATGGCGCACCACCAGGAGCCGCTGGCGATCGCCGAGCACCAGCTGGAAGCCGGAATGCGCCTGTTTCCGCACGCGCGCTTCGACGGCGTGCACGCCGGCGTCGAGATCACCGTGGTCGAGCACCAGGTGCACGAGATGACCACGCGACGGCGCGTCGGGAACCGGCGGCACGCCGGCGAGGTTGGTGATGCCGGCGAAGCGACCACGCGCGTCGATGGCGAGCCAGGTGCCCCCGGCCCGACGATCGCGCGGCGACAGCAGGCGAGCGCGTTCGCCGATCCACAGACCCGGCGGTGATTCGGGGCGATCCGTGCGTTCGTCGCGGTTGCTGGCGACCACCACGGGATGCTCGTCGTGGAAGCCGCGCAGCACGATCAGGATGCACATGGCGCAGCGGCGAGTGTAGCCGCGGCCACCGTCACGACGCGATGTCGCCCGGCGGGCCCGGGGCGACCGTGGCAGGCGGGCGGTTCGTCAGCGCCCGCAGCACCAGCATGCCGAGGCCCGCGACCGCGCAGAGGCACGCGGCCGCCACGAACGCACGGTCGAACGCGAGCCGCTCGCCGCCATCGGCGACGACGGCCGCCGCGAGCAGCGGACCGAGCGCGAGCCCGAACTGGATGCAGCTCTGCACCATCGCGAACGCGAGCGTGCGATGCTCGTCGGGCACGCGCTTGCTCGCCGCCGCGTAGGCCAGCGTCATCGACCCCGCCATCAGGCAGGCCACGGCGGCGCGCAGCAGCAGGAACTGCCCGATCGTCGTGACGAACGCCATCGTCAGGAACAGCGCTGCCAGGCCGAGCGCGAGCAGACCGAGGCAGCGCAACGGCCCGTGACGATCGGCCTGCCGGCCCCACCACGGCGTGCACACCCACTGCGCGACCGCGAGCACCGCGAAGGCGACGGCCACGGTGCGGTCGAGCGCCAGCGCCGGCGACGACGTCAGCGCCGCGACCCAGGGGGCCGGGCCGAGGTCCTTCACCAGGAGCGCGAGCAGTGGCTCGAGCATGTTCTGCCCGAGGCGCAACACCAGGAGCAGCACGAGCAGCCAGCCGACCGCAGGTTCGCGGAGCAGCCGCCACGACGCCCGCACGAACCCATCGACGAACGAGCTGGTCGCGGGAGCACTCGTCGGCAGCCGTTCGTGGGCACGCCAGTGCAGCTGCAGTGCGGCGAGCCCCGACAAGCAGCTCGCGACCCAGAACAACGCACTGCGGCCGAACCAGTGCGTGATCTCCGCGCCGAGGTACGGCCCGAGGAACGAGCCCGCGGCCATCGCCACCTGGAGCTGCGCGATCACGGAGCCGTGGCGTTCGCGCGGCGTGTCCTGCGACACCAGGGCGATCGCCGGAGCGACGTAGCCCGCGAGCACGCCCTGCACGACGCGCATCAGCAATAGGACCATCGGGCTCGGCGCGAACGGCATCGCCGCGGTGGTCAACGCGATCGCCAGGTTGGCGCGCACGGCCATCGGCTTCTTGCCGATGCGATCGCCGAGCGCACCCCAGAACGGCCCGGCGATGGCCGCCGACAACGGCGCGGCGCCGTAGACGAGCCCGGTCCAGTACGCGAGGTCCGGACCCTGCTCGATGCCGAAGCGCTCGTGCACGTAGAGCGCGAGCACGGGCAGAAAGGCCATCAGGCCCATCGACGTCGCGAACAGGCTCGGCCAGACCGCGTGGAAGTTGCGCGCTGCGGACGACAAGCGCCCGTTCTAGCGACGTGGACCTTGCGACGCCAAGGCGGCGAGCGATGCCAGCCCGGCCGGGAATCGCTGGCCCCGATCCACTGTGGGCATGAAGGCCGGAATGCGCGCAGCGTGGTCGTTGGCGACGGTCGTGGCGTTGGCGACGGGTCAGGGACCGACACAGATCGACGAAGCGCCCCCCGTGCTGCGGCGGCTGACCGCGTGGAGTTGGAGTCTCGCTGCGACGACGCCAACCGCCACGGCGCGCGACGTGGCGCTGCGCATCCTGCTGCACCTGCGCGCAGGCGACGGCGAGAGCGGCTGGCGCGCGCTCGCGGCGGCGACGGCCAACGACGAACGCGACGCGACCTGGCTCGTCATCGCCTGGCTGTGGCAGGTGCGAGCCACCGGCACGTGCCGCCTGCCGGAGGCGCAACGAACGGCGTTGCTGGCCAGCCTCGCGCCGGCGAGGTCCGCCCCGCGCGATGCGTCCTTCGCCGGCGAGTCCCTGCGCGTGCACGCCCTGTTCGCCGCCGGGGCTGTGCTCGACCGGCTCGCAATCGGGGACCGCGCCGCCGAATGGACCGCCGCCGCCGTGCGCCGCCAGGTCGCACTCGAAGCCTCGCATTGGCAGCCGGAACGCGCCGTGTTCCGCCCGTTCGTGCGTGATGGCGACGTCGACGCGCCCATGCGCGCCGATGCCACGACGCTGCTGCCCCCCGCCTTGGGCATGGTGCTGGCGACCGGCGACTGCATGGCGCGCCACCTGGCCCAGGCGTTCTGCGACACGACGCCAGCTGCCGGATCGGCACCGGACGGCTGGTGCGCCGCCTTGCGCCTCGTCGCCGCGACGCAGCGGCTCGACGAGCGCGGGCGGCGCACGGCATGGCGCGAGTTGGTGCAGGCCGACCCGCAGGCGTTGCCGGCCGAACACGCGCCGCTGATCGCCGATGCCGCGTGGTTCGCGCTGACCGGCGCGCGGCTCGCGACCGGCGCTGGCCTCGACGAGTCCTGGCAGCGGTTCGCGCCGTGGTTGCCGGCGGACTGCGAACGGTTGGTGGTACGCGACCTGTTGGCCGGCGGCGCCCGCTACGACCTCGCCCTCACCGTGCGCGACGGCCCCCTTCGTGATGACGAACGGGACGACACTGCGCACGTCCAGGACGGCGGCCCACGCCTGCACGCCCACCTGCGGCTGCGCGCCACGGCGGATGGCGCGCCGCGCACGGTCGTGTTCGCGGGCGACGGCATGCAGACGCTGCAGCTCATGCACCCCGGCGAGACGTTCGCGTGCTCGTTACCGCGGGTGCAGGCGCAGCCGCACGACGATCCGCACCCGGTCGGGCGCAGCCGGCGAACGGGGATCCTGCCCGGGTCCGCCCCCACTGCCACCACCGGCGGTCGGTGACGGAGCGAGCTTCGCCAGTTCCTTCGGCATCGGCACTTCGCCGGGCCGCAGCGCCCAGCCGCGTTCGCGCGACACCGCGGCGAGGCGTTGCAGCAGCAGCTCCACGTCCTGCCGTTCGCCCTCCACGAGCCAGCCGCGATCGAGCGCGGGTGGCACCGGGTTCTTGGCCCGCGCCGTGTCGCCGCGCGCGGGCGGTTCGACGCGCAGCAGGACGTCCTCGATCAGCGGCGAGGCCTGCAGTTCGCCGCGCATCGTCGGCCACTGCCCCGCGACCGCATCGCCGTGGTCGGCCCGCGCGAGGAACTGGTCCAACGCCACGACGAGCGCGGCATCGGCCAAGGCTGGTGGCGCACCCACGACCGCGCCGAGGGACTTGGCGACGACATCGCCCTCGTTGCCACGCGCACCCGTGGTCGAGGCCCTGACCTCGCGCTCGAGAGCCGACGACTCGGCAGCCGGCTGCTTCGCGGCGTCTTCGATGGCCCGCGCATCCCTAGCGGGCCCCTCGACCAGGACGAACGCCAGGAACCCGCTGGCCCCCGCAACTCGATACGCCCCCTGAGGCTGGACATCGGCAGGTTGCCCGCGCAGCCGCTGCCCCGGCCCGCCGGGGCCGGTCGATGCTGGCGGCGTCGGCGCAGGTGCCGGCGCTCCGGGGGCAGTGACGACTGGCGCCGACTCGCCGAGTTCGCTGCGCTCCTTGCCCTCACGGAGCTCGCTGCGTCCACTGGGCGTCCCAACGCCCTTGTCCTTGCTTCCGCCGGCCGCGACGCCTTCCGCGTCCGGCACCTGGACCTTGACGTCGTTCTTCCCGGCCGCGAACGGCGCCACCGCCGCCCCTGGCTCCACCCGACTGGCGTCGGGCGCCAGGGACTCGTTCGAGGTCGTGACGGGCAGACCCGCAAGCGGCTCGCCAACAACGAGGCGGCGAACCGACTCGGTGACGTCTCGCTCGCTGTCGGCGCCGCCCGCGCTGCCGGGCCGCGGGGAATCACCCGGCACGACCGAGGGCTCGAGGGCCAACGTCTCGATCTTCTTCTCGTCGGTGTCGTGCACCGCGACTTCGCGGCGATCGTGCGGGGCACCGGACGCCGCATCGATCCAGAACGCCAACGCGAGCACGGCCGCCGCACTCGCCAGGCTCCAGCCGAGGTGCCGCCAGGTCCAACGCCGCGACGGGACCACGACCGCGGTCGCGCGTTCGGCGGCAATCGCCGCGAGCACACGGTCCGCCATCGGCGACGGCGCCGACGGCGCACGCAGCGCCGCCCGCAGCACGCCGACCGTGCGTTCGTAGTCGGCGAGGTCCTGGCGCAACTGCGCGTTGACGCGCAGTTCGGCGACGAAGTGGTCCCGCTCACGCGGAGTCATGCGCCCGTCGACCCAGTCGGCGAGGCGATCGTCGATCTCGCGCGGCGGCCGGTCGCTCATGCGTCGAACCCCCGCAGCATCTCCTGCAACAACAACCGCCCACGGTGGATTCGCGACCGCACGGTCCCGGGCTGCAGGTCGAGCGCGGCCCCGATCTCCTCGTAGGACAACGACTCCATGTCGCGCAGCACGACGCACGCGCGGAACTCGTCGGGCAGCCGCTGCACGCACTCGCGCACGCGGGCGAGGAACTCGTGCTGGTGCGCGCGTTCGCCCGGATCCACTTCGCGTCCCTCGGGCGCCACGTAGAGGTCGTCGGTGCCGGCGATCGGAGCATCGATCGAAACGGTGCGGCGATCGCGCTTCTGGGTGCGCCGGCGGCGGTACTCGCTGATCGCGACGTTCATCGAGATCGTGTGCAGCCAGGCGGCGAACCGGCCTTCGCCGTCGAATTCGGGCAGGCCCTTGTGCACGCGCAGGAACACCTCCTGGCAGAGGTCTTCGGCCATCGCTCGATCACACCGCAGCACGGTCACCATCACTCGCATCACCCGGTCGGAGAACATCTCGACGAGTACGCGGAAGGCATCAGCGTCGCCTTGCCGGGCCCGCAGCATGGGTTGCAGGGCCGGATCCACGTCGTCGTCGTCCGCTGCCGTGCTGCGCAACACGCGCCGCTCGACCTGCGAACCCGCGACGAGACGCAACGCCTCGGCAGGGGTTCCATCCGGCAGGGACTTTTTCTCGGCGGTCACGGGAAGGGGGTCACGCGCACGCGCGGTGCCATCGACGAACTGCGACCACGGACGATACCGACGCTTGCGCGGCGGGCCAGCACCGCGACCATGCACGGACCCGCGAGACCCCCATGGCCGACACCGTGTTCACCTTCTCGTGTCCATGCTGCAGCAAGCGCATCGAGGTCGACACCCGGTCGGGCAAGGCCCGGGCGGTGCGCCCCGAGGAGGCGAAGGGCGGGCAGAGCCTCGATTCGCTGGTCGCGTCGCAGCAGCAGGAGGGCAAGCGCCTCGACGACCTGTTCCGGTCGGCGAAGGACGGCGTCAGCAAGCAGCGCGAACAACTCGACGAGCAGCTGCGCAAGGCGAAGGAAGAAGCGAAGAAGGACAAGGACACGCGGCCACGCAACATCTTCGACCTCGACTGAACGTCGCCGAGCGGTCGTGGCTCACCGCCAGAAGTAGTGCCACTTCGCGTCGAGCGACGCCGTGCCGCCCGACGCGATCTCGACCTGCCAACGGAACTCGGCGAACCCGTTGTGCGCGAACCACCAGTGCGGCCAGTTCCACCAGCCCCACCACGTCGGCTGCGGCCCATGGTGCCACGCCTGCACGAGGTCGAGTTGCTGCTTCGTGCCGTCCTGCCCGACCTCGTCGCCGATGCCGAGCACGCGCCGCGTCACCTCGAGCGTGATCGGCCCGGGCTTGCCGTTCCACGCGGTGATGCTGCCGGCGACCTCGACGCGGCCGTAGTTGTCGTCGCCGAGGCGGATCGGCCCCGGATCGCGGCGCACTTCCCGTTCGGCGGTCTCGACGCGCACGTCGATCGCCGGGTTGATCTCGAGGTCGACCTCGCGGCCCTTGCTGGCGTAGGTCATGCGCGCCTGCGCGAGCACGCGGCCGTCGACGAACACCAGCGCCGGTGCGGTCGTCAGCGGCATCTCGGTGCCGTTCTTCAGGCGCAGGACGTGGCGGGCCTTCGGCGCGGCGAGCTGGCGCGCGAGCTCGATCACGCGTTCGCTGTTGAGGCCCTGCCGGACCTCCATCGGCGGCGCGAACGGCACGTCGAGCTTGTAGACGTCGCGGTACGTGATCTCGAACGTCGCGATCGGCCGCACCAGGCGTTCGCCCTTCGCCAGCGTCACGTCCGGCAGCGTGAACACGAACAGATCCTCGGCGGCGGCGGTGTCGATGCCGCCCGGCTCGGGCGCCTGTTCGGCCGGCGACACCCAGCCCGCCGCCTGCGAGCGCAGCGAGTTCGACAGGAAGTTGCGGAAGTCGGGCTGATGCCGCCCCGCCGCCGCCGCGACCTGCGCCATTTCCTCCTGCAGCGAGATCGGATCGACGAGCCCCTCGAACTCGAACTTCGGCACGCCCACGACCAGGTTGACCGTGGCGCGTTCGAGGTCGACCAGGTCGTTGACCAGCGTTGCCTCGAACTGCACGACCGCCTTGCCCTTGCCGTCGATGTCGAGCCGGTACGACGGGATCCAGCGCAGGCCCTTCTGCACGTACATCACACCGATCGTGGCCTGGTCGCCGCCGCCGGCGACCGTCAGCGTCAGCCGCTCCTTCGCGTCCTCGGCCGCGATCGTGCTGGCGAACTCGCCGCGAATCTCGATCTCGCGCACCATGCCGAGCGACAACGCGCGGGTCCCCGAGGCGGTCTGCAACAGCATCAGGTCGCCGTCGACCGCCACGGGTCCTTCCTGGCGCGACGGCACTCCGACAAGCTTGCCCTCGAGCCGTTGCTGGTCCGTCGTCACGACGAGCACGTCCTTGCCGGCGTTGGCGCGCGCGAGCTGCCGCAGGTCGATCGCGGCCACGTCGCTCCGCACCTTCTGCCGCCCGGCCTTGGCGGCGACCAGGCGCGCGCCACCGGTCGCGAACGGCCAGAACGTGCCGAGCACCGGCATCGGCAGTTCGTCGAGCACCACCGTGCCGTTGGCGCCCCTGGGCAGCAGCGCCTCGCGCACCAGGTAGGCGTGGCCGTCCTTGAACACCGTCGCCTCCCGCACCGGCAGCTGGGTCAGCGGCGGTTGCTGCGCAACGAGCGGCAGGGCACAGAGCAGCGGAACGAACGCGAACGCGCAGTGCGGTTTCATGCGAGGTGCAAGGTAGCCACCCGACCCCGGCGACTCGCAAGCGCTGTGTAAGGCCGCCGCCGCGGCCGTCACTTCGCGAAGTGCGACACCACGCTGTTGGTCAGCGCGATCGCGCCGTTCGAGGGCTCGTACCGAGCGACCTGCCAGTGCACCTCGCTGCCGGTCAGCGCCGCGATGTTCGGCACCGGGGTCTGGTGCGTGCCGCCGCCGAGGTACGCCGCGACGACGATCAGCGTCGCCGGATCGAGCAGCAGCCGGCCGAACGGCTGGGTCGAGACCACGGGGGCCCAATCGCCGCACAGGACTGCGTACTCGGTCGGCGCGGCACCGAACTGCAGCGTCACCGTGCCGCCGAGATCGACCTCGGCCGCCAGCACGAGTCCGTTCGGCAGCCCGAGCGAGCCGAGCATCGCCGCGACGTCGGGCCGCCGGCCGATCGTCGCGACGGTCGTGCCGTGCGTCTGGACCAGCGCGCGCGCCTGCGCGGGCGTCAGCACCTGCCCGAGCTGGAACTTCGCGGCGCCGAGCACCGCCGCGTAAGCGCTGGTCACGATCGGCGTGGCGCTCGACGTGCCGGAGAACGTGGCCGTGTAGCGCTGCTTCGGGTCGCCGCCCCCGTTGAACAAGGCGCCATAGCCGGTCGTCGTCACCTGCTGCCCCCAGCCGTTGCCGTCGACGATCGAGCCGTAGTTGGAGAACGACGCGCGGACCAGCTGGCTGCCGTCGGTCGCGCCGACGAGCACGGCGCCCGAGTCGCGCACCGCGCGGTCGAACACGCCCTGGAACGCCGCGTTGTCGAGGTTCTGGTTGCCGTTGCCGGCGGCGGCGACGACGTGGATGCCGGCGAGCGTCGCGTTGCGCACCGCATCGAACACGTCCTGCCGCCCCTCCATCGGGCACACGCTGCTGCCGGTGAACGGGCACGGCAACTGCACCTCGAGCACGATGATGTCGCCCGGCAGGCTGTTTGCCGCGGCCGTGTTCACCGAACTCGCCCAGTTGATGCTCTGGTGGCTGTGGAACTTGTAGCGCGCCTTCCAGACGCCACCGACGACGCCGTAGCCGTTGCGCGCGGCGACGAGTTCGCCGGCCACCGCCTGGCCGTGGTCGGTCGGGTTGTTGTTGGCGCCGATCACGTTCGCTGCGGTCGCGAGCGGGATGTCCTCGTGGTTGACGATCAGGCCGGTCTCGATGTCACAGATCTGCAGCGGCTCGCCGCGCCCGCCCGACAGCACGCGCGCCGCGGCGATGTTGATGCCGTTCGGCAACGGACCCCAGTAGCCCTGCTGGCCGGTGTAGTCGGGCGTGGTCGGCGGAATGTCCTGCGGATCGGCCTCGTAGCCGGGCGGCGTGTCGGCGAACGCAGTCTCGACCAGCGGGTCGGCGAGCAGCGCTTGCCACGCGGCGATGCCAGCCGCGACGTTGGGCAGCCGCACGCGGTAGTAGAGGTTGAGTTCGGCCGGCGGCTCGGCGGCAACACCGGCGGCCGCGAGGTTGGCACGCAGCGCGACGAGTTCGCGGTCGAGATCCTCTTCACTGCGCAGGAACAGCCGCTCGACGCTGCTCGCGCGCCCGAGCACGGCGTTGGCGGCCGCGGTCGCCTGGCCGGTGCCGCTCACGAACGCGCCGCCGCGCAGCCGCACCGCCGAGCCCTCGACGAACTTGACCACCAGGTTGGTGGCATCCTCGGCGCCCGCGACCGGCTGCGTGCGCGTCGGCTTCTGCACGCGGCCGCGCTGGTGCTGGGCGAACGACGGAGCGGCGACGAGCAGGACGACGAGGGCGGTGCGCAGCAGCATGGTGCGCGCAATCTACGCGCGGTTCGCCGGCCTGGGCAGGGCCGTCATGGCTCCGGCTTCGGTGGCGTTCGAAGCTGCCGTTCGATCCAGCGGCGCACGTCGAACTGCCGGTAGCCACGCTCCCGCAGGCTTTGGACGATGCCTTCGCCCCGCGCCATTCGGTCGGCGAGTTCCGTTCGCAGGAACGGCAGGTCGAGGCGCGCCCGCTCGATCTCCCCCATGGTCTGCTGCCAGCGCACGTGGGAGCGGTACTCGACGGCCAGGCCGCCGACGAGCACGGCTCCCGCAATCACGAGCCAGACGACCACGCTGCCACCCCGCTCGGCCGATTCCCAAGCAATCCAACCGAGAGTCCCCGCGATCGGTGCGCCGATCCAGATTCCAGCCGGACGCGGCCGCCGCAGGTCGAAGTCCATCGAGTCGCCGAGCGACCCATCGCTGGTCGTCGGTCGGCGCTCTCCATGCCGGCCCCGCGGCAGCCAGTGTTGTTTGCGGTTGAAGATGCGCACGCGTAGGCGCCGCCGACCGGGGTTCCTACCCGTCGCCGAGGCGCCGCTTGCCCGAGGGCTCTTCCATCGCCTTCGCGCGCACGAACTCGCGGTTCATCTCGGCGATCACCCGCACCGGGATCTCCTTCGGGCACGCGGCTTCGCACTCGTACTGGTTCGTGCAGTTGCCGAAACCCTCGCCGTCCATCGCCGCCACCAGGTTCCGCGCGCGCGCCTCGCGCTCGACGCGGCCCTGCGGCAGATGCACGAAGTGGGACACCTTGGCGCCGACGAACAACATCGCCGACGCGTTCTTGCACGCCGCGACGCACGCACCACAGCCGATGCAGGTCGCCGCGTCGAACGCGCGATCGGCGTCGTGCTTGGGCACCGGGATCGCGTTCGCGTCCTGCGGCGCGCCGGTGTTGACCGAGACGAAGGCGCCCGCCTGCACCACGCGGTCGAACGCCGAGCGGTCGACCATCAGGTCCTTGATCACCGGGAACGCCGCGGCGCGCCACGGTTCGACCGTGATCGACGCACCGTCGCGGAAGCTGCGCATGTGCAGCTGGCAGGTCGTGGTGCCGCTCTCGGGGCCGTGCGCTTCGCCGTCGATCATCACGCCGCAGGCACCACAGACGCCCTCGCGGCAGTCGTGGTCGAAGACCACCGGCTCTTCGCCCTTCTTGATCAGCTGCTCGTTGAGCACGTCGAGCATCTCGAGGAACGACATGTCCGGCGACACGGCGTCGAGCTCGTAACGGACCATGCGCCCGTCCTGACGGAAGTCGGACTTCGTGCTGCGCTTGCTCTGGCGCCAGACGTTCAGGGTGACCTTCATCACTTGTAGCTCCGCACCGCCAGGTGCACGTTCTCGAAGGTGAGCGGTTCGCGGTGCCGCACGGCGTCCTTGACCTCGCCCTTGTGCTCCCACACGGCGGCGTGGCAGAAGTTCTCGTCGTCGCGCCGCGCCTCGCCGTCGTCCTGCCACTCCTCGCGGAAGTGGCCGCCGCACGACTCGCGGCGTTCGAGCGCGTCGCGGCAGAGCAGTTCGCCGAACTCGAGGAAGTCGGCAACGCGGCCGGCCTTCTCGAGCGACTGGTTGGTGGAGTCGGCGGCCCCGGGCACGCGCACGTCGCGCCAGAACTGCTGGCGCAGGTCCTGGATCTCGGCGATCGCCGAGCGCAGGCCCGCTTCGTTGCGGCTCATCCCGCACTTGCTCCACATGATCTTGCCGAGCGCCTTGTGGAAGTCGTCGACGGTGCGCTTGCCGTTGATGCCGAGCAGCCGCTTGCTCGCTTCGGCGACGCCAGCTGCGGCGCGCGCGAACTCGGGATGGTCGGCCTTGCCGCCGCCCGGCTTCTGGCCGGCCAGGTAGCCGCCGAGCGTGTACGGGATCACGAAGTAGCCGTCGGCGAGCCCTTGCATCAGGGCCGAAGCACCGAGGCGATTGGCGCCGTGGTCGCTGAAGTTCGCTTCGCCGAGCACGAACAGGCCCGGGATCGTCGACTGCAGGTCGTAGTCGACCCAGAGGCCGCCCATCGTGTAGTG